>JAZSHW010000005.1:0-51853 GCA_045533495.1 Ruminiclostridium sp. | reverse complement strand
ATATTTTCAGGATTTATACCTATACCCGTATCCTTAACACTGCAGAAGAAGGTGTCTTCGCTTTCTCTATTTGCGGTAAAGGTAACCGTACCCGTATGGGTGTATTTAACTGCATTTGTCAGCAGATTTATAAGTATCTGCTTCAGTCTTACGTCATCGCCATAAACTTCTGACGGGAGATTTTCATCAATATCAAGTACAAGCTCCAATTGTTTTGTTTCTGCTCTGAATTTTATAAGGTTATAGATATCAGTAAACATTGACGGCATACTGTATCTTACAGAAATTATTTTAAGCTTATTTTCTTCGATTTTCGTAACGTCAAGGATATCGTTTACGATACATAGCAAAGAATCTGCCGCGGTTTTTGTTTCAAGGGCGTAATCCTTTATATTTTTTTCTTTACTTTCACGCAGTATCGTTTCGTTCATACCCATGATCGCATTGATAGGAGTACGTATCTCGTGAGACATTACCGCAAAGAAAGCAGTTTTACTCTTTGTTGCCGCTCTTGATTCGTCACACTTCTTTTCAACTAAGTTCAGCAGATCGTCAAGACTTCGTTCCTGCTCGGCATACTGTCGGTTTTTATATACTATCATATCTATCATACCGACAAACACCCAGTTTGCAACGGCGGTAGTGATAATACCGAAGTTCATTTCGAGTACCGACTGGGAAGAATTAAGTATTATCTGAATGAGTATAACGCATACAAGCTGAAAGACGTAGGAATTGATAGTGTAGAATTTCATCAACCTGCCGTCTATAAAAGTGAAAAGAACTACTGACGTCAGCATCATTGAATAAAGCATTACCTGTGCTGAGTCAAAGGCAAAGCCTACAAAAAGATCGGCTATAATGAATACTATAGACTGAAGCCGCTTATGGAAAACTTCTGACAGTCTTTGCTTTGCCACACCAAAAGCAATTACAAACGCTATAACGGCTGCAAACGCACCGTAGCCTATCATTATAACAGAAGAATATTTGTTAAGGACAAGACCCATAATAACCGCTGCTACACTTTTTGCAATAAAAAAGATAAGGTTTAAGAAAAAAGCAAATCTGTAGGTCGCTCTCACGGTCTCACCCCCTTGGGTACGACAAAGTGTAGCCCTTGCTTTACCATTACAGCTTTACACTCAGTAACGCCGTGGATAAGCTCGCCATCCTGATTTATAGTAAAGGGTCTGCCGTCAGTACGTTTTATCTCTATAGTTTTAGAAAGGCCGAATTTCATCTTCTTACTCGCTTTTGCGAAATTCTTTTTCTTAAGATTTACAAGAAGTGCCGCCAAAGGAAAACCCCGTTTTTTTACGGTTGCAATTCTCGTGATACCAAGACCATCCGTAGAGCAGGCATTATCCGCAAAAAAGATATCTCCGCCCAATACGTGTCCGTTTCCGAAAAAGATCTCGGAAAAATACCCCTCGTGTTTATCGTAGTCCAGCTTTACTTCATACTCTTTAGTTTTTGATACGAATAAGGAATAATATACCGCCATTATGTAAGGGAGCTTATCGCTGATAAATCGCAAGGGGCGATATTGATTCATCTTTGTCTGGCACGCACTGTCAAGACCTGTGGAAAGCGTGTTCAGTGCAACACCGTGATTTGTCTTTATGTAATCTATATCCACTACCTCGCCATTAATAAGCTCGTCTATATTGTGGAATTTCTCTTCGTTATCGCCATATACCTTAAGGTAGTCGTTGGTAAGCCCGCAGGGGTAAAAGGCGATCTCCACGTCTGACAGATCATCAAAGCCGTTGAGCATACGGCGCATAGTACCTGAGCCACCGCAACAATAGACGCGTAGCTTTTCACCTTCAAAAACTCTGAGTATTTTTTTCACCAGCTCAGTTTCGTACTTTTCGTATCTTGTGTTGAAAACAAAGTAATCAAGGTCTTCATACTTGCTGAGCTTTGTACGCAGATCATCTGCAAAAGTCTGGTGTCCCGCAAAGGGGTTTATAATAAAAACATGTATCATTTTTTATTCCTTGCTTTAAGGCTTATTGTCAAAATCAGTTCTTATGCAGGGTCTTTTCTATAAGGGCTACTAATTTAGCCTTGCTTGGCGGCTTTAACATATAACCATCAGGCTTTAAGGATAAAAGCTTGGTTACAGTATCAAGGTCAGAGCTGCTTGTAAAGAATATTACAGGGATGCTTGCAATAGCAGGATCTTCCTTGAATTTTCTGAACAGCTCACTGCCGTTCTGATAGGGCATCTCATAGTCTAAAAGTATAAGATCAGGCGTCTTTATGGCAAGCTGGTCAAAGGCCTGACTGCCACAAGTCGCTATTGCCACGTTATAGCTTGCTGAAAGCATTTCCTTAACGGTTCTCAGCAACAGAACGTTATCATCTATTGCAAGAATGTTAAAGCGTTTTGGGGTAGGGTTATTAGCACTTGGTTCCATGATTTGCGGTCCTTTCATTTTGATTATATACATAGCTTAACCTGAAAATCAGATTAACAAAAATTTAACACACTGATACAGGTAATATTGTATCACACTTTTTGTCAAAAATCAACATATATATGTACTAATTAGCATAATAATGACACGTCTTTTGACACTATCCGCTAAGATTTGCCTTAATTTCGGGAAAATTGTCTTCTTTACTTGATTTTTCACTGTTTTTGTGAGATAATTAAATATATGTGCAAAAAACAAACGGAACAATTCCGATAGATAAAAACGACAAGAGGTTTAATATGGCAGAATTTCTGAACTTTAAAGGGGACTACAGCGGTCTTACAAATGAAAAAGCCGCTCAGAACCTTGAAATGTACGGTGAAAACAGCTTTGCCGAAACCGAGGACAAAAGCTTTAAATCCCGTCATATATTGCTCAACATCACGGTAGTATTACTGTTTTTATCAGGGCTTATCGAAATCATCTTTTTACAGAGCGTAGCAATGGGCATCGCCTGCTTTGTGATTGCCATTGCAGGTGCAGTACTGCTCGCAGTTCATTGCAACGGATGCAACGAAAGAATATCCGCTCTTATTTCAGCGGCAAAAATGAAATACAGAGTAATAAGGGACGGAAAATTAGAGCTTATCCCCCAGGCACAGATAGTACCTGATGATGTAATTATTCTTCAGGGCGGCGAAATGATACCTGCTGACGCTCATATACTCGAATGTTTTGATTTCACCTGTGACGAAAGCAGATTTACAGGCAGCAAAGAACCTGTAAAGAAAAACGCAGGTGTGGATAACAACGCTTCAGCGGTACTGAAATCAAGCTGTGTATATGCAGGCGGCAGAGTGCTTTCAGGTAGTGTGGTGGCAAGAGTTGTCGGCACAGGAGAAGACGCCTACAGAATGAGAATAAGTGCTGATAAGGCAAAGCTGCCTGACCCTGACTATTCGCATTACGAAAAGACTTTAGCAAAACTGAGACTCCCTCTTACCCTTTGCGTGCTTGCAATATGCGTACTGATACTTGTAAAGGGGCTTGCTTTTTCTGATGTCCCCCGTAGTATCTTTTTTGACATCATCTGTGCTACATCACTCTTTATATGTGCGATACCGCCCTATGCAGAGCTTTTTGTCCGTATGTATACCGCCCACTCAGCAAAGCTTTGTCAGGATAAGGGTGCGGCAATAAAGAATTTAGGTATACTGCAGAAGCTTACAGGACTTACCACACTCATTATAGATAAATCGGCGGTGGTAGCTCCCAATATGTTGGAAGTTGCGGGTATCTACAGTAAAAGCGACAGTCTTATGACTACCATTACAGTACTTGCGAGTGACAGCGAAGACCCCTCCCTTACAGAGCAGGCGTTCATACTTAACGCCGCCCTTTCAGGTACAGATATATCAGCTCTTAAATCAAATGAGCTTGTGACAAAATTCCCCTACAACGAAAATGATCGTATCGGCGGTAATCTTTACAGAATAGACGGAAAATATCTTCTTGCGGTAAAGGGCTCTGTGGATAAGATAACAAGCCTTTGCGATATGGAAGCGGACAGACTCCTTGATATTCAGCAAAGAGCTGCCTCATTATCAAGAAGAGGTCTTGAAATCTGGGCAAGTGCATATATCATATATGACAGTAAAAAGGATGTCCCAAAAAGTCTTTACAGTGCAAAGTACACCTATATGGGTATGGTGTCCTTTATAAGTGCCACAAGAGATATGATACCTCTTGCGGTACAGAGCTGTAAAAAGGCGGGTATAAAGCTTGTCATGACAAGCTCCGACAGTGCGGAAACTGCCGCATCTATGGGTAAAAAGATAGGGCTGAAATGCAGTGGTATGATAACCGGTGACGCTATGCGTGAGGCAAATGCCAAAGGTACTCAGCTTGATTACAGCCACGCTGAAATATTCAGCAATATAACCTCAGAGCAAAAACTTGAAATAATAGATATACTCCGTAATAACGGCGAAATAGTAGCGGCGGTAGGCTACACCGACGCAGATTATGAATTGATGCAGAAATGCGACCTCGGTATAACCTCACTGCAGAAGACCACAGGCTGTATCTATGAAGCAAGCGGACTTGTAACAAGTGAGGATAATTTCCTGCAGATAGTAGATATCGCCAAGGAAGCAAGACAGCTCCACCGCAATATAAAGAAATGTATAGCCTTTTCGCTGAGCACAATGGCAGCCTTACTGCTTATCGTTTTATTCAGCGGATTGTTCGGAACATTTGCTGTAAGCCCTGCCTTTGCAGGAATACTTGCGGTGTGGGTAGTGCCTGTATGTGCGATGTGCTATATGGGATGCACCGCAGAAATAAAAACCGATATGTCCCCCTCGGCCTTTATCGGCAGAGGAAGAATGAATAAGCGTTTTCTTATAAGAGCATTAATAGACGGAATAGCTATAGGTCTGCTCGGCATTATAATATCGGTAATATGCAGTGGACTTATGACAGCCCCGCAGACTTTGGCGACGCTTTTTGTAATGCTCACCTTCAGCTTTGCATCCTTATCCCTTGCAAATGCGTCGGGAAGAATAAGTCTTGTGAATCTTTTAAAGCACGGTGCTTTGGATAAAAGCTCGGTTATGATAATAATCCTTACCGCCATATCTTCGGCAATAATCACATACCTGCCCTTTGTGAATAGTGCTATAGGCTTTGAGATGCCTCATCCTGCGGCACTTATTGCGGCAATTATCACGGGACTTATCCCCGGTATAGCAAAAGAGATAATAAAGAAAACAGTGTAGAAAAAGAAAGGTATAATTTATGTTACAGTATCTGTTTGCCGTAGTTTACGGTATGGTTTTTGGTGTAGCGAATATCATCCCAGGTGTCAGCGGCGGTACAATGCTTGTGGTATTCGGCTGTTATGACAAGGTGTGCGGAGCACTTACCCTCAATCTAAAGGAAATAAAAAAGAATCTGATTTTTCTTATATTCTTCGGTATAGGTGCGGTTATCGGCATAGTGGGCTTTGCCTTTGTGATAACCTTTCTGTTCACCAATTTCCCTGTTCAGACAAATATGTTCTTTATGGGACTTATTATAGGCAGTGTTCCTCTCATAATCCGTAATGCGACGGTAAAGGAAAAGTTCAGACCCATCTGCATACTCCCCTTTGTTATAGGTCTTGCGGCAGTTGTGGGGCTTGCTATCCTTGAAAACAACAGCGGTACAGAACCCTATCGCTTTGATATGAAAAGCAACGGCATTTCTACTACAATAACAGTTTACAATGACAGTGACAGAACGATAAACGGCTGGTCGATAGAATTTGAAGACGAGGCTGTTCAGCTCGATGAAACTATGGAAGGCGATGCAGTAGCGGTATATGATTACTCTACTATTGATAAGATAAAGGGAATTTTCGGTGTAAAGCTTCCTGCAAACACTCCCAATATGTTCACAAATAAGGAAAATGCCGTGATCGAAAGCGGCAAAAGTGCTACCTTTATCTATCACGATGTAATAGAAGCCGATACGGCGAAAATGTCACTCAGCGTCAGCTATGCAATGGATGTACCCTTCTTCCTTATGATGATGGTATCTCTCTTTATAGCGGCGATAGCAATGATAATCCCGGGCGTATCAGGTTCCTTTGTAATGATGACGCTTGGTGTGTACTCGACTGTAATAGCCGCAGTAAAGGGTTTTGATTTTGCAATTATAATTCCTTGTGCGATAGGTGCTGTTGCAGGTCTTGTAATCGGTGCAAGACTTATCACCTTCCTTATGAAAAAGTGGAGCCTTATAGTATACAGTGCTATTTTGGGACTTGTTGCCGGCTCTATATACGTTATATTCCCTGCAGGCTTCGGGCTTAATATCGAAACCCTTACAGGTTTTGTAACTCTCATTATAGGCGGTATCATAGCCTTTATCGTAGGTAAGAACACAAAGGTAGAAGCACAGTAAAAAACACAGAAGGCTACGCCTCCCGAAAAATAAATAAAGGAGAATATTTATGGCATTACCTGATTTTAAAAAGACTCAGCAGGATAAAAACGCAGTTCCTGACTGGGCAAAGTATCTTTCTGACGGCGAATTTATCAGCTATCAGACTACATATAAAAGCAAGATATATTTTGACCTTTTTGATAAATACATCTACCCCTGTGACGAAACAGGCGATATCAGATATTACGTCTATGACCCTGTAAAGCATGGAGCAGATAAGAACAAGAAATATCCCGTTTTAATGTGGCTGCACGGAGCAAGCAACTCTCTTATGGAGGAGGGCTGTATTATGTGCTGCGGTGCTGAGCAGTATGCTTCGCCCAAATACCAGCAGGAAATGGGCGGTGCATATATCATAGTCCCCCTTGCCAACGAAGAAAGAACTGAAGAAGGCTGGATAAAGGGTGCATGGAACAAAGTCCACAGCAAGCCGATAAAGGCGATTTTCGATAAAGTCTGTGAAGATAACAAGGACAATGCAGGCAAGAAATTCGTTATGGGTGCATCCTCAGGCGGATATTTCACCTGGCAGTTACTTGAAGACTACATCGGATTTTTCGATGGTGCTATCCCGATATCCTCAGGCTATCTTCCCGCTATTGATAAGATAAAGGAAATAATAAAGGGTGGCACAAAGCTCATTATCGCTCACGGCAGATATGACGAAATGGCTGTTTTTGATGATTGTATCGCACCCTACGAAAAGGAGCTTAATGCTCTGCCCGATACTATATGCTTCTTTCCCAAGTGGGTATATAACGGTGACGGCACTCCTGCCGATGAAAGGCTGAAAAACGGTGTTACGGGTTGGGTAAAGAGTGTTCTTTAACTCAAAACGACTTGCAAATATATCTTGTATAAAAAAATCGGCACTTACGGTGTAACGGTAATAATTAATAACAGCGGGCGAACGCTGTTCCCCCTACAAAATACGCATAACAATGTGTAAAAAGTAGGGGCGAACTATGTTCGCCCGCATAAATTATTTTATTTATAGTAGCTTTTGTTTAGCCTTCTGCAGTATCGTGAACAGTTCTGTTTTCAGCGATAGCACCCTTTAAAACACGGATCTTTGTTCTGTCGCTGCCTGTTTCGATGAGGACTGTATCTTCCTTAACGCTGAGGACTCTGCCGATGATACCGCCTGTTGTAACAACTTCATCAGCTACTTCAAGGCTATTGAGCATTTCCTTCATTTTCTTTGAACGCTTCTTCTCGGGTCTTATTATAAGGAAGTAGAAAATAACGATCATTGCCGCTAAAGGAATAAGCATTGTGAGCATTGCCGCAGGATTTGCCGCATCGGGATTCTGTGTTGCTGTTTCAGCAAGAAGATTTAAAATTTCTGTCATTTTTATGTTTCCTTTCTTATGTCCGGATTTAATATATTTCTTATTATACCCTAATTCAGATATAAATGCAAGACTTTTTTTGTTTACATCAGTATGATGTTTTCGTAACCAAGCTTTTTGAATGCGTCTACCGCACTCTTTATCTGTGCAGATGTAAGCTTTGATGAATTGCTTATACCTACCGCTATTTCTGTATCACCTGCGGTCTTCTTTACCTTGGTGAATACCCCGGTTACCGCCTTTGCGATATCTTTATCAACCTTAAGGGTTTCGGTATCGGATATCTGTAATGACGTACCAAGAGTATTGACATCAAGAGTAACTACTATACCTGAGCCTGTGATACTATCCTTGTTCTTCCATACCTCTGCAGTACCTTTATAATACGCTTTATCCAGCGTCAGCAGACTTGCCGCATCTATATTTACAAAGGAGTGGGAATCAGCTGCTGTAGTCGCACACTTATTGATAAGTGCAACAAGCTTTTCGGTTCTTGCACTTTCCTTTAAATAAGCGGGGAGCAAGGTGTAATCGTAATTGCCGAAATTCGGGAAGGTAACATCCTTCAGAATTATACTTTCAAAACCTGCCTGTGACAGTTCCTTGGTTATCTTTGCAAGATATGTCACGGTAGAGGATGAATAAGGTGTAGCCCAGGGCTGACCGCCCTTGTCATAAGCCGCATCAAGCCATTCCCAGTCGTCTGATGTCCTGTAGCCTGTTCCATCAACGAATTTGGGTATCAGATGGTCGTTAAGCGTTGTGATAGACGCAACGGGAGTTATCTCCGCTTCTTTACAAGCCTTTACTATCTGTGCGGCAGTAAGCTTACCTGTAACGATAGTCGTGTTATCCTTTATCGTATCAACAGAGGATTTATACAGAAGATGTCCTGTGTCATCCTTAAGATAAAAGACAACTGCTTTATATCCGCTCTGCTTTGCAGTTTCGAGATATTTTTTCAAAGCGGCAGAGCTTTGAAGTGCCGAATCAGGTGCAGTCACCGCATTTGTACCGCCGAGAAGCTGAGGCTTATCCTCAGGCTTTTCAGTCGTTACGGGCGGAGTTGTAACTACACTGCTTTCCGTCTGCGTTGTAGTGGTTTCAGGCGGAGTCCAGACAGGCTCGCTGGTTGATGAGTTGTTGCCTCCCCCTGAGAAGAATTTAATCAGCGGAGGTGCGACCGAGTAGCCGACAAACACTAAAGCTCCGATAAGAAGAATAATTAAAATTACCTCAAGTACCTTACGTCCTGTGCTTTTTCTTTTTCTGTAGAAATTTTTTTTACGGCGTTTAACCTTTATCCCTTTGTTTTTCATATCTTCATTATCCCTTTTTTATTTTTTAGTATGATTTTTGTTTAAGCTATTGCTCCTGTATTGTAGCCTGTCAGGGCGTAGAATGCGAGTGACATTATTCCGATAAAGACCATCATTATTGGCATACCTCTGAAGGCTTCGGGAATAAGGGGAGAGTTGAGTCTTTCGTTTGCTATATGCAGGAAGAATACCGCAATAAAGAAGCCTGCGGAAATTCCCATACCAAAGGCGATATACTGTAACAGATCGGTGCGATAAACGGTGTTTAAGAATAACGCACCAAGTACCGTTGCATTGAATACCGACAGATGTACATATTTCTTTATACTTCTGAAGAGCTTCGGTAAAAATCTCCAGATGACAAGAAGGCTTGCCGTATATAATGTGCTGACTATAAGAGTATAGATGAGCGGCATTATTACATAGTAATATTCGTAATCGTAAAGCCATGCGTCAAACCAGAAGGTAACGAAGCTTGACAGTACTGTTACAAATGTTATGCCGACACCAAGCCCGATTATGCTTTCTTTTTTTCTTGAAGCATAAAATGCTACGCTTGTGCCGAGTGCTCTGCTGAAAATTGCATTTTCAACGAACATGGCAAACATTGCGGTGTTTATAAATAATAAAAGCTTATCCATTGGTTTTCCTTTTTTTCTTCTTTATTGCAGTTGCTTAGGCTCTGATACAGTTTCTTCTTCTATCAGCTTTTCGTTTTGTGCCTTACGGAGAGCCTCTGCCCTTGCAAGCTCCTCATTCTGCTTTATTCTTCTGTTTCTGAGATAGTTGTATAAGGCTCTGAACATACCCGCCATTATACCGACAAGTATAAATCCGCCGAAGGGTGCCTCAAAGGCTGATATGCTGATATCGAGTATTTTTACTCCGGCAAAGGTTCCGAAGCAGATAATCTCTCTGAAACCGCCTGTAAGCACACATATAACGCCAAAGCCTGTAATGAACATTATCACATCTATTATCATCTTCTGCTTTGATTCAATATAAAATCGGCTTTCGGTCTTTGAGAATATAAGTGCGTTTGCTATAATAAGCGGCATATAGATACCGATAAGCTGTACAGTAAGCGGGAATATTCTTTCAAGCAGTAATACCGTCGGGATATAATAAACCGAGCCTACCAAAGCATATATAATTACACGGAGCGTGTAAACTATCTTTTTGGGGATAAAGGAGCAGGTGAGAATTGTAAGAAAGGATATTATCGCAAAGGCGATTGCTATAACAACGCCTTTTTTAAATGAGGTTGCCGCAATAATAACAGGAGCATTTACAATACCTGTCATCAGTACGACATTCTGCTTTGCAAGACCGTCAAGAAGATCTCTTGTAAACTTGAAATCAGTCTTCTGTTTTATTTTCTTCGGCTTTATCTGTTTCGCTGTCGCCATGACTGACCTCCGTTTTCTTTACAGGTTTATTATTCTTCTTGAAAAGATCCGCTATGCTTTCCTTTATTTCGTCAAAACCTAACTTCTTTTTGCGTTTTATTTTTGTAACTTTATTGTCAATGGGGGGCATATTATAGTTTACAGGCTGGATTATGATCTCCTGAGTATCTGAAAGAGCGGGAGTCTTACCAAGCTTTGCATCCTTTGACATACGTTCAAAGGAGCCTAAATTATTTTTCAGATAACGGAATATCTGCTTTAATTTATTCTTTATATTAAAGAACAGCTTATCAAGATAAAGAGAAAGCACGTTTGTTATAAGCAAGGCGAACACGAATACGCCTTCGATATTTGCACTGTTTCTGAAAATGGTAGCAATAACGCCTAAGGAGATACCGTAAAGCAGTCTTCCGCCACCTGTATAGGGCAGAGTCTGAGGGTCACCGGCAAGAAAGATAAACCCGAACAGTACAAACCCGCTTATGAAACGGAATACAGTAGCATCCACAGAGCCTGTGAGAAGGTAGCTGAGTAAAGCCATACTTCCTACTCCGCCAATAGTTGCACTGAAGGAAATACTTTTGCGGAAAAGAAGACAAACTCCGCAGACTATAAGAACCAGTATATGAGTAGTACCCATAGGGCCTACGAAATTGCCCATCAATATATCAAGAGCGGTTAAATTCGGTAATGCTCCGTTTTTGATAAAGCTACTTTCAATACTGCTTAAAAGAGGCATTTCGTTTGCACCGAATATTGCAAGCTCTGCATTGTGAGCAGGGTACATCAGCACCTGCTGAGGATAGCAGATGATGAGAAAGGCAATTGCTACTGCGGCAGGGTTAAAGATGTAGTTATCCTTTCCGCCGAAAATGTGCTTTACAGTTATTGCAAGCACCGCACCGATCATTACTATATAATATTCTACCGAGGCAGGAAGCATCAGTGCTACCGCCATACCATAGGCAACGTTGGAAAGATCCTTGAAGCTGTATTCTTTCTTTGAAAGAAAACAGCCTATCATATCGGTAATTGCACAGCATAATACCGAGAATACACATACCGCAAGGGCACGCAGTCCGTATATATAAACCGACAACACCATAACAGCCAGCATTAAAAGTATCTGGTCTGCGTAAACGCTGCGGGGTTTTCGCAATTTTTTCTTTGCGGCTTCTTTGGTCATCAGAAGCGGTGCTTCGTCAATTTTCCGCAGAAGCTCTTCTCTTGATTTACTACTCATATATGGGTGTATGATCCTTTCAGATTATGGCGAATTATCGCCTTATGTTGATTTTCCGTTATGGAAAAAAGTATTTTTCGAGGTGACAGATATGCAGATAGATATGCTTGCAGGAAATACAGTCAAGATAACTCTCGGACTCTCGGATATGTACAGCTACAATATCTGTTATGAAGATATCGCCGGCCGTTCCGACAATACAAAGCTTACCTTGTCTCGGCTTATTGCCGCTATAAAAGAAAGCGAAAATCTTGATCTGTCGGGAGAAAGACTGCTTGTCGAGGCTTTTCCCAAAAGCGACGGAGGATGTATGCTCTACCTTTCCTGTCTTGGCGGTGCAAAGATCAGAAAACAGAAAGCTCCGTCCAAAAGTGAATGTATTTTAGCACAAAGCGAATGTCTTAACGATATTATATCCCTTTGCCATCAGCTTTACAAAAAATACAATAATCTTTGTTCTTCTCTTTACTGCCTGCAAGGAAAATACCGTCTTATCATCTCCGCCTGCTCGCTCTCCCCTTTTATAAGGGTTATTGTAAACGAGTTTGCTGAAGTCGGTAGCTGCAGTGATATCATCAGAAGTGAAACTGCCGAGCATTATAACTTTATCTGTGATAATGCCATAGAAAAACTGTCTCTTCTTTTCTGAAATTCAGATTATCTGATAAGCTCTGCCGCTTTCCTCATATCCTCTGCCTTGAAAAGATATGTGCCTGCCACAAGGACATTAGCCCCTGCTTCTTTTACTATATCTGCGGTGTCGGCATTTATTCCGCCGTCTACCTGTATATCAATTTCAATTCCCTTTTCGTTGCAATATTTCCTAAGCGTCTTCACCTTATCTGCACAGTAAGGAATAAATCCCTGACCGCCATATCCGGGTTCTACCGTCATAACCAGTATCATATCACATAAAGGAAGGTAGGGATATACTTCCTCGATGGGAGTACCGGGCTTTACAGAAAGTCCCGCTTTCATATTATTAGCTCTTATTGCCTTAAGATTCTCCGCGGTATCACCGTTGCTCTCTATATGGATAGTCAGCATATCGCTGCCTGCCTTTGCAAAAAGAGGGATCAGCCTTGTGGGATCTGTTACCATCAGGTGCGTATCAAAAAAAATATCGCTTTTATCTCTTATAGCGGCAACGACATTGTTTCCGTAGGTGATATTGTCTACAAATACACCGTCCATAACATCAATATGAAGCCACTCTATACCTGCATCCTCACATCTTTTTATCTCTTTTCCGATATTTGAAAGATCGCTTGCTAACATTGAAGCTGAAAGTTTTAGTGCCATTTTTAGTCCTCTGTTATTATTTTTATGTAGTTGCGAGTTACGCTTCACACAATTATACAGTCTAATCATATAACATTATTTTACTTTAGTCAAGAGAAAAACGAGGAAAAATATAGATTTTCCTCGTTTTTACTAAATTTACTTCGTTTTATTGTAAATGTGTAGCACAAAATTACTTTGAAATATAAAAATTTGAGTTTATTCTTCAGAACTTATCCGCAAAATAAGCTATAACGGACATTTCCTTTCCTGTCCCCTTATCCATTCCCTTTACCGTAATACCTGACAGATTCATAAGCTCTGCCACTCTTACTTCATCAAGGTCGCACCGCATAACATCCTTACCCATACACACCAGTACAAAATCTCCGTCCATAACATTGATAGCTCCGTTTTCGCCCAGTCTTATCTCCTTATAGGTTTCGCTGTCTCGCATAGTTACATATTTAAGCGGTCTTTTATCAAGGGCAATTTTAGCCTTTAAGGGCATAGTATCCTTCTGCTTATTTTTCTTTTTCTGAAACAACATAATGTGTGTCACCTTTCAAATTATCTTCATATATAGTATAGTATTATTTTTCCCATTTGTCAACTTATACAAAGCGAGCGGGAGTTATAAGGCTGTTTATTATTTAAAATCACATCGTTTTTTTCTTAAAAGTTACAATATTATTACAATTTAGTTAAAACCGTTGACAAGGGAATTTTTTTAGGTTATTATATAGTAGTTAAAATATAATCAAAAAGTGTGTAGATATCGGCTTTGCCGAAAGGTGAAGCATAAGATACAGATATATAAAGAAAGGATTGTCAACATGGCACAGATTAATAAGCTTTGTCTTGGATGTATGTGCGAAAAAACCGGCAACGGTGTTTGTGAGCAATGCGGATACAGTGAAGAAACTCCCTTCCTCCCCTCTTATCTTGCTCCCGGCACAGTACTTAACGACAGATACATTGCAGGAAAGCTTCTGAGCTACAACGGAGAGGGTGCTACCTATATCGGTTATGACAAGGCTACCGATACCAAGGTAACTATAAAAGAATATATGCCCGATACTCTCTGCAGCAGAAAAAAAGGCGACCCCAATATAATAGTAGAGCAAAATCAGATGCCCCTTTACAAGACCTATATGTCAGAATTTATAGAGCTGAACAAGGCACTTATGAAGGCACGCACCATGACTCATATCCAGACGGTACTGGATATCTTTCCTGAAAACAACACCGCTTATGTTATATTTGAATATGTAAACGGTATTTCTTTAAAGAGCTATCTTTCAAACTGCTCAGGCGAGCTTACCTGGGACAGAGTGAAGGAGCTGTTCCCTCCTATACTGACAACACTCAGTTTAGTTCACAGTGCAGGAATAATCCACAGAGGTATCAGCCCTCAGACTATCCTTGTAACTGAAAAGAACGAATTAAAGCTCATTGACTTTCAGATAAGTGCAGGCCGTACAACAAACACAGAAATCGCCTGCGAGATGTATCCCGGCTTTGCCGCACCCGAGCAGTATTCATCTGCTGAGTGGCAGGGTGCCTGGACAGACGTATACGGCATTGCCGCCACACTTTACCGAGTGCTGACAGGCTGTGCCCCCGTTGAATCAATTTCAAGAATGGGTACCGATACCTGTGCAGAACCTATGGCAATAAACAGAAATGTTCCGAGCCATGTTTCAAAGGTTATTATGAACGGTCTGAAGCTTAACACCTCAGCCCGTATACAGTCAATAACCGAGCTTGTGGTAAAGCTTTTTGAACAGCCTAAGTTCAACACAGCGGAAACAGAGCCTGTAAAGGCGGCAGTAGTTTCAAAACCCGTAAAGCATATCGAAACAAGCTATGAACATTTACCCTCAGACAACAAAAAGAAAAAAAAGCAGGAAAGCAACCCCACAGCAATTATAATTACAATTATAATCTGTGTTGCTATCGTAACTGCATTTTCAATTGCGATAGGAATATTTGCTTCTTCAGATTTCGGAACAAGTTCATCCGACCCTAATTACTATTCAGTTCCTGAAACCTCCGAGCCTACAAGCTCAAAGGAAATACTGACACTCCCTCCCCTTACGGAAGAGACCTCTTCAGGAGTTACAAGTGTTGCTCCCAACGATACAGTTTATATCGTGCCTAACTTTGTCGGCAGAATATTCACTTCTGTTCAGGAAAATCAGAATTACGCATTCCTTAAGATAACTGCAACATATAAGTTTGATGATAAGGTTGCGGCAGGTCTTGTAATCAAGCAAAACGTAAAGGCTGATACAGAAGTAAAGAGCGGCCAGGAAATAGAGCTTGTCGTAAGTAAGGGCCCCAGCGAAGTTCCGCTCCCCGATTACGAGGGTATGACAGTTGATGAATATACAGCACTTCTTTCACAGAGCAATATCAAGTTCGAAAAGAAGCCTCAGGTTGCAAATGAAATAGAACCCAATATGGTGCTTAAATGCAACAAGAAGGTCGGCGACAAGATAAATGTAGAAAAGTCTGAAAAGGTTACAGTATATTACGCTGTACGAACAGGTGCATCTGCAAACAGCTCTGCGACATCAGAGGCGGAATCATCAGCATCAGCAGAATAAGTTAATGGACAGGCGTCCCGTCGCTATGGCGTCGGTACGCCTGATTTTTTCAGGAGTAAATATGGATTTATCAAAAATCAGAGAACAGATAGACAAGACCGATGACGAGATATTAAAGCTTTTCCTCAGCAGAATGCAGCTGTGCGTTGATGTGGCGAGATATAAAAAGGAGAACAATCTCCCTGTATTCCAAAGCAAGAGAGAAGAGGAAATTTTAGCAAGAATGTCAGCGGCATCTCCCGCTGAGCTTGCCTGCGGTTCTGAATTTCTTTTCCAGAATATTATGGATATCTCAAAATGTCTTCAGTCAAAACTGCTCACAGAGGAAGAAAAGATAAACTATGAACCTTTAAAGGAAAAGGATATCGTCATTGCCTGCCCGGGCACAGCAGGAAGCAACACGGAGCAGGCGTGCCACAAGCTTTTTTGTGAAAAGGAGATAAAATTCTATCCCGATTTTTCTGATGTATTTACTGCAGTTGATAAGGGAGAAGCAGATTACGGCGTTCTGCCTATAGATAACAGCTCCGCAGGAGAAGTATCTCAGACCTACAGACTTTTATCAAAGTATGATTTCTATATCTGCAAGCGTACCGATGTCAGAATAAAGCACTGCCTTGCGGCTAAAAAGAATTCTGAGATAAAGAGCATATACTCTCACGAGCAGGCTCTTATGCAATGTTCAAAATTTCTTCAGCAAAAAGGCGTAAATACCTACTCCTACCGGAACACAGCTCTTGCCGCAAAGATGGTAAGCGAAAGTGATGATACGACCATAGCCGCAATATGCTCACCCGAATGTGCAAAGCTGTATAATCTTGAGATATTGGATGATAATATCGCAGATAACCCTGACAACACAACAAGATTTATCTGCATATCAAAAAAGCTCAGAATAGAGGAAAATGCGGATACTATTTCTGTCTGCGTTTCTATCCCCAACACATCAGGCTCGCTTTATCGTATGCTGACAAAATTCGCTTTTTACGGTCTTAACCTCAGCAAGATTGAAAGTGCTCCCGTACCTGAGGGATTTTTAGATATCAAGGATGATACCTTTGATGTCATCTTTTATCTTGATTTTGAGGGTAATATAAATAATCCCGATATAAACCGTCTGCTTGTCAATTTAAAGGACGAGATGAAGTATTATAAATTCTTAGGCAACTACCGTCACATAGTCTGACAAAAGGAGCTTGTTATGCAGAAAGGGAAATTCATATCAGCCGTTATTCTGGCGGCAGGAAGCTCCTCCCGTATGGGTAGAGATAAAATAACCGCTGACCTAAACGGAAAGCCTGTGCTTTTATATAGCTTGGAGCAGTTTCAGAAAAGCTGTGCGGATGAGCTTATAATAGTAGCATCCGAAAGCAACACTGATGCTATAAAAGAGCTTATAAAGAATATCAAAAGCGAAAAGCCCATAAAGGTAATTATCGGGGGTAAGGTAAGAAATGAATCTGCCGTCAACGCTTTTAATGCTATGAATGAAAACTCGGATATCATATCTGTACACGATGGGGCAAGACCGCTTGTAACCTGTGAGCTTTGCGATAAAGTGACTGAAAGTGCCATAGAAAACGGCGGTGCTATAGCAGCAGTATTGGTAAAGGATACTGTGAAAAAGATCGAAAACGGTGTCATTACCGCTACTCCCGAAAGAAAAAATCTTATGTTGGCACAGACGCCTCAGGCATTTACAAAAGAGGTTTACAAAAAGGCTATAGAATATGTCGCAGAGCATAACGCCGAAATCACCGATGATGCAAGTGCGGCTGAGCTTGTCGGCTGTAAGGTCGTTACAGTTGAAGGCGATTACCGTAATATAAAGCTCACATCTCCCGAAGATTTTATTGTAGCAGGAGCTTTTTTAAGTGAATAAAGAATGAAAGCCGTATCTGATAATATCAGACACGGCTTTTTGAATATGACATCTATTATTTTAACGGATAAATTGAAATTTGAACGCCATGCGTTCAAATTTCAATTAATCATCCGTTAATTGACAATAAACCGTTTATGTGATAAAATAAAAATGCTTACTTTAGCACGATAAAACTAAGAATACAGAAAGGAAACAAACATGACTTCGTTAGTTGATTATAAGTGTCCATGTTGCGGTGCTCCCGTTCAGTTTGACTCATTGTCACAGAAAATGAAGTGTCAGTATTGCGATAATTTATTTGATACAGAAACGCTGAAAAGCTTTGATGAGGTTCTGAAGCAGGAAGTGCCCGACAAAATGGACTGGGCATCTCAGCCCGGCAACGAATGGATGAAGGAAGAGCTTGACGGCAAGAGCGTTTATTTATGTAACTCCTGCGGCGGTCAGATCATCTGCGATGAAAGCACAGGTGCTACCCATTGTCCCTATTGCGGCAGTCCCGTCGTTATTATGGGTCAGTTCTCAGGCGACATAAAGCCCGATATAGTTGTTCCCTTCAAGCTTGATAAAGATGCGGCAAAGGCGGCTCTTAAAAAGCATCTTGAGGGTAAGAAACTGTTGCCTGCATCCTTTAAGACAGACAGCTATATAGACAGTATTCAGGGCATTTATGTTCCTTTCTGGTTATTTGATACAGATACTGACGCAAAGATAAGATACAAGGCTACAAGAGTAAGAAGCTGGAGAAGCGGCGACTACAGATGCACCGAAACAAGCTATTATTCAGTATTCAGAGCAGGTACATTAGGCTTTGAAGCCGTTCCCGTTGATGGCTCTACAAGAATGGCTGACGATCTTATGGAATCCATTGAGCCTTACGATATGAGTCAGGCGGTAGATTTTCAGACAGCCTATTTGTCGGGCTATCTTGCAGATAAGTATGATGTTACCTCAGAGCAGAGTATCGAAAGAGCAAACCAGCGTATAAAGAAAAGTACCGAACAGGTTATTACAAGCACAGTACAGGGATATGCTACCGTTATCCCCGAAAGCTCAAGTGTGCAGTTCAAAAATGGTAAGATAAGATATGCACTCCTTCCCGTATGGATACTCAGCGCCAAATGGAACGATCAGGTATACACCTTTGCTATGAATGGTCAGACAGGTAAATTTGTCGGCGATCTTCCTATGGATAAAGGTGCATACCGTAAATGGTTTGCTATCTTAGCGGCAATTGGTTCCGTAGGCGGATTTTTACTTGGCTTTTTATTAAAGCTGTTCTTAAGTTAAGGAGGGATAACGATGAAAAAGATAATTTCTCTTATTGTTGCAGTTACACTTTCTGCTATCTGCTCAGTAACTGCCTTTGCGGATACCTTTAAACCGGTAGAGCGCACACTCCCTCTTGTTGTTGATAATGCAAATCTCATGACCGACAGCGAAGAAGCACAGCTTATAGAAAAGCTTGAAGCAGTAGGTAATAAGCATAAATGCGAGGTTGCGGTGGTAACTGTAAACTCCACCGGCGGAAAATCCCACCGAGCTTATGCGGACGATTTTTACGATTATAACGGATACGGCTACGGTAGTAACGATGACGGCCTTTTATTCCTATTGGATATGGGCGGAAGAGAAATGTACATCACCACTCACGGCACAGGTATAAGTGCGATTACTGATTATGGCAGAGAAAGACTTTTCGACGAGGTTGAGGGATATATCAAGAACGGATATTACTATGACGCATTTATCGAATATGCAGAAATAGTTGACGATTATTATACCAGATACGAAAATGGTGCTCCCTATGATACAGGCTCTGATTTATTCGATATATCGTTTTTCAACATCATCGGTGCTATCGGAGGCGCACTTGCGGTAGGCTTTATCGGCACAGGCAATATGAAGGGTAAGCTTAAGAGCGTCCGCAGCAAGCCTGCGGCGTCAGATTATGTAAAGGCGGGCAGTCTTAATATAAATCAGTCAAACGATATCTTCCTTTACCGCCATGTAAGCAGGGTACGTATACAATCCAGCAGTAGCAGCAGTAGCGGCGGTTCAAGAACCCATCGCAGTTCTTCGGGCAGAAGTCACGGTGGCGGCGGCAGAAGATTTTAAAATCACAGCGAAAGGAACGGGCTTTTATGAGAATAGGACACGGATACGATGTTCACCGCTTTGCAAAGGGCAGAAAGCTGATACTGTGCGGAGTTGAGATAAAAAACGATGAGGATATGGGCCTGCTTGGTCATTCCGATGCGGATGTAGCAATACACGCCCTTATGGACGCTATGCTTGGTGCTATGGCGTTGCCGGATATCGGCAGACTTTTCCCCGATAACAATAAAGAATTTGAGGGTATATCAAGTCTTGTTCTATTAAAAAGAGTAAATGAGCTTGTAAAAGAAAAAGGAGCGTCCCTTTCAAATGCCGATATAACCATTATCGCAGAAAAGCCTAAGCTCAAAAACTATATAGATCAGATGAGAGAATGTATTGCCGGTACTCTTTGCGTTGCTCCTTCCGATATAGGAGTAAAAGCTACCACAGAAGAAGGCCTTGGCATTGCAGGAAATGGTATTGCCGCTCACGCAGTAGTACTTATGAAAACAAAATAATAAAATAGCTGAAAAATAAAACCCGTGAATTGCTTCACGGGTCAAACTGAAGACAAACTCACGCACCGCAAAAATGCACAAAATTTTGCAGTAAAATTAAAGATATACAAAAATAGCAATACAAAAGTTTAGGGGAGCCGTTTTCGGCTCCCCTAAAGCATTTTTGCTTACTTTGTCATCTGACGCCTACCGTACCATCGTACGCCGACAGCGTCAGTTTCCTCGTCTGCGTGTGTTTTTCTTCGTCTGCCAGCGTGTAGACAATGATTTTGTCTACACGCTGACCCGTGAATTGCTTCACGGGTTTTTTGCTTAACTTGTAAAATTCTTTTTGATATCCTCACCAAACTGCTTTATCTTATCGAAAAAGCTGCTACGTTTTTCGTAATTTGCAGGGGTAAGCTCGCTTTCAAAGGCTTCAAGAGCTTCCTTCTGCTTCTTTGTGAGCTTTCTTGGTACTTCGATGACTACCTTTACCATCTGGTCGCCTCTGCCCTCACGCTGAAGTCTTTTTATACCCTTGCCTTTAAGACGGAATATAGTTCCCGGCTGAGTTCCTTCAGGAATGTTATATGTTACATTGCCGTCAATTGTAGGTACTGTGAGCGTATCGCCAAGCACTGCCTGGCTATAGGTAATGGGTATCTCACACCATACATCAAAGCCCTTACGCTCGAATATAGGATCCTTGCGGACTGTAATACGTACATTAAGGTCACCCTTAGAGCCGCCGTTTGTACCGCTGTTACCCTCACCTCTTACACAGAGTGTCTGTCCGTCGTCAATACCTGCAGGTACGTTGATAACTACCTTCTTACGCTTCTGTACTCTGCCGCCGCTACAATCAGGACAGGGAGTTTCAATGATCTTACCCTTACCGCCACACTTGTTACAAGGACGGGTTGAGGTCATCATACCTAAAATACTTCTCTGCTGATATCTCACCTGACCGCTTCCCTTACATTCGGGACAGGTCTTGGGAGTAGTGCCAGCCTTAGCACCGCTGCCGTGACAGGAATCACAGGTCTCGCTACGGTTTATCTCAATTTCGTGGGATATACCCTGACAAGCTTCCATAAAGCTGATATCAAGGCTTATCGCAATATCAGAGCCTCTTCTCGGTGCATTGGGGTTGGATCGCTGTCCGCCGCCGCCACCGAAAATAGAATCAAAGATATCACCCAAGTCTATACCATCGCCGCCAAAGCCTCCGAAGCCACCGCCAAAACCGCCGTAACCTGCACCGCTGTAGCCACCGCCGTAGGAGGGGTCAACACCTGCATGACCAAACTGGTCATACTTGGCACGCTTCTGAGGATCAGACAGAACCTCGTTTGCCTCGTTTACTTCCTTGAACTTAGCCTCCGCTTCGGGATTGTCGGGATTCAAGTCGGGATGGTACTGCTTGGCAAGCTTACGGTATGCCTTTTTTATTTCATCCTCAGATGCACTCTTCTGCAGTCCGAGGACTTCGTAATAATCTCTTTTTTCTGCCATCTCTTTCTCCATTCAGCGAAATCTTCGCCTTTAATGTACCTTTAGGGCGAATTGCTTCGCCCTAAATTTTTGTTAAATTAGTTAGCTTCTGTGTAATCAGCGTCAACTACGTTATCGTCTGTGCCGCCTGCGGCATTTGTGCCTTCACCCTGAACATCGGTGTTTGCCTGCTGAGCAGCTGCACCCTGTTCCTTATACACTCTTTCAGCTACTGCATAGAAAGCCTTCTGAAGTTCTTCCTGTGCATTCTTGATAGCGTCAGTATCTGTACCTTTAAGGGCTTCCTTAAGTGCCTCAATCTTGGGAGTTACGCTTGCCTTTTCGTCTTCAGTAACCTTATCACCGAATTCGTTCATAGACTTTTCGGTCTGATATACCATCTGGTCAGCGTTGTTTCTGAGTTCTACCTCTTCCTTACGCTTCTTGTCTTCTTCCGCAAAGGCTTCAGCTTCCTTAACCGCCTTGTCGATATCATCCTTGCTCATATTTGTAGAAGCTGTGATGGATATCTTCTGTTCCTTACCTGTACCTAAATCCTTTGCGGATACGTTTACGATACCGTTAGCGTCGATATCGAAGGTAACTTCGATCTGGGGGATACCACGGGGAGCGGGAGCGATACCGTCAAGTCTGAACATACCGATGGATTTGTTATCCTTAGCAAATTCTCTTTCACCCTGAAGAATATTGATATCAACTGAGGGCTGATTATCAGAGTAGGTTGAGAATATCTGGCTGTGCTTTGTGGGAATTGTCTTGTTTCTTTCAATCATTCTTGTGCAAACGCCGCCTGCAGTTTCAATACCGAGTGAAAGGGGAGTTACGTCAAGAAGGAGAAGGCCTGTAACTTCCTTGTTCAGTACGCCGCCCTGGATAGCAGCACCCATAGCTACACATTCGTCGGGGTTGATGCCCTTGAAGGGTTCTTTACCTGTGTAGTTCTTAACAGCTTCCTGAACTGCAGGGATTCTTGTAGAACCACCTACTAAGAGTACCTTGTCGATTTCGCTCATAGAAAGACCTGAATCGGCAATAGCCTGCTTGAAGGGCTTCATTGTAGCTTCTACAAGGTCAGCTGTAAGCTCATTGAACTTAGCTCTTGTAAGCTGTACATTCATGTGCTTGGGGCCTGTTGCATCTGCTGTGATATAGGGGATGTTTACTGCTACAGAGGGAGCGTTTGAAAGAGCAATCTTTGCCTTTTCTGCTTCGTCCTTTAATCTCTGCATAGCAAACTTATCGTTTGTAAGATCAACGCCGTCGCTCTTCTTGAATTCTGCAACGAGGTGATTGATTATTCTCTGATCAAAGTCGTCACCGCCCAGTGCGTTGTTACCTGCTGTTGCAAGAACTTCCTGAACGCCGTCGCCGATTTCGATAACGGATACGTCGAATGTACCACCGCCAAGGTCGTATACAACGATTCTCTGTTCATTTTCCTTGTCGATACCGTAAGCTAATGCGGCAGCTGTAGGCTCGTTGATAATTCTCTGTACGTTAAGACCTGCAATCTGACCTGCGTCCTTTGTAGCCTGACGCTGTGAGTCTGTGAAGTATGCAGGAACTGTGATAACCGCATCTGTTACCTTTTCGCCGAGATAGCCTTCAGCTTCTGCCTTCAGCTTCTGAAGGATCATAGCAGAAATTTCCTGAGGTGTGTACTTTTTGCCGTCGATGTCTACCTTGTGGTCAGAACCCATGTGACGCTTGATAGAGATAACTGTCTTGTCAGGATTTGTTACAGCCTGGTTCTTTGCAAGCTGACCTACAAGTCTTTCGCCATCCTTTGTGAAGGCTACAACAGAAGGTGTTGTTCTTGAGCCTTCGCTGTTTGTGATTACTGTTGCTTCGCCGCCTTCGATAACGGATACGCAAGAGTTGGTTGTACCTAAGTCAATACCGATTATTTTTGCCATTGTGATTTTCTCCTTTTGTTCTTTACATTATTTCTTTATTTGTTTTCAGTGACGCTTATTTTACAACGGTTACCATTGCAAAGCGGAGAACCTTTTCTCCTATCTTGTAGCCCTTCATAAAGGTAGTAGCTACTGTACCTGATTCCTTGCTGTCATCCTCTACCTGCTGTACAGCCTGATGATATGCAGGGTCAAAAGGCTCGCCGTCTGATACGATGGCTTCAACGCCCATATTTGTAAGAGCAGTTACAAAGCTCTCGTGGATAAGCTCGATACCCTTTTTATAATTGGGATCTGTACACTCGGTACCAAGGGCTCTTTCGAGATTATCAATGACGGGCAAAAATTCCGTCAGATTTTTTGCTGTGATATCTGCCGCGATATCCAGTCTTTCCTTGGCAGTTCTCTTTCTGTAGTTATCGAACTCTGCCATATTGCGAAGCAGCTTATCCTTAAGATCTGCAATTTCTGCATCCTTGAGATCAGTTTCGGGAACAACCTCAGCTTCTGCAGTTTCCTCTGCTGCTTTTGTTTCCTTAACCTCTTCATTCTGTGCGGGGTCAATAAGCTCCTTCTCTTTCTTTTCCTTTTTACTCAAAACCTAATCCGCCTCCTCTTCTGTCTGTTTTAGTTGTTTTCTTTCTTCCTCGTCAGATAACGCCTTTGTTACCTTCGATGAAAAGTATTCTATATAAGGGATTATCTTTTTATAGTCTATCCTCATAGGTCCGATAACCCCGAAGCTGCCTGCTTTTTTTCCGTCCTTGCTGAAGCTTGAACCGATAATACTCGAATTTGTCACCGCAAAGGTGTCGCTGTCCTTACCGAACTTTATCTGAATACCTGAAAATGTGTCGTCAAGCAAACTGCTGAGCTCGTCTTTTTTATCTATTATCTCAACTATCTGTGCATTTGAAAAATCAGAGCAGGTAAGCAGATTTTTTTCTCCTGTCATGTGGGAGTGATTTTCTGCAAGCTCTGCGGATAAATCAGCCACTGCCTTTAAAAGCGGAGAAAGGGTCAGCATATACGTGCCCAAAGATTCTGAGATACGCTCTATAAATTCATCGGACAGCTCATTAAGATTAAGTCCCTGCAGATGCTCGTTTACAAATTGCGTAAAGAATTCCATCTGCTCATTTGTAAGGTCAAAGCTAAGTCTGCAGACTCTGTTCTTTATGTTACCCTCAGAAGTTATCAGCAGAAGAACATACATCCTTTTACCTGTGGGGATAACATCCACCTTTGTTATTACCGAGAATTTATTTACCGTATTGGTAGAAACTATCGCACATTTTGTAATATCTGCAAGTGCTCTGCCTGCGTTTTCGATAAGCTCCTCGTCAGTATCGGCACCAAGCGAATCGAATATGCGGTCTATTTCGTTTTTTGCATCCTCACTCAGCTCTTCGGGATTCATTATCTTTTCGAGATAAAGTCTCAGTCCCGTAAAGGTCGGAAGTCTGCCCGAGCTGGTGTGGGTATGCTCTAAATAACCCTGCTGTTCAAGTGCCGCCATTTCATTTCTTATAGTGGCAGAGGAAAATTTGTTATCAAGCTTTTCAGCTATGAATTTTGAGCCTACCGCTTCGCCTGTTCTTATATACTCATCAACAATAGTTTCGAGTATTCGTAAGCTACGGTTCTCCATTTCCCTGCCTCCTTTTTACGAAAACGTGTCTTAAAGCCTTTATTTAAAAGGAATTAGCACTCTCACCTTCAAAGTGTTAGCACTCTTTCTCTTAGAGTGCTAAACAAACTATAACATAATTTTTCCCGTTTGTCAATAGTTTATACACTTAAAATCCTGTGAAATTTTAAAAGTCGAAAATTTGCAAATTAACCTTATTATCACAACTGCTTTTTTAGTTATTGACTATTTGCTCTTTTTAAGGTAAAATAAAGGTGTATGTGTACACATATTACAGCGGACAGTTGTTAATTTGCACAAATCACAAGCTCAGTTTTCTACATTGATTTTTGGTTTATTTTTTCAAATAATGAAACTTTTCGTCAGAATCTGCCTACTACAAAGTAGGTGGCAAAGTGAGGTGAGCCGAAGGGCACTGCATGAGTCACAATCAGGATATAAACAGCTATTTCAACAGCGTGTACGATGACACAATAAAATCGGTGACACGCTTTATCGTCAGCAAATGCGGTAATTTTGAAGATGCCGAGGATATGGTCCAGAACGTGTATACAAGATTTTATCAGCGTATATCGCAAAAGGGCTATGAGGATATCGAAAGTCCTGAGGCTTTTCTTATAAACATTGCCAAATTTGAGTGCAAGACGTATTTTTCAGTAAAGAAGAAAAATGAAAAGGTTTCTTCCTTTGCGGATTATTCCGAGGAAGAAATGGTAAATATAGAAGCACAGATGTCAAAGCCGCAGAAGTCCCTTGAGGATGTAATGTGCAACAAGCTGCTTGCCAAAAAGATATTTGATGATATCGTAAACACCGATGAAATGACAGGTCAGATATTCTATCTGCATTTTGTCTGCGATATGAAGCTTGAGGATGTGGCAACAGCCCTTGACGTCAAGCTGTCAACCGTAAAAAACAAGCTCTACCGTACTATTGAACGGCTGAGAAAAAAATATAAATTATGATCTTACGAAAGGAGGCTTTTTAATTGAACGAAAAAGATTTTTACAAACAGCTCATGAGCGAATATTCATTTGATCATGACAAAATAAAGAAAGCCGCTATGGGTAAGATCACAGAGCCTGCAAAGAAAAGATCTCCGATGAAATGGATATCCGTTGCCTGTGCAGCGGCGGCAATAGCTCTTACAGTAGGTACTGTAGCTGTTTTTGCTCCCGGCAATCCCGTAAGCGTTACACCTGCAAATTCCGTATCGGTGGAAGACCGCTTCAAGCTCGCCTTAGAGGCTTATGAAAAGGCCGACCTCAATACTGAAGAAGAATTTCTCTATGTTACCTTTATGAATAAGGAAACTCCTACAGATATGCAGACAATCCTTGCCCGTGCAGACGCCTCAGGCGAAATAAAGGTAATTGAGGTTTATCTTACAGGCAAAGACGTTGTAAGCGGAAGTGCAAATATAAAAGAGCTTTTCAGTCTGGATGAAGAGAATATCGTAGCAGTAAAGATAAGATGTCCCGGCAACTTTATAAAGCGACTTACCGATGACCGTGATGTTTATCTTGTAGAAACAGAAAAGGCCTTTGCAAACGGCAGTTTCAGTGCTATTGATACAAATGTAAGCAACCCTGCACCACCTGAGACAAATTCAGACACGATAGGAAACTCCACTCCCACAGAAGAAAGCAGTTCTTCTGCAGAGCAGACCTCACCCCCTCCCGTTATAGGTGATACAACTCCTCCTGAAGAAGTAGAACCTACCGAGCAAGACGGACAGACGGAAACAGTCGAAACACCCGCACAAACAGAGATATCTGTACCTGAAACAGAAAATTCTCTGCCCGAAACGGCTGAAACAGAAAATGCAACTGAATAAATAAAAAAACCACCTATGAGATAAATCATAGGTGGTTTCAGACTGAAGACAAACTCACGCACCGCAAAAATGCACAAAATTTTGCAAAAATTACAGATGTAAAAAAATAGCAATACAAAAGTTTAGGGGAGCCGTTTTCGGCTCCCCTAAAGCATTTTTGCTTACTTCGTCACCTGTCGCCTACCGTACCATCGTACGCCGACGGCAACAGTTTCCTCGTCTGCGTGAGTTTTTCTTTATGTGACAGCGTGTAGACAAAGTCTTTGTCTACACGCTGTCCACCTATGATAAATCATAGGTGGTTTTTACTTTATAAAGCTCTTACTGAGCCAGCTTCTCTGCTAAATCCTTTATAAGCTCTGCGTCATCGGGATTGACTATTTTATATTCTGTTCTTGAATAGAAATTGCTGTTTGCGTCCCATAAAACAGGCACAAAGCCTTCGTCTAACAGCCTTTCAAGTACAACCTTCAGGCACTCTGTAGAGGTCTTTTTATTTCTTACAGATGCGTCCATATTGTTTTTAGGGTAGGTTGTTGTGGTCTCTCCCATAAATACAGGGATACCCTTATCTGTAAAGGCCTTTCTGAGCTTGTTGCACTGATCGTCTATGTAGTTGAGCCAATCATTACCGCCTATCATATTCCACCAGTACATATTGTTGTCCACATAATGCACAGAAACCATCAGTCTGTCCTCTACTGTATCAGTAGGCATTTTGAATTTGCTGTCTGTGGTGTTATCAATATTTGTCCAGTAGCCTGAAACGATAAGCACACGCTCGGCATTGTTGCCGCCTGTTGCTCTTACTGCATCCACAAAGCACTGATTCATTGTATTTGTCATCTTGTAGCCCTTGGATTTTGATACATCTACAAGCTCGCCCTTGTCGTTGAACTGTTTACCGCCTAAGTATTCGTTATAGCCTTCAAATACAAGAGTAGGGCCGTAGTCCTTGAAGTATTCGGCTATCTGTGTCCAAAGATGTGTGAATATTCTTTCGCACTCATCTATGTCATTTCTGCGGATAATGAATTCATCAAAGTGATGGATGTTGATAACTGTGTAAACGCCTGCATTCTGGCAGTAGTCAACGATCTCCTTTACTCTTGCTATATACTGATCGTTTATAGTCCATGTGCCGTCGTTTGCCATCATATTGCCCCAGAAAACAGGTATTCTTACCGTGTTGAAGCCGGCAGCCTTCATACCGTCTATAATTTCCTGAGTGGTTACATCAGCGTCCCAACAGGTTTCATAATCGGTAGGGGTGTTGTTGCCCACAACGGGAATCCACTCGAAGGTTATCTTCTCGCAGTCGGTAGCTTCATAGGCTTCCATAGTATTGCCGAGACTTATGCCGAGCCCCATATCCTTCGCCACCTGATTTGCGGTAGGGAATATCACCGGCTGAGGCTGAGGGGTGTCAGTTTCAGTTTCTGAAGTTTCGGGAGCAGAGGTTTCAGTTTCTGAGGTTTCGGGAGCAGAGGTTCCAGTTTCTGAAGTTTCGGTTGCGGATGTTTCTTCTTTTGAAGATACCATAGATGATTCCTCCTTATCTTCTGTTACGGACGATACAGAGGAATCTGTCTTTGACACTTCCTCTGAGCTTGTGACCGGTGCTGAGCAGGCGGTAAATAGCATTGCTGTACATAAAAAGAGGGTAATAAGTTTCTTTTTCATTTTCGGTATCCTTTCATAGTATATCTGAAAAATGCTCTTTAAGTATATCACCCTGCTAAAGTAAAAGCAATAACATTATGTGTCGGATATGATAACAGTAAGTGCTAATGATACCTTAGGCAGAGGCAGACGGTATTTCTGTAACAACTCAGGACCGCAGGAGTTTGAGCCTACGCCCATCATTCTGCTGTCAACGCATATAACATTATCTTCGCATTTTACAAGCTCGAAATTATGTCTTTTGCCTGCCAGCTCTTCTTCTGTATATTCCGACGCATTAAAGGAGAAATCATCACCCTCAAAGCGAACCTTTACATCATCGCTGTAAACTGTCATATTAGCACAGCCGCAGTGAGATGAATTTTCCTGAGGCTTTATATAGTCCTCATGCATTTCGCTTATACCTGAGCTGAAATTGCCGATATATGACGCTCTGTGCTTATCTACGTAGCTTTCATAAGGACCATAGCCGAAATAATCCACCTTACTGAAGCTCTTGGGCATAAAGAGTCTTATACCGAAACGGGGCAGAATAGTCACCTTGTTGGAGGTTTCTATATCGCATTTTATTGTAAGTTCTCCGTTGTTGGTGATAAGATACTCTGTATCTGCCACGGCAAAGGGCTGATAAATACTCCAGCCAAAAGACTGCTTTACTATGATCTTTACACCCTCTTCTACAACCTCGATAGCTGTGCTGTACACTTTTCCTACATAGTCGTTGAGATGTGCTCTGTACCAGTCCCACTTGCCGTTGTCGTTATCTGTGGGTGCTCGGAAGAAATTGTACTGCAGGGGCTTTGACAATATTTCAACGCCCTTACGCTTTATAGATGTAAACTGAGCTGTTCTCTTGCTGAAAACAAACTCGTTGTCATTTGCAGTTATAGTTACTGTAAGAGGGTTTTCTATGTATCCTGCCTTTGTTGCGGCGATTGCGACAGGCTTTTCTGCCTCACATTTTATAAGCTCGCACTGGTCAAAGCAGACCTCATAACCCTTATCACACCATAATGTATCTTCCTTTGCAGTAAAGATAAAGCGGATATAAGCAGTCTTATCTGTGATTTCTGCCGCTTCGGGAACAGTGATTTCTGTGGTGCCGAGAGGTTCTACAGAAAAATCAAAGCTACCTGTTTTATAAACGCCACCGTCAAAGGTGATTTCGTAACTACCGTCAAGGATATCTCCTGCATTGACAAAGGCAAGGAAATTCTTTATTGCAAAGGTGACAGAGTCCTTTCTTGTCACTCTTACAGGGCGGTATACCTGCTTTAATTCAAGCAGGCCTGTGTGGGGTGTTCTGTCGGGATAGCAAAGTCCGTCCATACAGAAATTGCCGTCGTTGTGTCTTTCTCCGAAATCTCCGCCATAGCCGTATTTGATCTTTCCATCCTCAGTTTCACCGAGAATACAGGAATGGTCGCACCACTCCCATACAAAGCCACCGCAGAAACGATCGCTCTTGTGGAAGGTTTCGTGATAGTCCTCTAAATCCCCGGGTCCGTTACCCATAGCGTGACAGTACTCGCAAAGCATTAAAGGTCTTGTTTCCTTTTCGTCTTCAAGATACTTCATCATTTCATCAACATGGGGATACATACGGGATACCACATCAAGTATTTCGTCAGAGGTATCGTCTAATCTATGGATACTTTCGTAGTGTACAAGTCTTGTATCGTCAACGCTCTTTATATATTCTGCCGCCGCTTTAAGATTTGTGCCGTAGCCGCTTTCGTTGCCAAGTGACCAGAACATAACAGAAGGACGGTTTATATCTCTTGATACAAGAAGCTTTGCTCTGTCAGCTATAGCCTTTTCAAAACGCTTATCGCTTGCAAGTAGGGCTATACCGTTATAGCCGTCTGACCAGCTCCATTTAAAGTCGTTGTACACTTCAACACAGCCGTGAGTTTCAAGGTCGCCCTCGTCTATAACATATAATCCGTATCTGTCGCAAAGCTGATAAAACTGAGGATTGTTGGGATAATGGGAGGTTCTGACGCCGTTTACATTGTGGAGTTTCATCAGACGGATATCCTTTTCCATCTTTTCCACAGGTGCATAGTAGCCTGTATCGGGATAGCTGTCGTGGCGGTTTACACCACGGAATTTTATAGCCTTGCCGTTTATTTTCACAACGCCCTTTTCAACTTCTATATATCTGAAGCCAACCTTCTCTCCTATAACTTCATTTTCTGTTTCAATAGTTAGATTATAGAGATAAGGTGCTTCTGCAGACCAAAGACAAGGCTTTTCTACAGGAATAGTCACAGTTTTATTTTCCTCTGCTCTGCCTTTAAAGATTATGTCTCCTTTATCATCAGATAAGGTTATATCCGCATCACTACCCTTTACTGTGAATAAAAGCTCTGCATTGCCGTTCTCTTTATCTATAACTGTCTTTACAAGATAATCACCAATTCTTTTTTCAGGGCGGGATAAAATATATACATCACGGAAAATGCCTGATAATCTTATCTTGTCCTGATCTTCAAGATATGTACCGTCACACCATTTTAATACCGCTACCGCTATCTTGTTTGAGCCTTCACAAAGATAAGAGGTGATGTCAAATTCTGAGGTATGGTGAGATACCTGACTGTAGCCGACAAATTTATTGTTGATATAAAGATAGATACAGCTGTCCACACCCTCAAAGGTAAGTATTTTTGAAAATCCGTCGGGAGTATAGTTATACTCTCTTTCGTAAATACCGACAGGATTTTCGTCAGGTACATAAGGCGGATCATAAGTTATGGGATAACACACATTTGTATACTGGGGCTTGTCGTAGCCGTGTAACTGCCAGTTGGAGGGTACGGGGATTTTTTTATCAGTATCAAGAGGTAAAAAATCGTCCTCTAAATCTATTATACTGTCATAGTACTTAAATGCCCATTCGCCGTTCAAAAGCTCGAAACGGGAGGAGCTTTCTCTGTTTGCAAAGGGATTTTCTCCTTTAGCAAAAGGGATGAAATATGCGTGATCAGCTTCAGTATTTATATGTAGCATTTCAGGATTTTCGTGGTATATCATACCATTTTTAAGACTATCCTTTTTTGAGATTAAAGACATATCCATTTCTTTTTTTCCTTTCTTACATAGCTTTATATACTGCGATAAAGGATATGGCCGGCTCGCAACGGCTGTCATTTATCCTTATTCTGATACTTTTTGTCTTGACTGATTTTAAAGGGACTATTCTCTTGTAGCCTATAACTGTACCTGTGTATATTTCTTTCCAGCTGTCATTTTCCATAACATCTACAGAAAATCTTTCAACTCTCTGGCTGTTTAAAATGTTTTCCTTTATAACAATATTTCCGATATCCTGCTCATCTTCCCAGTCTACCACGATCGTGGCGGTGTTATCACCCTTTTCGGGAGAATAGAAGCTGTCGTAATTATCAGAAAGCACGTTCTTGATATCACAGCCTTCCTCTGTGCTTTCTGCATTGATTTTCGCAGAAGAAAGAAGATTTTCACTGAAGGCTTTTTCAAGATATGCACCTATTTCCCTGAGCCTTTCCACATCGTTTTCGTGGAAAAGTCCGTCCTTTGTGGGAGGGATATTGAGCAGGAATGTGGCATTACCGCCGACTGAATTATTATAGATGTTTATAAGCTCGTCAAGGGGACGTACCTTGTCATTTTCGCTTTCGTGCCAGAACCAGCCCGGACGGATAGAGGTGTTGACTTCAGCAGGATACCAGATAAGAGCCTGTTCGTTTTCTAAAATCTCTCTGCTGCCAAGGTCGCCGTCTCTTGCGTCAACCTTTCTCTGTCTGAACTCGGTATCATCGCTCTGCTGACTCTTTTCTGCAATTATCTCGCTGTCCTTTGCTCTTTCGGGGACAACGCTCCATTCGGCTACTCTTGTATGCCCTGCCTCGTTTCCGCACCATCTCACATCAGGACCGCAGACGGATATGCAGGCATTTGGCTGTAATTCTCTTATTTTAGCGTAATAACGATCCCAGTCGTAATACTGTTTTTTACCGTTAGGACCTTCGCCGCAGGCGCCGTCAAACCATACAGAAAAGACTTCGCCATAGTTTGTAAGCAGCTCTGTAAGCTGATTTATAAAGAAATCGTCATACTCTTTACCCCTGCCGTAAAGCTCGTTATTCATATCCCAGGGAGAAAGGTATACACCGAATTTTATTCCGTACTTTTTGCAGGCATCGGCGGTTTCTTTTACAATATCGCCCTTGCCGTTTTTATAGGGAGAATACTCTACAGTATGCTTTGTATATTTACTGGGCCACAGGCAAAAGCCGTCGTGATGCTTGCAGGTGAGTATAAGCCCATTCATACCTGCAGATTTTACCGCCTTTACCCATTGCTCTGCATCAAGCTTTTCGGGATTGAAGATAGCAGGGGATTCCTTGCCGTCGCCCCATTCTCTGTCAGTAAAGGTGTTTACAGTAAAATGAATAAAGCTGTAAAATTCAAGGCTCTGATGTGCTATCTGCCTTTTGTGCGGTGTTATCTGCACCAGTCTTTCGTCGCTTTTGTTGTATGCCATAGTCGTTACCTCCGTTTTAAGAAAATGAACATCTTGTACTTTTAATTTTATCCCTACTTGACAATAAAGTCAATAAGCGATATTATTATAATATAACGATTTGAACATAAGATATAAATTTTTATCATCCGATTATCCGCAGATAAATCTGTATTAAGGAGAATTTCGAAATGGTTTTATACTATGATTTTCCCATTATCCGTTCAGAAGGTGAACTGCCCTTATATCTTGTAGAAATGGGCGTGAATATAAGAGAAGAGCATTTTGTAAGAAAAGAGGGCTACAAGCTTCCCCAAATAATATACTGCACTAAGGGTAGCGGTACACTTATCCTTGACGGAAAGACTTATATAATAAAACCCTCTATGGGATTTTTTCTTCCTGCAGGCTATCCTCACGAATATTACCCTAACGAAGAAATATGGGATACCCATTGGGTGATACCGGGAGGAGAAGTCTCACAGCAGGTAATGAAGCATTTCGGCTTTGATAAGGCAAGAGTGTTTGAAATGTCTGAGATAAAGACCTTAGAACATCATTTCCGCAAAATGCACGAGGCGATAAGAGATGACAGTATATTCGGAAATTACCGTGCGGCAGGCTTTCTTTATGATTTTCTTATTGAGCTGTATAGAGTCACATCCTCTGAGACAACGGGAAAAGCAACAAGCTCCGCAGTAATAAGAGCAGTAGATTATATAAACGCAAATTATAGTAACCCTGTCACAATGGAACAGTTATGTAAGCAGGCGGGAGTATCAGAACAGCACTTGTGCAGGCTTTTCCGCAGTGCCCTCGGCTCACGGCCTATGGAGTATGTGGCAAAACGCAGAATACAGACCGCAAAGGAGCTGCTCACCTCTACAGATTTTTCTGTTGATGAGATTGCTGAAAAGGTTGGTTTCTGCTCAGGCAGTTATTTCTGCAAGCTGTTTAAAAGGTATGAGGGTATGACACCTACTGAGTTCAGGAGGGGATAACAAAAAGCAGATGTGCAAAACACATCTGCCTTTTGATTTTATCAGTATGAGCAAAAACCTGTGAAATCAACTTTATCGTTATTCTTTTCTCTGTCTGCCTTTATTTCAGCTATAAGAGCTGACGCCCTTTCTATATCCTCTTCCTTTATTCCGCAATATATGCTGAGAGTATCAGCCTTATCAAATTCAACAATGTAAGGATGAGCATAACCTACTTCTTCAGCGAAATCAATAAGCGACATAAGCTCCTTAACCTTTTCATTTTCAAGATCCTTATTTCTTATGTAAAGGAAATACTCAGCTTCGGTCTTTGAACTATAATCGTGCTCATCGTCACCGATAACCGCAAATATTCTGTCTTCGGGGGAAATCTTGCTTGTGTCATCATAGAAAGCGGACACATCTTCTTTGACATAGTTGCTTTCGTCTTTCAACACCTTAAGGATATTTTCTGTACCTTCCCTTACAAAAATACCGTCGAATGTCATAAGCATATTTTTATCAGCCCAGACAAAGCATACATTGCCAATTGCTTCTCCCTCGCACAGCGTACCCGCCTCAAAGTCAAGTCTTATCGCTTCAAAAAGTGATAATATGCCTTTTATTGAAAGGACATCTGTCATTACTGTGCCATCCTTTAAAGCAAAGAAACCGCTGGCACTTACGATATCTTCTTCTGACGGAAGCATATATTCTATAGTTGCGGCTGAGCTCAGCATACCCTTTCGTATTTCTGATACCAGCTTTCCATGCTGATTATAGTCGTCGATATAGCTTCTTTTTACCGTTTCGCCGTTTTTAAGCTTATATTCTATATCGAAAATATAACCCGTTTCTACCTTTTCATCGACACATCTTTTATGTAAGGAGGTTATAAGCTCTATATCCTTTTTATCGGTATAAATGATACCTTCGTTCGGATTACTGCTCGTTATAATATTCAGAACCTCGACACTTTCTATCTCATCGCAGGGCGGTATATAATTTGCCGCACCGAGTCCGCCTGAAAAAGCAACAAATACAAAGGCTGTAAAGGACACCGCCGCCGTTACGCCAAAATGCAAAAGCAAACGAGGGAGCTTTTTAACGCTCTTATAATGCGGAAGCTGTATCGCAAGATAGACTACAAGTGCAATCACCACAGCAATTATTGCCCATGTCACATTTACTGAATAATTATATGCGGTATAGGTTACTATCAGTGCCATCATAAATGCAACAAACAGTGTGATTATTATTTTATAGATAAATTCTATCGCAAAGGGTTTGCCCACTTTTTCCGCTTTTCTCTTTACGGTGCAGATATATGCACCGAAGAAGAACAGCACACTTGCGGCTATATTTGTAATTATAATACTTAAAGGTATATGCAGTATAGCTGCTCCTTCATAGCTGATGTAGATAAGTGCATTATAGAATTTATCCCATCCTGTTTTAAGCATACCGAAGGGAGCTATATATGCAGGGATACTATTTACCGCCTCCCATTCAAGTATTCCGTAGGCGGTTCTCATAACAAGAAAAGAAATGTATATACCGATACCTGCAAGGATAGCGGGAGTAACAACACTGAAAATGATGCTTTCAGCTTTTCTGCCTGTACAGCAGGCGAAGATAAGAGAGGAGAAGTATACACCTGCCACAACTGTGATACCCACAGTTGCCGCAAAAATAAAGAAATCATAGGGATAGCGTACAGTAAGATTTGCTATACCCGGAATACTTATATCTTTTGTAAAGGCTTCGTATTTTGATATAATATCCGCACCCTTGCCGATAAAGATAAGTCCGCCAAGAAAGTTAAGTGCAAGAGGTAAAACTGTTATAATTGCACCCACGATTGTATCTGCAAAAAATCTGCTTTTTGTTGATATCGGCAGACTTAAATACATATCGCTGTCAGATCTTCTGTGATTGTAGCTCATTATGATGGTAGGCGTTATAAGGCTTATCACGGCAAGTATACCGAAAACTATAACGCATATCACAAAGGAACTTTCAGAGGCGTCAAAAAGCTTATAGAGGTTTTGTTCAAACTCATAGCTCATACGACTTTCAGCCGTTGATGTTGAAATAAGATTGTAAAGTCCTTCAATTGATGACGACATAATAAAAGCCATCAGAGGCAGAGCAAGGATATTAGCTACAAGGGAAACTATCAAAAGTACCTTGTGCTTTGCCAGCTTATAAAGAAAGTAACGGGAGAAATATGAGTCAGTTAATTTCATAGATGTTGCCAGCTCCTTTCGTTTTAATTAATATATCAGTAATTATATAAAGTAAAGCCTGTAAAATCGACCTCGTCATTGTTCAGTTTTCTTTCGGCTTTTATTTCAGCTATAAGCTCAGACGCTTTATTGATATTCTTTCCGCCGATTCCGCAGCAATGCTCAACCATGTTCTGTGTACCCAGCCATATACCGTAGGAATAATCAGACGCATAACTGTTTTCGCCGAAATCTATAAGGGATAAAAGCTCCTTCACCTTTTCGTTTTCAAGATCCTTGTTTCTTATGTAAAGGAAGTGATCTGTATGAAGCTTATAATTATAGTCATAATTTCTGTTGCCGATGATTACAGCTATTCTGTCCTCTTCCGATATGTCATCTGTAGAATCGTAATAGATAGAAGTGTCCTTTTTACTGTAATTACTTTTATCTCTCAGCACTTCAAGAGTATTTTCGGCGTTCTCTTTTACAAAAACAGAGGCTGATGCCGAATGTCCCGGAGAATCCTCCCAGTATAATTCTACACGTCCGATGGTTTTTCCTTCGGTAAGTGTACCTGCTTTAAAGTCAAGCCTTATAGCGTCTATAAGCTTCATTACTCCATCAGGTAAAAGATTTTCCGCTGTCATTTCGCCGTCGTTTAAAATAAACGATCCTTCAGCATTTGGGTCATAATTATCCGTTTCAGGCAGAATTTGTTCTATAACCGTCTGTAACGACAGAAGGCTTTCACGCACTTCAGCACGTATGCTTGTTTCTTCATCACCATAATCATAGGCTCTTAAAACTGTTTCTCCGTTTTTAAGTTTATAGGTCATACCGAAATTTATTCCGGTATTCATATTTTCTTCAATGCATTTTTTATGCAAGGAGATTATAAGCTCTATATTCTCTTTTTCAGTTAAAACGATATCATTTTCTGTACGGATACCTATAGCAATATTCGGGACAGTAATGCTTTCTATCTCATCTACAGAGGGCATATATAATGCCGCACCCAGTCCCTGTGAAAAGGCAATAAGTATAAAAGCAGTCAGCGATACTGTCGCCGATACACCAAAATGCAGAAGCAAACGAGGGAGCTTTTTCACGCTCTTATAGTGCAGCAGCTGTACAGCAAGATATATAACAAGAGCTACCGCCACACCAATAATCATCTTAGGCACGTCTACCGAATAAGTATAGGAATTATCGAATACTATAAGGCTCATCATAAAGACAACGAAAATCGTAATTATCACTTTATAGATAAATTCTATCGCAAAGGCTTTTCCCGTGTTTTCCGCCTTTCTCTTTACAGTGCAGATAAATGCACCGAAGAAGAACAGAACGCTTGTCACTATATGTGTAATTATGATACTTAAGGGAATCTGCAGTACCGACGCTCCGTCATGTCTAAGATAAATAAGTGCGTCGTTAAGTATATCCCAGCCCATCTTCAGCATACCAAAGGGGGCTATATAGCAAGGGATATCAAGTACCGTCTCCCATTCCATTATTCCACGGGCGGTATTTATAATAAGATATGATACATATATAACTATACCCATAAGAATAGCAGGTGTTGCAATACTGAAAATAATACTGCTTGATTTTTTACCTGTACAGCTTGCAAAGAAAAGTGAAGAGAAATAAACACCGCTTACAATGGTAATTCCAACGATTGATGCCAGTATAAAGAAGTCATAAGCATAGTTTACTGTAAGCAAAGATATACCAGTCATTGTATATTTTGCGAAAAAATCAGCATTTGCTGAAAGAATATCCGCACCCTTGCCGATAAAGATAAGTCCACCGAGAAAATTAATTGCAAGCGGCAGTACCGATATAACAAAGCCTGCAAGAGCGTCAGCAAAAAATCTTCCTTTTGTTGTCAATGGAAGGCTTAAATGCATATCGTTATCGGATTTTCTGTGATTATAAGTCATTATGACTGTAGGAGTTATAAGGCTTATAACGCAAAGTACGGCAAAGACTATAACGCATATCAGAAAGGCACTTTGCGAAGCACCTGTAAGCTCACTAAGCGTCCTTTCAAACTCATAGCTCTTTCGGCTTTGCTCTGTTGATGTTGTAATCAGATTGTAGACACCTTCAACAGATGATGACAAGATAAGCGTCATCAGTGGCAAAGCAAGGATATTAGCTACAAGGGAAACTATCAAAAGCACCTTGTGCTTTGCCAGTTTATAAAAAAAGTAACGGGAGAAATATGTATCAGTTAATATCATAATTATAGCCTGCTCCCTTCATTTCGTAAATGAATATCTCTTCGAGGGATAAGGGTATAATATCGCAGAAGCGGGCATTTTTGCTTTCCATCGCCTTTTCGATATCCTCAGTGCTTCCCTTTACTACAAGGGCAGTAACGCTACCGCTTGTCTTGACGGAAAGAATTTCGATATTTTCGCAGTCAGCAAAAGTTGCTTCGGTAACTTCTTCAGAAAAGGAAGTCTGCACCTTGTGGATATTCCCCTTTACGCTGTCAAGCTCACGGCTGAATATTACCTTACCCTCGTGGATAAGTCCTACAGTATCGCAGAACTCTTCAATCTCCTTAAGGTTGTGAGAGGAAATTACAACAGTAACACCTCTGTCAATAATAGCTTCAATAAGCATCTGTTTTACTGCATATCTCATAGCAGGGTCAAGTCCGTCAAAGGCTTCGTCAAGGAGCAGGTATTCTGTGCAGGCTGAAAGTCCGCAGATAACCACCGCCTGTCTTCTCATCCCCTTTGAAAAGTCGGACAGCTTCTTATCCAAGGGTAGCTTTAATATATCCCAGAGAGAATTAAAAACCTCTTCGCTGTAGGTTTTATAAAAGGTCTTTACAAAGTCCTTCATCTGCTTTAAGGTCATACCTGTAAACTGAGCGGTATCATCGCTGACAAAGAACATCTTTTCTTTAAGCTGAGGGTTATCATATATAGGCACATCGTCAATAGTAATACTGCCGCCGTCCTGCGTATAAATACCTGCAAGCAGTCTTAAAAAGGTGGATTTGCCTGCACCGTTAGAGCCGAGCATTCCATAGGCACAGCCTTTTTCTATTTCTATAGTAAGGTTATCAAGTGCTTTTTGTGTGCCAAAATTTTTTGTTACGTTCTGAAATTTTATCATAATGCTATTACCCCTTTTCTTTGATGGATTTTATAATATCAATAAGCTCTTCTTCGCTTAGTCCCTTTTTAAGAGCCTTTGTAACGGCGGCTGTGAAATCCTCGGTAGCCGATTGTTTCAGCTCATCCTGATAATCAGCTCTGCCCTTTACATAACTGCCCTTACCCGGGAGTGAATAGGTAAAGCCCTTCTGTTCTAAAAGCTGGTACACCTTCTGAACGGTGTTTGGGTTTATGGCAAGCTCTTTTGCCACCTCTCTTACCGCAGGGAGCTTTTCATTTTCCTTTAAAGCTCCGCTTATGATAAGCTCTGATATGTGAGTGAAAAGCTGTTCGGATATCGGCGTACCACCCGATATATGAATTGCAAACATATTTATTTCCTTTCAGATTACAGATTTACTAATGCATTAAACTGTACTATCTGTGTTAGTACAGTTAGGATTATATCATACAGTTTGAGATTTGTCAATAGGTAAATTGAAAATTTGCGGTGAGCCATTGAGCTAAAAATCATCTGCCACCGCAAAAACGGCAAAAATAAATGCGGAATATCACTTTATTTGTCACAAAAATCCGTTGACATTCCGTCGGTATAGATATATAATAACCTTTGGAAAATTACTATTTTTTATATAGAGGACTTTAAATGAGCAGATATGTAAAAAACATGACTGAGGGTAACGAAGCGAAACTGATACTTCTCTTTGCTTTACCCCTTGTTGCAGGAAATCTATTTCAACAACTTTATAACATTGTCGACTCTGCTATTGTAGGACAGTTTTTAGGCTTTGAAAGATTGGCGGCGGTGGGCTCCACAAGTTCTATCACCTTTCTTTTCTACTCCATGTGTAACGGACTTTCGATAGGTGCAGGTATTCTTGTATCCCAGAGCTTTGGTGCAGGGCTACATAGCGATGTCAGAAAATTTATCACAAACAGTGCCTATGTGCTTGGTGCAGTGGGTGTCGTTATTTCTGTTATATCCACTCTTGTTGCAGAGCCTGTGTTAAGACTCCTTGACACACCTGATACTGTTCTGTCCGATGCGGTATGCTATATGCAGGTAAACTGTATAGGTACAGTAGCGGTGGCTGCATATAACTGGATAAGTGCTGTCTTAAGATCTCTTGGTGACTCTAAGACGCCGCTTATATTTCTTATAGTTGCAAGCATACTTAATATAATTCTCGACCTTATTTTCGTTATCCCTTTACAGATGGGTGTAGGCGGTGCGGCTCTTGCCACCATCATATCTCAGGGTGTATCAGCAGTAGCAAGTATTATATTTGCGGTTTATAAAAATCCCTACTTCAAGCTGAAAAAAGCGGATTTTGAATTTTCCGCTTCTCACACAAAACGTGTTATAAAGGTTGGAATGCCGATAGCTCTGCAAAGCGGAATGATTTCAATATCTATGATATTCCTGCAGAAAACCGCCAACGCCTTTGGAGAAACGGTTATGGCGGCATATACCGCTACTATGAAAATAGAACAGCTGATTCATCAGCCGTTTATATCCTTAAATGCCGCTTTATCCACCTTTACAGGTCAGAATATCGGTGCGGCAAAGCTTGACAGAGTATCAAAGGGATACAAAAAGACAATAATTATGGCTTGCATCTTTGCACTTTTTATGCTTTGTGTATTCTTCCTTTTATCCGATCCGATAATGAGGATTTTCGTAAGCGAGCCTGCGGTAATAACTATAGGTGCTTCTGCACTGATGGTATCCTGCTGTTTCTACTGTCCTTTAAGTCTTATCCACGTAACAAGAGGACTTTTAAACGGTGCGGGCGATGTGGGCTTTGCCTTTATAAACGGTGTTGTTGAAGTTATCGGCAGAATAGGCTTTGCTCTACTGCTTGTAAACTTCACCTCTCTTGGCTTATGCTCTATATGGCTCACCACCTGTCTTACCTGGACTCTTACAGGTATAATGTGTGTGCTCAGATATAAAGCGGGTATATGGAAACGAAAAGCCAATATAACTATGAATAACAGAATTCTGACAGATGAATAAGGAGTAATTATGGAAAAGAAATATATTGCACTCACCTTTGACGACGGCCCAAGTCCTGACGCCACACCGACTTTGATTGAAGTACTGAAAAAGCACAATGTAAAGGCAAGCTTTTTCCTTGTAGGAAATTCCTTTAATGAGGAAACCGAAAAATATGCGATAGCTGAATATGAATACGGCTGTGAGCTTTGCAACCATTCGCAGACACACAGCGGTATGAGCAGTCTTTCTAAAGATCAGATAACAAACGAAATAGACTATACCGATAAGAAAATAGAAAAGATAACAGGAAAGAAAACTGCATTTTTCCGTCCTCCTTACATAGACTACAACAAGCTGATGTTTGATGAAATAGATAAAATCTTTATCTGCGGAGTTGGTGCGGAGGACTGGGAGGATAGCGTAAGTGCAGAGGAACGCTTTAAACGTATAGTTGCCCAATCTGATAACGGTACAATAATACTGCTGCACGATATGCAGGGCAATTTTAAGACGGTAGAGGCAGTGGATATGATAATCACTGAGCTGAAAAATAAAGGCTTTGAATTTGTGACAATCTCAGAGCTTTTTGAAAAGTGCAATGTGACACCGCAGAAGAATATTATTTATTCCAACGTGTTTGATACAAAGAAATATTACGAGATGTAACAAGAAAAAAGCAGGCGACCATCGGTCGCCTGTTTCTTTATACAAAAAAGCCGCCCCGACTATTGCCGGGACGACTTGAAAATCTTAAATCATATTTTGTTAGAAGTGCCTATTACTTTCTCTTCTTGGAAACTACAACTGCACCTGCTGCTAAAACTGCAACGCCTGCTACGAGAGCGATACCTTCAACACCTGTGTTTGTGTTGGGCTTTTCGTCTGTGGGCTCGTCTGTAGGTTCATCTGTGGGTTCGTCTGTGGGTTCGTCTGTAGGCTCATCTGTAGGCTCATCTGTGGGTTCGTCTGCTGCTTCAGGATAGCCGGAAATTGTAAAGGTTACTTCACATCTTGACCAAGCATCAGCAAATTCTGTAAGTGTAGCAGAAGCTGTTGCTAAATCCTTTGATCTTGCATCTTCAGGAATTGCAGAAATGTAAGGATTGCATATTGTTGATCTGTACATACCGTCTTCTGCATTTGTATAGCTTGTAACACCGTCGAGCATAGCCTCAACACCATCAAACTTGATAGATGTGATGTCGATTATAATATTGTTGTTAGCTTCGTCATTTGCAGCGAAGTTTACCATAACTGCCATACAAGTAACACCCTGTACCTCTGTGTAAACAACGGGCTCGCCTGTTTCGTCGTCAAGTAAAACATCTTCGAGAGCAGCATCCCAAGCCTGAATACCCTTGGAGAAGTCAATTGCTACCTTGTACTCACCGTTGCCTGTGATAGTTGCTTCTTCGAGAGCCTCAAGTGTTGTAGCAGGAGTTTCAGTTCCACCCCACTGGCTGAATAACCACTGACCGTCAGCGAAACCGAGTGTTGCCTGTGCGGGCTGTAATCTGTCGCCGTTTGCGGCAAATGCTGTTGCTGTCATTGTTGCTGCTAAAGCTGAAGCAATAACGCCTGCTAAAATTTTTCTTAATTTCATTGTTTTATCCTCCATAGTAAAAAATTTTACAAAATAATTTTGTGCTTTTATTATATATGAAAACGATTAGATACGCAATAGTCAATCTTAACAAATAGTGAATTTTGTTTATGTAGAAATAACACAAAAACCTTAATAAAGTCTGCTAACAAGAATTATTGTAACCTCGGTTTTCCCCGTCTATTAAAGGAAAAACAAGATCATAAAAAATCAGGAAGTCAGACGGAGTACATAACTGCCAATCTGACTTCCTTGCTAAGTCAAAAATATGCTATTTCTTTCTTCGAACTGTCAGTGCCATTGCTGTAAGACCACCTACTGCCGCTGTACCGAGTGCCACAAGCTCCATAGCAGGAACACCCGTGTTTACGTTAGGAGTAGACGCTGTAACACCGGATTCGATATTTTCGCCGATAGAAACATCAGGAACATTACCTGTACTACCACCGGGAACAGCTTCGTCCACACCGCTTACAACACCGCCCACGATGTCTCCTGCACCGCTTACGACACCTTCAACTACAGTACCTGCACCATCTACAGCACCTTCAATAACATTAGGTGCAGCGTAGGCACTTACAGTCATGACTGATACAGAAAGAACCGCCGCTAAAGCCGCTAAAGCTTTCTTCATTGTTCTGTCATCCTTTCTATTAAAAAGTACGGAAATAATTCCGCACTTCTATTATTCCTTATAAGGATAACAGTATACTAAAGCTTAAATTCCAAATTTTATTTTAAAAATTCAGAAGGGTCAATCCACTTGTCATTGCATTTTACCGCAAAATGCAGATGGGGAGCAAGCTTTGATTCGCAGTCAAACTCTGCGGTTCTGCCGATGATCTGTCCAGCATCTACTACAGTCTGTTCCTTTACCGATAACGCCTTGTCAAGCCCGTAATAATGTCCCTCGTAGCCATCATAATGATCAATGATGACGCATACTCCCCATAAGGGATCGTCTCTTACCGCAATAACCTTGCCGCTTGTGGCAGATTTAACCTCTGTGCCGTATTCTGCAGCAATGTCGATACCATCATGGGTCTTCCACACACCAAGAGTTTCACTTTTTACAAGCTCGCCGTTGCTGTACTGATTAATGATTTCGCCATCAACAGGCATCATTCTTTCAGCAGTAATATTGATGAAGTTATTTACATCATCTGCGTCTTCGCTGTCTTCATCCTCCTGCACCTTGCTTTCTTCCTTCGGAACATTACTCACATTGTTATCAACAGGGAGAGTATTAGCAGGCGGCTCGGTGTTTTCTATATCCTTTACAGTCATGTCATAGGTCACATAGCCTGCAATACCAAGAGCCGCAATGGCAAAGGCGATGGCTGCAATAAAGCCTTTACCTTTAATAAATTCCTTGAATTTTTCCATAAAACTATCCTTTCAGCAATTTGCTTTAAATTTGTCTGCAAGGATATTTTTAACATAAATAATGTTTTTATACATTAAAGGCGCACAAAAATTCCCCGCATCAGATGCAGGGAATTAATTCGTTATAATTACATAAAATCGTATTTTACAACCATATCGGATACGGGGGGATTTTCTACAGGCTTTATAAGGTTCTGTGAGTAACTTACACCATAAACAAGATAGTCTATGCTGAGTATCTCTGTATGAGAAAGAACTGCACCCTTGCCTACTCTTGCTCTGTTATCCTTATCTCTGATTTCACCCTCGAAAATCTTTGCATTGCCATTCTTCACGTATTCGTAAAGGGTATCTGCAATTGAATCTGTTTCATCCTTGCACTTATCGGTATAATCGGTTATCTTTACAAATGCTTCCTTAAAGCCGCCGACAAACACTTCAGGCTCATAATTGTCATAAATGCAGGTACGGACTGTATCTGTAATAAAGGTTGCCCAGTTAAGATAATAGCCCATAAGGCCTCTGTTCTTTGCGGAATATTCCACGTCACCCGTAAAGCCTATTGATTTTACTCCGAGCGAATCGCAGTAGAACATACCGTAGTCGGTGGGCTGATAGAAGAAGATGACATCGCACTGTTCACCGACAAGCTGGTTTACGCCTGCTTCTGTTTCTTCATTTGTGTTGGCATAAATTACACGAACATCAGTTTCATCAACCTTATATACTTCCTGAACACCGAATACAAATGCCGCCATTACGCCAAAGCTCTGGAGCATATTGTCATCGCATACAATACCTATTTTATGGGTATCGCTGTTATACGCCGCTACTGTACCGCCTATATAAGCAGGCTGATACATTTTAGGCTGGAAGCAGGTAAGATTTGAAAGCGATGACGTTCCGCCATAGCTTAAAATATAAATTTCCTTATCCTTCTTTGCAACGCTGTATGCAGCATTGGCATAACCGTTATAAGCGGAAACTATGATATTGCAGCCCTCGTTTTTAAGTGCCGTTACTGCCGCCTCAAAGCCTGATACGGTAATGTTATCCACATAGCAGGTTTCTACTTCTAAGGCTGTTTCAAGATCCTTTCTGCTTTTTTCGAACATATATGTGTAGTTGTCGGCAGAAACAGGTCTGTCGTAAATGTAACCCACCTTTGCATCTCCCTGGGTCTGTACCTCGAAGGGTAAGGATGATTCCTCCGAGTTCTCCCCTTCTCCTGAGCAGGCACAGAGTGCAAATATCATCGCCAGCATCAAGGCAATAAACTTTATGTACTTTTTAAATTTCATAGATATCATTCCTTTTTGGTAAAATACTCTTTATTTTATGGCAGAACCGACAAATTCTGCCCATACTTTTTCATTATGATTATAGTATAACACATTTTCACATAAAATGCACCTGATTTTCAGAAAAAATGTTTTGCTTTTTTCTAAATTTGTGATATACTTATATAGTCACCACTTTGCGTTATGCAAAATCAACAAACATAAGAAAATTTTTGTGTTAAGAAAATGAACACGGAATGTATAAAAAGAAAGGACAATAAAAAATGAAGAAGAAATTTTCCGTTGCCGCTTTACTGCTTGCAGGTGTAATGATGGTAACAGGATGCAGTGAGAGCATTCTCTCCTCCGACACATCAACTACAAACAGTAATACAGAAAGCAAGGAAGACATCTGGACTGCAGCCGACGATGATTTAGTTGCATATCCTACAGCCGATGGACTTACCGATGAGCAGAAAAAATATTTCAATGTAACCTTTAAGGATTTTTACACTGAATACGGTTTTATCAGCAGTAACTTAGGTCTTACTGATACAAAGGACGATGCCGAAGCTCAGCTTTACAGACAGAATATTATCGAAATGCTTGTACACGAAAGAGTAATTCTTAAAAAAGCTGAAGAATTGGGTCTTGCCGATCTCACAAAGGAAGAGATGGACACTATTGACAAAAACTATCAGGATAACTTAAAGAACTGGCACAGCAGCTTTTCCGCTCAGGCGGCAAGCGAGCTTGGGATAACTGTAAACTCCTCCGATACATCAGGCGGTTTCAGTGCGGAAGATCAGGAAAAGATTGATGCCAAGGCAAAGGAGCTTTTCAACGAATATATAAAATCCTTTGGTATGACTGAAGAAATTTTCTTACAGTGGGCAAAGAACTCCTTCCTCGAAAAGAAGGTACTTGAGCATCTTTACAAGGACATAAAGGTAACAGACGACGAGGTTGACAAATATATAAACGACCTTATCTCAGAGGCTGAAAAGACATATAAAGAAGATGTTTCAAAATATGAGCAGAACTCCCAGTATGGTTCTGTATGGATTCCCGAGGGCACAAGAAATATAAAGCACGTATTTATCGGTATCAGCACTATTGACGCCGCAGAAATCATTGCCGCAAGAAAAGAAAGCGGTGCAGACCAGGAAGAAATAGACAAGCTCCGTGACGAAAAGCTTGCTGAAATAAAAGAAAAAATAGACGCCGCATATAATAAGGCAACTGCAGACAGCGACGACAAGGAAAAGACCTTTGACGCAGTATTGAAGGAATACAGCCACGATTATAACGCCTCTGTAACAGACCAGACCATCACTATTGTAAAGGGTACAACATCTCTTACAAAAGAGCTTTATGACGCTATATACAACCTTGAAAAGCCCGGCGATATTTCTGAAATTATCGCTACAGACACAGGTTATTACTTCTTCTACTATGTAGGTAACGAAAGCATCACCGATTCTGAACTTGAAGCACAGAAGAAGAATGTATATGAAGGTATGCTTACAGAACGTCAGAACGAAAAGGCCAATACTACTATCGAACAGTGGCTTAGTGAAGTAAAGTATGAATATGATTATGAAAAGCTGAACTTCCCTGAGCCTAAGGAAGAGGATACAAGCTCTAAATAATTGAACGATTAAACAGTATATAAAACTTTTGCGGGCGACCACAGGTCGCCCCTACTTATATTATAAGGTGATATCATGAGTATTTGCAATATCTGTCCGAGAAAATGCGGTATCGACAGAGAAAAACAAAAGGGGTACTGCGGTGTTGATACCCTTAAAATAGCAAAGGCGTGCCTTCATTACGGTGAAGAACCCCCGATTTCCGGCGGTAACGGCAGCGGCACGATATTCTTTTCAGGCTGTTCGTTAAAGTGCGTATTCTGTCAGAATATGCCGATAAGCCGTGACGGAGTCGGCAAAGAGGTAACGGTAGACCGACTGTCTGATATTTTCCTTGCGTTAAAGGAAAAGGGGGCAGATAATATAAATCTTGTAACCCCTACCCACTATGCAGAAGAAATTATAAAGGCACTTGAAAAAGTTAAAACAAAGCTTGAAATTCCTGTTATATATAACTGCGGCGGATATGAGGATGCTGATACCCTAAAGCGTTTAGAGGGGCTTATAGATGTGTATCTCCCCGATTTTAAATATGCGGACAGAAATATTGCAAAAGAATATTCCGGCGCTGAAAATTATCCCGATGTGGTAATACCCGCTGTAAAAGAAATGTTCAGGCAGGTGGGAGAAGCCCGCTTTAATAAAAAGGGGATTATTGAAAAGGGTGTTATTATAAGGCACATGGTTCTCCCCTCTCACCGTCACGACAGTATGAAGGTGCTGGAGCTTATAAAGGAAAATCTGCCGATAGACAAGATAAAAATAAGTCTTTTATGGCAGTACACCCCCTGCGGAAAAGCACTTGAAATGAAAAATCTGTCCCGTAAAGTAACCACCTTTGAATATAACAGCGTTGCAGATTATGCTGAAAAGCTTGGCTTTGACGGATATCTTCAGGAGAAATCAAGTGCCACCTTTGAGATGACTCCAGACTGGGATTTAGAGGGTGTATAACGGTAAAATATATACATTACACAAAAATATGCACAGATTTTGCTGAAAAATTTGTGCATTATTTTATTACAAAGTACCTTGCGTTACAAGGTACAATGTGTTACAATAAATACACCGAAGAAAAAAGGAGGAGATTTTTTGAATTCACAGCTTAAACGAGGAACTCTTGAGCTTTGCGTTCTGTCGATTTTAGCGAGACGAGATTGCTACGGTTACGAACTGGTAAACGCCATCTCCGAAAGTATGCATATAACCGAAGGTACGATATACCCGTTATTGAAGCGACTTAAAGATGACGGAAACATAACATCCTATCTTGTCGAATCTACAGAAGGCCCGCCAAGAAAATATTATAAGATAACCAATAACGGTCTTGCAAAAACCAAAGAGCTTGAAGGACAATGGATAGGGTTCTACAGATCAATAAATAAAATACTCGGAATAACCGAGAAGGGGGAATAACTAATGTACACAAGTAAGGCACAGTTTCTTGAAGCACTTAAATCAGAGCTTTTAAAGAGAAATATAACAGACAGTGAAATCTTAGAGGATTTTGAACAGCATTTTAATATCGGACTTTCCGAAGGACTTACTGAAGCTCAGGTTTGCGAAAAGCTTGGTGCTCCTGCAGAGATTGCAAATCAGTACGTACCTGATGGTTACGCCGAAAACGTAAGCAATACAGCAAATCAGACAAATAATAACGTAAATTATAATCAGTCTGCAAATAACTCCGCTCAGGCACAGCAGACAGGCTTTGCAGAAAACAATTACAATTATAACAGCTCCAACACAAACACTGCTACGACTCAGAACAATACAAACGACAATATGGATGCGGCAAAGATAGCAGGCGTCGTATGTCTTGATGTTTTTGTTCTTTCCTGGGCGATACCCACTCTTTTCTCACTTTTAATAGGCTACTGGGCGGTTATGATATCTTTCTTTGTAACACCTGTCGTTATGATTATAAGTATTATCCTCGGAAGTCAGTTTTTCGGTTCGATGATATTCGTTTCTATGCTGACTCCTGCCGCAGGAATTTTCGCAGCACTTATACTTTTCGGTATTGCTCTTATAATGTCAGCCTTCTGTATAAGCATCTGGAAGGGATTCGGAAAGCTGATGCAGGCTATAGGCAGACTTCACTATGAAGTATTTACCGGCAAAAAGGCAACATTTTAAGGAAAGGGGATAAAAATATGAAAAAGGTACTTGTAATAATCGGTGTATTATTTATTTTAAGCGGTATTGTAGGCGGCGTCGTTACAATGGGATCAAGCGGTGCTTTTGCAATGACCTACGAAGAGTTGAGAGAGCTTTATAAAGATGAGCTTCACGACGAACATAAGGAATTTACAGGTGAGCTTAAAAATACTGTAATAAACGCAACCTCAGCAGAGGTAAAAATAGAATATTCAGATACAGATAAAATGACAGTTGACTATAAGTCGAGCCATCCCGATATCGTATGCAATATTACCTTTAATGAAAAAACAGGCGAACTGAAGATTGAAGAGATTTCACGCCACGCTTTCTTCTTTTTATTCTGGTTCAATGTCGGAAAAAGCGAAATTACAGTAACACTCCCCGATGAATATAAAGAAAAGGGTATAGAGCTTATAGATATCCGCCTTACATCAGGTAATTTAAAGGGCGATTTACCGAAGTGTGAAAATCTTAAGCTGAACTTTACAAGCGGTAAGGCTGACGATGTAACTGTCGACTGCGAAAAGGCTGATATGTACATCACATCAGGTAATCTGTCCATAACAAACAGAGGCGAAAAAATGGACAGAATAAACTTTTCTGCTACAAGCGGTAACGCTAAATTCTATAACTTCTCAGCAGATGAAAGCTTTTACGAAATGACCTCGGGTGATCTTTACGTAGATGGTGCTACAGGTGATGTATCTGTTGACAAGACTTCAGGCAGCACTACCTTGGCCTTTGCTCAGTTCGACGGTGATATTATGGTAGACAGCACCAGCGGCGACAGTAAGATAATGCTCCCCGGCAACTTTGGCTTTGACCTTGAATTTGACCGCACCAGCGGACGTTGTGAAATTCAGATTCCTGTAGAGGGTAGCGACAATGTTACGAGAATAACCCTTGACGATGATAGCAAAACCCATATAGGCACTGAGTCCGACAATAAAATAAAGATAGATATAACAAGCGGTAACGTTACCATCTGTCCTGTAAATCAGTAAGACATATTTCGTCACAATAACCAAAAAGTCAATTTATTTTGTTGCATATTTGTTAAATTTACATCCCGAAGGTAGACAAGTAACTGAAAATGTTGTATAATAACAAGGTGTAAAGTTATTACTTTTTTGAAGAAAGGAATTTACGATATGAACGAAATAAAGCTTGGTAAACTTATTTCTGAGGGCGACAAGGTAGATGTATATAAGAGCGAAGACGGAAAGCTTGCAGTCAAGATATTTAAGCCTGACTGTCCCAAGACTATGGTTTTTTATGAAGCTCTTATGATATCCAAGATAGAAGAAATAGGTCTTAACATCCCTACTGTAAAGGAAATTGAGCTTATAGACGATAAGTGGGCATTAGCTACAGAGTTTATAAACGGCAAGACCTTAAAGCAGATAATGGAAGAAGAGCCTGAAAGCAGAGATGCATATCTTGATGATATGGTAGAAATCCAGCTTGATATTCACGAAAACACCATCCGCAGCGTTGCAAAGCTGAGAGACGCTCTGAAAATGGAAATAGACAGTCTTTCTGATATTGACTATATCAAGAAGTATGAGCTTCAGACAAGACTTGACAGCACACCAAAGCACACAAAGCTCTGTCACGGAAACTTTGTACCTGAAAATATTATCGTAACAGATGAAAACGAGGTGTATATCCTTGACTGGGTTGGGGCAACTATAGGTAATGCCAGTGCAGATGTTGCCAACACCTATCTCGAACTGTCACTGACTTCTACAGAAATGGCTGAAAAGTATCTTAACATTTTCTGTGAAAAGACAAACACATCAAAAAAATATGTACAGGAATGGCTACCCATTATGGCAGCGTCAAAGCTTGCCAAGGGTATTACGAACAAGGAAGAGCGTGAACTTTTACTGACCTGGCTTGATGTTGTGGATTATTCCTGACAACAAAATAATAATAAAATCGGGAGAGGCAACTCTCCCGATTTCAGCGTGTAGACAAAATCATTGTCTACACGCTGACAGACGAAGAAAAACGCACGCAGAGGAGGAAACCGCCCCGATAGGCGTACAGGTAGTACGTCGAGGGGCGGGTGACAAACTAAGCAAAATGCTTTAGGGGAGCCGAAAACGGCTCCCCTAAACTTTTGTATTGCTATTTTTGTATATCTTTAATTTTACTGCAAAATTTTGTGCATTTTTGCGG
>JAZSHW010000015.1:0-9539 GCA_045533495.1 Ruminiclostridium sp. | reverse complement strand
AAACAGTCGCCCCTACGGCATTTTTATAATCAAAAGCAAGGCGGCAAATAGCCTACAAACCTTGATATAATCGGTGGTTTATTGCCCTAAAGGGCGTCACAGTCCTTCGGACTGTTTGGGGCTACAATAACCCCAGTGGAGCGTCAAATTTCAATTTATCTCTCATTAAAACAAACAGGGCGAGCCTCTTTTCAGGCTCGCCCGATGTTTTTTAATCATTGAATGTAAATATTGTCGCTTCTTTAAGCTCTGTGCCACAGCCTATACAATATTCATCTGTGACAAATGCCTTTGTACCGTCATTTACAAGGTCAATTGAATATGCTGTCATTCTGCCCTTTTTATCCTTACCTTTAATAAGGAAGGAATTTATCATAAGCCCGTCATAGGGGCAATAGATAAAGCATACGTCTCCTGCCTTTGCATTGTCAGGGAGTGTGATGGTGCAGTCGTCGTTTATCACTACGTTTCTTGCACTGCCAAGACGGGATTTTATAAGCTGCAAGAATACCGCATTTCCCGATGCATAATAAACGGGTATTCCGCCTGCCACAAGACAGTCTGATAAGTGTATAGCACCTAACATTCCGACACCGTCATACAGATTGCTTTCAGCATAAGCTATAGCTTTTTTGCGGTCATATTTTTCCTTTAAGCAGTAGCCTTCATTCTCATAAAGAAGTATTTCCTGCTTGCTGTCTGTCACAGGCTTGGGAAGATTCTTATCATCCTTATCATAAAAGTGGTAGAAGAACACTTCATTTGTAAATACATCATCGTCATAGCAAAGCTCATCAATGTGGAAGGTGGTAGTTCCGTTATTGCGGAAGTTGTGACAGTACACCATCATATTACCGTTTTCATCATTGCCGTTGAACATAAGCGAATGTATCATAAGTCCCTCATAGGGGCAATATACCTGAATAACATCGCCACGCTTTGCATAAGCGGGGAGAGTTACCGTTCTGTCTTCGTTTATGGGTAAAAACTGACCAAAGCCCAGCTCAGAATTAAGCAACTGCATACATAATTGCGTTGAGCCGTCAGAATAAGCGGAAATTCCGCCTGCCTTAAGACATCTTGAAATAAAGGGAGCACACAGGTCAAGTCCGTCATTCCAGTGGTAATAAGCAAAGTTCAGAGCGTCCTCTCTGTTATAGACTTCCTTGGTCTGCTTTCCGTTATTACTGCCCTGCCACAGTACCGAATAGGTGTTAGTCTTGTACTGCTTTGCATTTTCTCTTATATCATAGAAATATGTAGCATTGTTATTATAGATGGTATTACCGTTTATAAAACCGTGATTACCCATTACATAATCATAGTAATAGGGATAGCCGTCATCGTCGGGAGCGTCTGTCTGCTCAGGGGCAGGTGTTACAGGGGCAGGAGTTTCAGTAGTTGTCTTTGTAGTAGTTTCCGGCGGGGGAGTAGTTGTTGTAGTGTTTGTGGTAGTGTTTGTTGTGGTTGTAACCTCTGTAGTAGTTTCGGGTGGTGTGGTTTCACTGTTGCCTGAAGTTTGTTCTTCTGACTGGGGAGTATCTGAGCTTTCCTCAGTAAATACGCTGTCAAGGTCAATGCTTTCGCCCTGCACCGTAACCACATTGCAGGCTGAGCAGATACCTATTATCATTGCCGCACACAGTGACAAGGATATAATTTTCTTTTTCATCTTATCTTTCCTGTCAATAATAATTTTTCCTTATTATATCACTTATTTTTCCATACTTCAAGGATTTATATCGTTTTCTGAAAAATTTCACATTTATCCGAGCTTTTTCATCATTATAGCAAGAGCACCCTCTGCACCAAGCTTTTTACCGTCAATTATACCGATATCAATAGCATTATTTCCCACCTCATAAACGGTAAGGTCTGTACCGCCGCTTTTGCACTGAGTAATAAGCATTGAAGGGATGTTATTTTCCTTTGCATTTTTCAGCTTTTCAAGGACTCTTTGCGGTATTCCGCCTGTGCCGTAGCCCTCTATAACAAAGCCATTTGTGCCGTTTTTGATATAACTGTCTATAATGCTTTCATCAAAATTGGGGCTTAGCTTTATAAGTGCAATATTTTCACAGATACGGGGGCAGAATTTATATTCTCCCTCGGACATTCTGTCATAGTCAGAAATTATCACTCTGCCTTTTTCTATTACTCCTGTTTTTCTGTCATAGGCTGCGAAGGCGGAAAAATCCACAGAGGAAGCCTTGCAGCAGTCAAGACCGTTAAATATCTGACTGTCAAATACTACGCATACTGATTTAAGCTCACTCTCGCAAGCCGCAATAACTGCAGCTGTGAAATTATCTTTTGCGTCGGTATCAGGGGAAAAATAAGGCTTTTGCGAGCCTGTCAGAACTATCGGTATTTGCGGATTTTCTATCATAACAGAAAGTAAGGCAGAAGTATAAGCTAAGGTATCTGTGCCGTGAGTGATAACTACCCCATCATAATTTTTTATCTCTTTATCTATTTCAGATGCGATAAGCTTTATTTTTTCTGTATTCATTTCAGTACTGTCAGTATTCATAAGCGGACAAGGGATTATATCAGCCATATCCGATAAATCGCTGTTATCCTCGGTTATCCTCTTCATAAATTCGGTATCTGAAGCAGGGGACAGTCCCTTTTCTGTCTTTTCACAGGAAAAAGTACCGCCTGTTGATATCCATAAAATACGTTTTTTCATAGAGCCGTCCTTTCGGTATAAGTAATTATTTTTATTATATCATTTATGCCATTTAATAGCAACGAAAGTTTGCAAAATATTCTTGTTTTCTTCTTGTGGATTTCATTAAAGTATGGTATATTTATTATAAGTGATTATACCTCACTCAACTTAAATTTTTAAGGACGGAAAAACTATGGCTATAATTTATGATGAAAAGAAAAGGGTATTTAAAATTGATACCAAAAATTCAAGCTATGCATTTCATATTACAGAAAGTAAAAATCTTCTGCACCTTTATTACGGCGGCAGAATTCCCGAAACAGATATAACATATATGCTCCGCATACCCGATGACGCTCCCTTTGTACCTGCGGTACACGACGCAATGGGACCTCACAGCTTTGACTGTGCATTAATAGAATTTCCCACCAGCGGCGTTGCAGATTTCAGAGAGCCTGCAATGCAGGTAATGGATAAGTATGGTATGTCCGCCTGCGAATGTTATTATAAAGACTATAAAATATCAAAGGGCAAGCCCAAATTAAAGGGTCTGCCTGCAACCTATGCTACCGATGAGGAGGCAGAAACCCTTGAAGTATTCTGTCACGACCCCCATAACGGTATGGATATTACTCTGCAGTACAGCGTATTCCCTCAGTACGATGTAATTACAAGAAGCGTATGGGTTAAGAATAACGGCAAGGACGCTATAGAATTACGCCGTCTTATCTCAGCCTCAGTCGACCTTGACAGAATGGACTATGATATGATTACACTCCACGGCACCTGGGCAAGAGAAAGACACGTCCAGCGTTATCCTCTTACCTTCGGCAAGCATTCTATAGACTCAAACCGTGGTGCAACCTCTCACGCCCACAACAACTTCTTCGCCTTATGCGAGCATACAGCAACCGAAGACTACGGCGAGGCTTACGGCTTTGCACTTGTTTATTCAGGCTCTTTCCTTGCTATGGCAGAGGTGGGTCAGTACGAAAAGACAAGAGCATTAATCGGTATAAACCCCTATGATTTTTCATGGCATTTAGAAGTAGGCGAGGAATTCCAGGCACCTGAAGTAATTATGACTTACTCAGGCGAGGGTCTTGGTCAGATGTCAAGAAACTTCCACGATGTTATGAGAAACAATCTTATCCGTGGCAAGTGGAAGGATAAACGCCGTCCTATCCTTATAAATAACTGGGAAGCAACATACTTCAATTTCGATACTGAAAAGCTCCTTGACATTGCAAGAGAGGCAAAAAAGGCAGGTATCGAAATGCTGGTTATGGATGACGGCTGGTTCGGTCACAGAAACGACGACCGTTCCTCCCTCGGCGACTGGTTTGTAAATGAAGAAAAGATAAAGGGCGGTCTTAAATATCTTGTTGATGAGGTAAATAAGATAGGTCTTAAATTCGGTATCTGGTTTGAGCCTGAAATGATAAGCCCCGACAGTGAGCTTTATAAGGCACACCCCGACTGGTGCATACATATTCCCGGCAGACCGAGAACCACAGCAAGAAGTCAGCTTGTTATAGACTTTTCAAGAGATGACGTAAGAGAATATATTTACGGCAGAATTAAGGATATCTTATCCTCTGCCAATATCGAATACGTAAAGTGGGATATGAACAGACAGTTATCAGAGGTAGGTAACGAGGTGTTCGCTCCCGAAAGACAAAGAGAAATATGGCACAGATATGTACTTGGTGTATACGATATGCAGGAAAGGCTGCTTACCGATTTCCCTGATTTACTGCTCGAAAACTGTGCAGGCGGCGGCTCTCGCTTTGACGCAGGTATGCTTTACTATTCTCCTCAGATATGGACAAGTGACGATACCGACGCTATCGAAAGACTGAAAATCCAGTACGGTACTTCTATGTGCTATCCCTGCTCCTGCTTTGGTGCTCACGTATCCGACAGCCCCAACCACTGTATCGGCAGAATTACTCCCTTTGAAACAAGAGGTCACGTGGCTATGTCGGGTACATTTGGCTATGAGCTTGATGTAACAAAGATTTCAGATGATGATAAGTACGCTATAAAACAGCAGATAGAAGAATTCAACAAATACAATCCTTTAGTCAGAAACGGCGACTACTACCGCATAGGCGATCCCTTTGCAAACGACCGCTTTGACGCCTGGCAGCACGTGGCAAAGGACAAGAGCGAAACACTCTTTACCTATGTGCAGGTGCTTAAAGAGCCCAGCGTATTTTTACACAGAGTAAAGCTCAAGGGTCTGCAGAAGGGTGCATATTACCGCCATACTCAGACAGGAAAGGTGTATTCTGCAGAGCTGCTTATGAACAGCGGCTTTGACGTGCCTAATATGTGGGGCGATTTCAGAAGCTTTATTGCACATTTTGTAAAGATTTAAAATAATATTTCGCCGACAAGTAGGGGGAGACCTCCCGGACGCCCCGCTTTGTGATACTCTAAAGGGTGTCGCATCTCCCTGCAGAAATACCCACGGCAACAAAATAACAAAGGAGTGACACTATGCCTCGTTCATCAGGACAGAAATTAAAGCTTTTATATCTTGCGGATATCTTCCGCTATGAAACGGATGAAGATCATCCTATTTCGGTAAAGGAGATAATCAAAAAGCTTGAAGCCAACGATATATCTGCCGAAAGAAAGGCAATATATACCGATATCGAAACTCTCCGTGACGATTACGGAATGGATATCTGCGAAACAAGAGACGGCAACTCGGTAAAGCATTTTTTAGGCTCAGGCGAGTTTGAGCTGCCCGAATTACAGCTCCTTGCCGATGCGGTAGCCTGCTCAAAGTTCATCACCGATAAAAAGTCCAAAGAGCTTATAAAGAAGATCGGATTACTCACAAGCAGATATCAGTCAAATGCTCTCCAGAGAAATGTAATTGTTGCAAACAGAGTAAAGACAATAAATGAAGGCATATATTACAATATACAGACTATCCACGAGGCTATAAACAGCGGCAAAAAGATAACCTTCAGGTACTTTCACCACGACCTGAAAAAAAATAAAGTGTACAAATACGGGGAAGAGCGTTATGAAATGTCACCCTACACACTTGCCTGGGAGGATGAAAACTACTACTGCATAGGCTACTATGACAAGAGAGAAAAGATCACCAATTTCAGAGTTGACAGAATGGAAGATATCGAGGTTTCGGATGAAGAGGCTGTAAAGGATAAATCCTTCAATGTATCAGAATACGCAAAAAAGGTATTCGGTATGTTTGCAGGCGAAATGGTAAGAGCAAATCTCACCTTCAAGAACTTCTTACTCGACGCAGTTATGGATAAATTCGGTACCGATATTATTCCTCACAAGGTGGATGACGAACACTTCTCGGTATCAAGAGAGGTCAGTATGAGTCCTACCTTCTATGCCTGGATGTTCCAGTTCGGCACAAATGCAAAAATCACAGCTCCTGACAGACTTATCGACGCATATAAAGACTACATAAAGACAGTTTTAAGCGATATAGATTAAGATAAAGGATTTAAAATGGCTGAAAATAAAAAAAATACAGGTACAAAACGCTCCGCTGTGGCTACCTCTAAAAGTGATAAAAATAGCGGCAAAAAAAGCAATAACAATAATAAAACAAAAAGCAGTACCGCAAAAAAAGTTAATGCAAATAAGGAGCAAGAAAAGAAGTCTAAACTACCGCTTGTGCTTATAATAATTTCAGCGGTTTTTGTGCTGACTGTTATCTGCGATTTACTTGCAAGAAATACTGACGGCTTTGCAGAATTCTATTCTGAGAGTATCTATCCATTATTTGTACATATAATAGGCTTTATAAACGGGCTTTTTCCCTTTGCTGTGGGAGAAGTGCTGATAATTCTCTTTATTATAGCGGCAGTTATCGGTATAGCCTTTCTCATTTTCAGACTTGTAAAATCCGATGAAAGAGGAAAGACCGCTCTGCGTGGCTTTACTGCCCTTTTCGGTGCGGTGACATTTATCTATTTTTCCTACACCTTTTTCTGCGGAATAAATTATCACCGTGTGCCTTTTTCAGAAAAGAGCGGACTTACTCCTTCAAAATATTCTGCCGAGGATTTAAGAACCCTCTGCGTTTATCTTATTGAAAATGCAAATGCCGAAGCGGAAAAGATCAAAACCGATGAAAACGGACTTATGAATGTAGAAACAGAAGGCTTTGATATGAAGGCAGAATGTGTACAGGCTATGGGAAAGGTCGGAGAGCAGTATCCTGCTTTATCAGGCTTTTATCCAAGTCCTAAGGGACTTATGGTATCGGAATTTATGTCCATCTGTCAGATATGCGGTATTTATAACCCTTTCAGTATAGAAGCAAACTACAATGTAAATGCTCCTGATTTTACTATCCCCTTTACCCTGTGTCACGAGCTGTCACATTTAAAGGGCTTTATGAGAGAGGATGAAGCAAACTTCATCGCCTATCTTGCCTGTAGGGAAAGTGAAAATGAATATGTCCGCTACAGCGGATATACAGAAGCTCTTATCTATGCTATGGGGCAGTATTATTCCGCCGCAGGTGCAGAAAAATACACCGAGCTTTATGTGACTATTCATCCCACTATATTAAAGGAAATACGGTTTAACAACGAATACTGGAGTAAATATGAAACTCCCGTTGCTGAAGTCAGCAGTAAGATAAACGATACCTATCTTAAAAATCAGGGTCAGGAAGAAGGCACAAAGTCCTACGGAAGATTTGTGGACCTTATGCTTTACGACCTTTTAAAATAGAAAGGACGCTCATATCAGAAAAATGCTCACAAGCACCATTGAAATGGGGTTTGGGGCGAAGCCCCAAAGGGTCACAAGGGGCGGTAGCCCCTCTTTTCTCCCCCTTCCCTTGGGGGAAGGGGGGTAGGGGGTTAGGGGATTTATATCCCGAGCGTAGCGATAACAATAATGAAAAACAAAAAGCTATATAAAAAAGAACGGTTTGCAGGCTGTCTTTTAGGTGCAGCCTTAGGCGACGCTTTAGGCTACAATGTAAAAAGTATGTCGGTGGAGCAGATAAAAAACACCTACGGCAAAAAAGGGCTTATCAAATTCAAGGCACAGAAAAATCAGCGGAATGTTAAAATATCCGATGAAACTCAGCTTATGCTTTTTACCGCCCACGGTCTTTTATGGGCAGACGCTATAAATAAGGTAAAGGACGATATCGACTATACAAGATATGTTTTCTTTGCTTATCAGCAATGGCTTGCTACACAAACAGGAAAGACCTCCTGCAGTGAATATGATAAGCTCCTTGACGATGATCTGACGGGCTTTCCCTGTACTCTTCTTGATATTGAGGAGCTTGGAAAAAAACGCAGTCCCACAAAACAGCTTATAAATACACTTGGCAGTATCAAAAGCTTAAGCTACGGTAAAATGTCAAGACCGATAAATAATAACGGACTTTTTGACTGTCTGCCGAGGGTACTGCCTGCAGGACTTTATTTCTATGCCGATGCTGAAAGGGCCTTTCATATCGGTGCGGAAATTGCCGCCACCACTCACGGAAACCCTGACGGTTATCTGGCGGCAGGTGCTTTTGCCGCTATGACAGCGTATATATGCAGGGGGCTTACCATAGAAAAATCCGCCCTTGAAGCAATGAAGCTTTTAAAGGAATATGACGGCTTTGAAAACTGCTTTGCCCTTATCGACAAGGCTTTATCATTGTGTGAAGGAGAGGGCAACCCCACTGATGATATAAAAGAGCTTGGTAACGGCTCAGACGCCATATCAGCTCTTGCTATAGGACTGTACTGTGCCACGGTGCATTATGATTATCAGAATACTGTATTTTTAGCGGCAAACCTTGACGGAAATTCCGATGCTATAGCCTTTATTGCAGGAGCATTAAAGGGTGCATACAGAGGATATCATTTTCTCCCTCAGGGCTGGATAAAAAAGCTACAGTTTGCGGATGTGATAAAGGGCTATTCCACAAAGCTTACAAAGGCGGCACCGAAGAGTTTTTGAATAAATTTCCCCCCGATTTGTCAGAATAGGATAAATCGGGGGTTAAAAATATAAAGAATAGATTTTATGTGTAATTTGTTATTTGCGGCGAGCCAATGATCTAAAGCGCGCCGCAGTCCGATGGACTGCTACCGCTCCCATTTCCGCCTTTAAGAATGTTTGTAATTGTCGTAACCTTGTGAACGGCGGTTTCACGCATTTGATGTATTTCAAATTGAAATTTGACGGCGGGTATAACCCGCCGTCCATTCCAGATACATTACATTGTTATCTTGTGGTAATTCTTTTTGCCCTTTTTGATTATTGCGAATTCGCCGATTTCGATCATTGCCATAGGATCGGTTATCTTTTCGTCATTTACAGATACGCCGCCGCCTGTAACATTTGTTCTTGCATCTCTCTTTGAGGGGCAGAGCTTTGTTGCTACCAAAGCGTCAAGAATACCTACCTTGCCGTCCTGGATCATTTCAGCGGGAATTGCTGTTGTAGGCATATCACCGCTGACACCTGCACCGCCGAAGAGTGCCTTTGCGGCGTCAAGTGCCTTGTTTGCTTCCTCTTCACCATGTACAAGCTTTGTAAGCTCGTAAGCGAGGATTTCTTTCGCTGTATTCAGCTGTGCGCCTTCCCAATCGTTCATCTTGTCGATCTCTTCAAGAGGCAGAAATGTAAGCATACGGTTGCAGTTAAGTACATCAGCATCGCCGACATTTCTCCAGTACTGGTAGAATTCGAACGGGCTGGTCTTTTCAGGGTCAAGCCATACAGCGCCGGAAGCTGTCTTACCCATCTTCTTGCCTTCGGAGTTAAGAAGCAGCGTAATGGTCATTGCGTGGGCATCCTTCTGGAGCTTACGACGGATCAGTTCCGTGCCGCCCAGCATATT
>JAZSHW010000080.1:0-9451 GCA_045533495.1 Ruminiclostridium sp. | reverse complement strand
TTAGGGGAGCCGTTTTCGGCTCCCCTAAAGCATTTTTGCTTACTTCGTCAACTGACGCCTACCGTACCATTGTACGCCGACAGCGTCAGTTTCCTCGTCTGCGTGCGTTTTTCTTCGTCTGTCAGCGTGTAGACAATGATTTTGTCTACACGCTGAACCCGTGAAAAATCACGGGTTATTTTAGTACAGTTAAGTTTTAATATTTTCTCAGCTTTTGTACACCAAGCATTATCAGTGTGGTTATAACGCCATAAAGAGTTATAACTGTAGGTGAAACAAATGCAGTCTGTTTTATAAGCACCATAATCGCTGTAAAGAAACCGCCAAGTACCGCACCGCCAAGAAGTACAGCCTTGGATATTGCGAAATCTCTTACAAGATTCTTTGCCGCTAATATACCCTCTGCAAAGGAAGAGAAAGTGCCGTTGCAGGAAAGTCCGCCGTTACCACGGGAGGTATATTTTGTGCATTCGTTGAATTCCTCGTGTGCCTCGTGAGGAAGCACCTTTATATACTTAGGGTTCACATCAAAGAGTGCCGCAATATTATCTCTGCTTACAAGAGAATCGGTTGTGCGGATAAGCACTGTGATATGCTCCTTTACAAGTCTTTGCAGATGCTGTTTCACCTGTGTATTTGCCTTAAGTCCGATAACAAACATTGCAACTATCTCACCGCTTACTGCAAGATATACAGGCTCACAGCCTTCGGGACAGTATTTGCTTTCATTCTTTGTAGAAGGAAGGTCGATATCGTGGGTATGCATAAGCTGTCTGCCGCCAAGCATTACACGCTTTGTACCTATCCAGCCGGTCACACCGCAGTTGTCTTCATAAATGCAGTTTTCTACTGTATATAAAAGCTCCTTGTCACCCTGCATTACATCATAGAAGGGATAGGATAAAATTCCGTCTGTGTGTATTGAAAGGCTTGCCGCCATAAGAATAGATTCTTCCACGCTGGTTTTTACAACGGCGTTTTTCTTATGCCAGAGCTTTATTTTTACTATCTGAGCACTTCCTGCGGGGAATAACGCCTTAGCGTCAGTCATAACCGTATTTACATCAGAAAATTCCATTGCCGCATCATAACCAAGAATTGCAGTCTTGCTTTCAGAAAGTTTTCTTGATGCACGGGCTAAAGGTGCATTTATCATAAACAGCATTGAAAAAGGAGAAGCCGCCGCTATAACAGCAATGCATGAGCTTATCGCCCAGTAAAGTGAACTTTCGTTTTCAACGTGGTTGATAAATTCGCTGCCAAAGGGATTGAAGAAAGCTATAAGTCCCACTAAAAGACCTGCTATAAGTGAGCCGTATACAAGCTTTGGAGAAAGCTTGTCCGCTTCGTCATCGCAGTAGCTGGACTTTAAGAAGTCAGTCAGGAACTCTGTCTTTCTCATTGCCGCAATAACAGGCATACGCTCTGATGCTATTCTTGTCAGTATAGAAACACTTGCCTGATTGTTTACAATCTGAGCATAGTATTTCTGATTATCTCCTGATATGAATTTGAAATTACGTTTTGCCCTTGTTATCATATACATCTTACCGATTGTATTGAAGGTGAGAGTTACAAGAGCGGTGGCGACATATATAAAGCAATGGCCGAGTCTGTAGGACTGTCCGTCCACCATACAGATAACACCGCCTATTACCGACAACGCCGCCGTTACGCTACAAACCGTATCACAGTCGGGACAAAACTTTATGAGTTTTATAAGTCCGTTGCTGATAACTCCTGAGCAGATACCAAAGCTCAGAACGCCTGCCGTAAGGTAGATAAAGGTTATTGCACTGATGTCTCCGCTTCTTACATTAAGGAAACCAAGTCCGTCGGATAGTCCTAATGTTTCAAACAGGCTGAAATCGTTGAGCAATGAAATAAGAGATGTAATTGCAGTAATTATCACAAGCAGGATAAGTCTTACCTTAAGTCCCTTGTGACTTGCACAAAGATCTGCCCATATCTGACCTCTGCTGTCGTAATCGTCAAATTCTTCTTCCTCGTCCTCGTTTTCATCGGGAATGTCATTTACGCTGTCATCCTCAAGCACGAAGTCCTTAAGCTGATGCTTTTTAGCCGCCTGAAGCTCCGCTTGCTTTTCTGCTTCGACAACGGGATTTTCTCCCTGAAGAGAACCCGTTTCCTGTATTATCTGCTTTTTATAATCAATATTGAGAGGATGTGCAATAAGAGTTGCCTTACTGCGTCTTGTAACATCTGTAAGAGTTATTGTGCGATGTGCCTTTACATTTTCCTGACGCTTTTTCTCTATACCCTTGTTAAGTCTTTCGATAAGGTCATCGGTAGATTTTCCGCCCTTATATTCCTTAACCTCTTCTTCCTCTTCTTCCTCGGTAATCTTTACACCGACAGAAGGCTTTTCAGATACTGTCTTTACATCATCATCAAGCACTCTTGTATTACCCTCGTACATAGAGCTGAATTCGCTCACAGGGGCAAGCTCTTCGTCTTTTGCCTTACGGGATGCCTTTTCTCTTACCTCCATAGGATTTACGAGGTCAAGCATATCATCAGGGTCAGAGTTCTCTCTTTCCTTTTCTAACATAAGCCGACGATGCTCCTGTTCAGCAAGCTCTCTCTGACGTATCACTTCAGGGTCTTCCTGTACAGGTTCTGCAATCGCAGGTACTGCTTTTTCTTCTTCTGTCTTTTTAATAACCACATCGGTCTTATCCTCAGGTCGTTCAAAGGCGTCGGTTTCATAAAGCACCCTATCGACTGCGGAAATTGTGCCTGTTATGGCATCAACATCCACGCCTATCTCTCTTTTTATATTCTTTTTATCATAATATTCCTTAGGCTCTTCAGATCTTTTTTCAGAAGCTGTTTCTTTCTGCTTTTCTTCTCTTACCCTGACCTGCTCTACAGGGTCAGGAGTATTGTCAGATGCCACCACACTGCCAAGTATTGCTGTAGTGCTTATGCCTAAGGTATCAGTCTTTTTTTCTTCTGAAGAGGGAGCTTCTTCTACCGTCTTTTCCTCTGCCTTCGATGTTTCTTCGGCAGTATTTTTCGGTGGGATAGGGGTGCCGTTTTTCTTGGCGTCAAGCTCAGCTAAAATATCGTCTATAGAATATCCTGCCATATAGCGTTCCTTTCTTTAATCTCTGTATCTTAACACTTCATATATCAGAATGCCTGCACTTACAGAAGCATTCAACGAATTTACCTTTCCATGCATAGGCAGTGACAGCACCTCGTCACAGCTTTCTCTTACCAGTCTGCCGAGTCCGAAGCCCTCAGAGCCTATAACAAGTGCCACAGCACCTGAAAGATTTGCCTTTGCTACAGGTGTACCGTCAGCCTCAGCACCATAGATCCATATATTCTGCTTTTTAAGCTGGTTTATGGTATCTGCAAGATTTGAGACCTTTGCTATCTTTATCCATGCCGCCGCACCGGCTGAAGTCTTGAATACAGTTGAATTGACAACGGCACTTCTTCTTTTCGGAATTATTACTCCGTCTGCACCTGCAGCCTCTGCGGTACGGATTATCGCTCCTAAATTATGAGGATCCTGTATTTCATCGCAGATTATGATAAAGGGCGGTTTACCCTTTTGTCTTGCATTTTCTAAAATATCATCAACTGTGCTGTAGGTAACGGCACAAAGAGTTGCCGCTACACCACCGTGTTTTTCACAGCTCATACTACGGAGCTTTTCGTCAGAAGCTTCCTTTATTACTATTCCCTGCTTTTTGGCAAGAGCGATTATCTTATCCATCCCTTGAGCTTTTTTTTGAATAAAGACTGTATCTATTGATTTTTCAGCCTTTAACGCTTCGGTAACGGCATTTTTTCCATATATAATTTCTTCGTTTGTCGAATTCTGCATCAGAATCGTTCCTTTCTGTGCGAAATTTGTAATATACACAACTATTCAGTATTAGTATATCACAAACTGAGTTCTTTTGCAAGTGTAAGACGAATTATTACAGAGGACGCTACAGAAAATAATTTTAAAAAACACTTGATTTTTCCCATTCGGTATGATATAATAGTTATCGTTGTAAATATGCAGGTAGCGTTATATCGACATATTTACTGCGGAGCAACTCGCAATGAGTCCGCCTCGGGAGATTTCACCCGTGTAAAAATATGAAATCAAATTAATATGCAGACGTGTGTATATCCAAATTTGCAAAGCAAATTTGGATGTGCGGAATTGCACGAAATCTTTAGATTTCGTGGTAATCGTAAATGCAAAGCATTTACGATATGCAGACAGCGCTAGCTTCAGATTTACAACTATTTATATATGCAGGTGTGGCGGAATTGGCAGACGCGCTAGCTTCAGGTGCTAGTGATCGCAAGGTCGTGTGGGTTCAAGTCCCGTCACCTGCACCAATGCTTAAAGCAGTATCAGAAATGATACTGCTTTTTTATTTGTAATCAGGTGTGGCGGAATTGCACGAAATCTTTAGATTTCGTGGTAATCGCAAATGCGAAGCATTTACGATATGCAGACAGCGTGAAATCGTAAGATTTCACGAAAATGAAAAACTGTTACACAGTTTTTCATATACGCTATCTTCAGTGTGCTTTTGTTTTACAAAATCTTCGATTTTGTAAAACCCACGTGATCGCAAGGTCGTGTGGTGGGGGTCCCGTCACCTGCACCAATGTTTAAAGCAGTATCAGAAATGATACTGCTTTTTGTTATATTTCTTTCACTCCGTTTTCTGAAATCAGCCTATTAAGTTCTTTTACCGAAATCGTCTTTTGTATACTTTTACTTTCGTCATCATCACTGAACACATCACCTGATAAGTAAAGTGTGCCGTCTTTAATTCTGATTTCTTCAAGTGAGTCAACACCAAGAGCTGTGCTGACGTTAGCAAAGAGCTTTTCCTCATAATCATACACATAACATTCATAGGGTGCCGCCCAGTAACAGCCGTCAAATATCAATAATTCTCCAAGCTGATTTACTCCTGTTATGATAAAGGATTCTTCTCCGTTCTTTATATTTTCAGGCATATAATTATACGTTTCAGTAAGTGTATCTGTATCTAAAAGTGTAAAACCATATAAAGTCTTGCGGAAAAGCAGGCAGGATTTGCCTTTTAAAGTCACAGGGAAAAAGGAATGTTCGTAACTATGCTCTTCATAAAACATACACTCGTAAGTTTTTTCTCCCTTTGTAAGAGTGACAAAAGCTTTTTCTCTATGGTGTTCTAAACCGTTTATCTCTTTCCACGCTTCAAATATATCAATATTGATATCAATTCCCGAAACCGTCTGCGAAAAGTGTTCTATCTGCGAAAATTCAAACCCGTCACAATATTCCTCTATATAATTCTCTATCATTACTTTCTCCTTATACATTACCGTAAAATCATTATATCACCGAAAGCAACAAAAATCAACAACCACTGGAAATTCCCTCTCAAATATGCTACAATAATAATAACTTAAAACTTTGGAGGTATGCTATGAAACCCGAAGAGCTTATAAAAATCGCTATAGATTCTATGTCCCGTGCTTATGCACCCTACTCAGGATATAAAGTCGGCTCTGCCCTTTTATGTACCGATGGGACAGTATTTACTGGCTGTAATATCGAAAACGGTGCTTTCAGCCCCAGTATATGTGCAGAGCGTACCGCCTTTGCAAAGGCAGTATCCGAGGGCTATCGTGATTTTACCGCTATTGCAGTATGCGGTGGCAAGGATGGAATTATCACAGGTGTATTCCCGCCCTGCGGTGTGTGTCGTCAGGTGATGAGAGAATTCTGCAGGGATGATTTTATTATCTATATGATAGGCACTGACGACAGTTACGAAACACGTACTCTTGCCCAGCTTCTGCCTGACAGCTTTAGTTTGTGAGTGGTAAATATCAAAGAAACTGTAAAAACGGTTTTCTAAAAGGACGGTAAATTATTGTTTATAGAGTTGCCGTAGGCATTGTAGCCCCCAACCCCCTTACCCCCTTACCTCTTAGGGAATATATTTTGGCAAAATAAAATTTTGGCAAAATTGTCGCAGTTCTGCGAACTGCTGGGGATGGGAGCAGTCCGATAGGACTGCGTGACTTTATGAAAATGCAAATTTTCATAAAGTTTGGGCTCGCCGCCCCTGTAGCAGTCTGAAAGACTGCGACGGTCTTTAGACCAATGACCTCTGCTTGGGGCTATGCCCCAAACCCTGTGTATATCAAGGATTGTGGGCTATTGTAAAATGTAATAACAACTACATTGTAACCCCGCCGTTCACAATGTTTCGCCAATTGCGATGCTTTTTAAAGGCGGTAATTGGATTGAACGCCACGCGTTCAAACAACAATTCATCAATGATATAACAAAAAGGAGTGGTAGTACCACTCCTTTATTCCTGATATTCCTTATAAAACTCATTAACAAGGCTTTTATAACCAAGTCTTTTCATATCCTCATATCTGAAATTGTAACGGGATTTTGAATAATTGCCACTGGCAATATAGCGGATGCAGTCCTGCATATAGTTATCAAGGATTTTTAAGCTTTTATCGGTATTTATAACGGGGAAATACCATCTTGACCAGGTTATTCCGTTATCATCAGCATTGCTGTACAGCTTTTTATTGAACTTTTTGATAAACGCCGTTACTGCCTTATACGGCTCTAATTTCTTCTTTTCACGCCAGCGGACAAGTGCCTTTGCCTTTCGCTTCATCTTGCTTTTAAGCTTTGATAAAGCCACGTCCGAAATATCAACAACGCCCCTATGATAGGAAAAGCCTAAAAACTCCCACCTATCCCCCGCCTTCACATAAAGCTCCTTTGAGGGATTAACCGACAGCTTATATTCTGATAGCAACAGTTTTATCGTTTCGGCGTGAGCCTTAACTGTGTCTTCGCTTTCTCCGAAAACAATTATATCATCTGAATATCTTATGTAGGTGACATTCCTTTCATAAAACCACTTGTCAAGCCTACACAGATACAGATTTGCAAGAAAAGAGGAAACAGGCACACCTGCCATTATCCCCTTTTTCATAACTACCTTTTCTCCATCCTTTAAAGCATAAGGGTTGCAAAGAAGTTTTTTTAGGAATTCAAAAAGCAGCTCATCATCAGAAAGTGCCTTTTGGAGCAGTGGTAAGAGAATATCAACATCCACCGAGTTGAAATAATCGCTTATATCCACCTTGTAGGAATACATATCTCCTATTCCCTTTGTTCTTGTCAGGGTACGGATAGCAGTCTTTACTGTAATTCCTCTTCTGAAGGAACAGAGATTGTTGCAGAAGATATCATCATATCTGCTTAAAGCGTAGGCTATGAATTTAAGAAAATAGTTTTCTTCTCTTGGGTACATAAAGACTGTACGCTTTTTATTTGAGTACTGCTTATTCAGAATAACTGCACGGGGTAAAGAGAACTCCCCGCCCTCAAGATAAAGCTTTGCTACAGGCAGATATTCTTTATTTTCTATATAAGCGGTAAGATCCTCCGCTTCACTTTTTCTTAAATGGCCGCCATCAAGCTTAAAGGCAAGAAATTTCTCCCATTCGCTATGATTTAGAATAACTTCTGATATTATCTTCACCCTGAACTGCCCCCTTTTTAATTACGGCGTAATTCACTCCTCCAATGCCACAAGATCTGCTTTTTCATAACGATTGTGACCCTGCAGGCTCTTTTTATATTTCCAGCATTTAATGGCATCTTTCAGAGTCTTCCCCTTATTGTCGCTGAAAAAATCACGGATATATGCATTGTACTCAAATTGCTTATCTATTACTGTTTTGCCCTTTTTCTTTTCTTCAATGATTTTATGATAGGCATTTACAGCGTCACCATAGGTCTTGCCCGCATTAGCTTTAAGCCATTTCTGAAATGCAACATTAAAGGAAAAGCTGCCGCCTGTTTTTTCTTTAAAGAAAGCTCTGTGCTTTTCTGAGCAGATTATATCCGACTCGATAATTGTTGATTCTGTAATTATTACGATATCTTTTTTTGCTTTTCTTTTTGCTGTAGCTTCTGACACCTTGCCGGTTTCAAGAAAAAGGGCTATTCTTTCAGTAAGCTCCACCTTTCCGCCTGAAGTGGGGAGATTGTTTTCTCTGCAGAAGCTTATCAGCTCTTCCTTCAGGTAATAAAAGCTTCTGAAGATTTTTGAATCAAGCTCTTTGCAAAGCTCGGGTCTTTCTTTCACTGTATCCACCCCGATAAATCTGATATAAATAAAAATAAAGCAAGGGAAAAGGATTTAAATTATCCCTTGGGATAATCTACAAGACTCTACACGGACAAGCTGTCTGCAAAGCTTTTTTTACAGTCCGTGCTTCGCCCCTGACAGACGCTAAGCGTTTCCCTTGCTGTATTTACAAAATTTGCTATAGGTATATTTTAGCACAATAAGGCTTTGTTGTCAATAAAAAAGAGTCGCTTAAGGTTCTTTTTACTTACATAAGACTAATCAAAATTTGAAATGATTGTATCGCAATTTTTTGTGTATTTCAATGAAATCGTGCTACGCACGATGAAATCCTCGCACTGCTCGGATGAAATCTGCTCCGCAGATGAAATTAAATCCGTCCAATCTCCCGACGAAGTCGGATTTCATCACGAAGTGATTTCATCCCACGAAAGGGTGGATTTAGTTGAAAAGAACAGCATAACGGTGCGTAAATATAGGTAAGAAAAGCGATTAGGTGCACAACCGTACTGTTCGATAAATTGGAATTGGTCACTCCACTACAAACTCTGTCCATTCAATTTTGTTGTACTGCATGACATCATCTGATTTTTTCATGCCAAGTTTCTCATAGAAACCAACCGCGTTCTCATTGGCAATCAAATAAACTGCAATATCCTTTTCGCCGCCCGCAATTTCATGGGCTGTTTTCATTAGTTGTTTGCCGATACCCTGCTGCGTGTATGCTCTGTCTACACCCAAATCTGTTATATAGAGCCAATAGGCAAAATCAGTTAAGCCAAACAGGATACCGACAACCATACCGTTTTCATTTCGGGCCACAAGGCTGACGGAAACAGTCTTGACCAATTTCGCAATTCTATCAGCAAACCGTTCTTTTGGATATTGAGAACCCAAGTCCGTTCTTTTTAGGAAGTCTATATATTCTTCTGCTGAAATTCGTTCTTCTAAAATTCTTATCTTCTGATTCATACTATCTCCCCATCAAATTCAAGTTTGTCTAACTGCTTTGCAGTAACGATACCGAGCGGGTCAGGGCAGTAGCGAAATGCACTGCAGCAAGCACGCATTGTCAGCAGCCACTGGCCGCCGAATTCAAGTTTATCGAACTGATTATATCATAAATCATCGGATATTTCAATGAAATCGTGCTACGCACGATGAAATCCTCGCACTGCTCGGATGAAATCTGCTCCGCAGATGAAATTAAATCCACCCATCCGCCGTCGAGGCGGATTTCATCTCCGCAGGAGATTTCATCGTCGAAGACGATTTCACCC
>JAZSHW010000101.1:0-11059 GCA_045533495.1 Ruminiclostridium sp. | reverse complement strand
TACTCAATGACTGAACCGGTTTCAATTGGCCGCAGGGGATAGAATGCTGAAGCACAAACAAAAAAAGAGTTCACAGTCATTTGACTGCGAACTCTTTTTGTCTATGGGCTACAAAAAAGATATTTTCGGAAGTTTTGCGTATGAATTCGAACTCTTACATAAAATAATGAAATCCTTGCTGATGCAAGGATGAAATCAGCTAACGCTGATGAAATCTTCGGCTTTGCCTCAGATGAAATTAAATCCACCCATCCGCCGTCGAGGCGGATTTCACCCAACGAAGTTGGATTTCATCGTCGAAGACGATTTCACCCACCCGCAAGGGTGGATTTAGTTGAAAAACCGACTTGTCGAAACAAGTCGGTTTTTCGTGGCTGGGATGGCGGGATTTGAACCCACGGGTGACGGAGTCAAAGTCCGTTGCCTTACCGCTTGGCTACATCCCAATATAAATAAAAATCCGCCCGGCACTGGATATGCCTCAAGTGCAGGACGGTAATCTGTAAATATGGGGTGGGAGATGGGACTCGAACCCACGATCTTCGGGACCACAATCCGACGCGTTAACCAGCTACGCTACACCCACCATAGATGGCACGCCACACAGGATTCGAACCTGTGACCTACCGCTTAGAAGGCGGTTGCTCTATCCAGCTGAGCTAGTGGCGCGTATGGTCTTCATATTTACTTCGCATTTATGCGATGGAGCGGGTGATGGGAATCGAACCCACGTGTTCAGCTTGGAAGGCTGACATTCTACCATTGAACTACACCCGCATCTATGTTAAGAGGCGTTAACCTCACAACGCTTATATATTATATCACAAGAAAAACCGTTTGTCAACACTTTTTTGAGAAAATTTTAGCTTTTATTTTCCTCACACTTTATGTAGGGAGTTACCACTCCCGTTTCATCCTTTAAGTGCATCTACAGGTTTCATTTTCGCCGCCTTATACGCGGGATAACTACCCGATATCATTCCTATAACAAGCGATACCGCAACAGACAGAAAAGCTTTATCCCATTGTAATACAGGTGCTTCTCCCATAACAGAGCAAAGAACGATTATCACAGACATAGCAGCAGCTATCCCGATAATATTGCCTGCAAGAGAAATTATAATGCTTTCTGCTAAAAACTCTGTAACGATACGGCTGTTTTTTGCACCAAGGGATTTTTTTATCCCTATCTCTCTTTTACGCTCAGCAACACTTACAAGCATTGCAGTCATAACCGACATTGCCGCCACCACAAGAGATATTGCCGCCACCACTCCGAGAGCTCCTGTAGCAACAGAAAGGATCTGATTAAGCGTGCTTCTCTGATTTAAAAGATTATTCACAAGCACCTTATCCTTGCCCTTTCTTTCCTCCATACACTCTGTTATTCTGTCGATTACCGCTGTATCCTCTGTCCCCATAGTAAGAAGGGCTATCTTGTCATAATCGGTTCTTCCGCTTATTTGCTGAACGGTGGTATAAGGCAGATACACAAAATACGGCACAACTTCATTTATAACACTCTGTACTCCCGATAAGCCCGATGTGGCAACACCGATTATCTGAAAGCTTTCATAATGTCCGCCCATATTTATATCAATATTTTTACCGACAATGTTTTCTCTGCCGTAGGTCTGCAGAGCTATCTCCTTATCTACAACGCATACCCTCGTACCGCTTTTTATGTCATTATCATCTATAAGCCTGCCGTGAAGAGCTCGCAGGGAGATTATCTCATCTGCGTTATAGCTTACTCCCCATGCCATACAGATAACATTGTCATTTACCAGCTCGCAGGTAGTAACTGTTGCCATAAGCGGCATTGCTTTACCTATTCCGCTGACATCCGACAATGCAGTCACATCTTCATCACTTAGCTTTACAGAACCGTTTGATTCTACTAAAACGGAGTTTATCCCCATATCGTCAAGGCTTCGGTTTATTTTATCTGTTCCTATTTCACCTATGGCGGAGATTACTGTTACCGCAAAAATTCCCACTGCTATTGAGCCTATGGTAAGAGCTATTCTCCCTCTGCCTCTTATCACATCTGAAATTATAGAAATTATATTCATTCTTCACCGTCCTGCCCGCTTACTATCAGCATACCCTCTGTTACACCTTCAGGATCATCTACAACAACATCATTTTCAGTTATCCCGTAAACCTCGGTACAGCCTGTAAGCTCTCTGCCTGTGGTTATATTCTTTCTTTTTGCTCTCCCCTTTTCAATAAGATAGATATATTCTCCCTGCTCATCCTGACATATTGCACTATAGGGAAGAGTAAGAAAATGTGTTTCAAGTCCGGTCAGAATTTTGCCCTTTGCTGAAAATCCGCTTTTAAGCATTGACGTGTCGCCATCTATGCTGATTTCCACTTCTACTACAGTTTCCTCCGCTGAGCCGTTGTTAATTTTTGACGCAAGGGAGCTTACTGACATAACATTACCACTGAAGCTGTTATCAACGGCATCAATTGTTATTTTCACATTCTGTCCCACTGCCACCTTTGATATATTCCTTTCCGACACCACAGCAGTAAGAGTGAGCATACTGTCTCTGCCAATGCCGCAGATACTGTCACCCTGCATTATTACTTCTCCATTGCCTGCAATTTCATAAACCACGCCTGAGCTTTTTGCTGTTATCTGCTCTCCTGTCGTTTTCAATATGGTATAAAACTCTCCGCTTTCAAACCCCTTATTACCATAAAGCTCTGACAATACCGCAATTGTCTTTTCCTGATCTATTTTTGCAAGCACCTGACCTTCATCCACTCTTTCACCCTGTGCCACATAACATTCAGACAGCACAACAGGGATGTCCAGTCTTATCTCATCAAGGGAGGAATAACCGACAACTCCCTTACATTCTACGCTCGGAGTGTAAACTGAGAGTTCAGGATATATAACCGCCACATTAGGTAATTTATTCTTAAGCGTCTCAGGGATGATTATAACGAGATAAGCTCCCGCTATCAGCACTATCACCGTAATTATAAGAAAAACGGTGTTTTTGTTTTTTCTGCGGACTTTTTTATTCATATATATAAAGACTTCCTTTCGTAAAACTCATAACAGTTTTATTTTAGCTTTTCTGCCACGAATTATTATATAATTTTCAAAGAATAAACAGAAAATTTGCAGAAATAATAAAACAAAGCATAAAAAAGGAAAGGAATCAAAATATGAATATGATAATCTGTTCAGAACCTTGCCGTCATCAATGTGATGGTTGCTGTCTGCTTAAAGGTGCGGGAGTTATAACAAATGCCTCTCTTTCTCCCTGCAGGTATTTTTCGCCCAGGGATAACGATCCCAACAATTATCAGAAGAAGGACAACAATTATGCTGATAGAACTTAAAAATCTGTACCGTACCTACAACAATCAGGGTGGACAAAGCAGGGTTGAAGCTTTAAAGGATGTAAATTTAAAGATTGATAAGGGTGAATTTGTATCTATAGTGGGTGCAAGCGGGTCAGGAAAATCCACTCTTATGAATGTTTTAGGTCTGCTTGATATACCCGACAGCGGAAATTATTATTTTGACGGAAAGGATATAACGGGTCTTTCAGATAAGGAGATAAGCCGTATCAGAAACCACAGAGTAGGCTTTATCTTCCAGAGCTTTAATCTTATTCCCTCTCTTACTACCCTTGAAAATGTGATACTACCCCTCGAATACAGAGGTATGTCACGGAAGGAAAGAACCGAAAGGGCGAAAAAAGCTCTTTCTTCTGTGGGGCTTTCTCACCGCTTTCATCACAGACCCACCGAGCTTTCAGGCGGTCAGCAACAAAGGGTCGCAATTGCAAGAGCAATTGCAAGCCATCCGGGAGTTATTCTTGCGGATGAGCCTTGCGGTAATCTTGACAGCAAGGCAAGCAAGGAAATTATGGATATGCTGAAAAAGCTAAATCAGGATGGTTGTACTGTTATTCTTATCACTCATGATAAAGAAGCGGCAATGTACGCTGACAGAGTGCTTAGCGTATCGGATGGAAGAGTACAGGTTGAAAGGTGAGTTGTTTGAACGCGTGGCGGTAGGTCCAAGTTTCCCATTGTTTTAAAAATCAATGATTTTAAAAACTGCCGCAGTCCTGCGGACTGCTCCCTACGGCGGTTGATTGTATGCGGGCGACCTGTGGTCGCCCGTTTTATTACAATTTCGCCCGATTATAATGCCGATAAATTGTTGTTTGAACGCGTGGCGTTCAACAAATTCCACCTTCGGCGGCGGGTCGTCCGGGAGGCCGACCCCTACACGCAACCCGCAATGTTATGGGGAAAATTGTAGGGGGCGGCGAGCAATCCAAAGGATTGCGGCATCCTTTAGGGTCTGTCCTCTGACGCCCCGTTATGATACATAAACACAAACCGTCAACCCGCTGCCAAACAACAATTTATCCTTCTAAAAGAACAACGGGTGACCTGTGGTCGCCCGTTTTCTATAATTATTCTTTTTCAAGCACTATCTTTGTAACACCATTAAGTATAGGCGGATAGCTCAGCAGGAGATTTTCTCCGTCAGCGTAGAATGTGATTTTACTTTTCTCTACGAATTTATCAGCCGTTACAGCTTCGCCATCTGCATCAACAAGCTCCATATCGGAGTTTAATCCTATCGAAAGCTGACCGTCTGTAAAATCTTCCTTGTCAACCTTTACAAGTATACTGTAATTGCCTTCATACTCGGAAAGCTGAACTACTTCTCCGCTGTATTCCTTTATCTCAGTCTTTTCACAGGCAGTTACAAGGGATATTGCAAACATAAGAGAAAATGCAAGTAAGCAGGAAATGAATCTTTTTATCATTTTAGTTCCTTTCTTTGTTACGCTTTTCTGATAACAGTTCCCTGTCTTGTTTCTTCTACTGTATAGCCCATCGCTACTATCTTGTCACGAAGCTCGTCAGCAAGAGCAAAATTCTTATCCTTTCTTGCCTGCTTTCTTTCTTCTGCAAGGGCAAGAATTTCAGCAGGTAATTCTTCCGCTTCGTTTTCCTGTTTTGCAGTGCTGTTCTTTGCAGTTTCAAGAAGTGAGAGAGAAAGCACCTTGTCAAAGTCATCAATAAGAGCCAGCTTTGTAGCAGGTGTGGTATCCGCCTTTAATACATCATAAAGAGCAGTAATACCAAGAGATGTGTTTATATCGTTATCCATTGCTGTAACAAAGGAGTTTTTAAGCTCGTCGAACTTAGCCTTATCGACTTCACCCTGGGGCTGTGCCTGTAATGCGGCAATCTTTGCAATAAGCTTATTGAAGGCAACTGCGGCATTGTCAAGATTTTCGTAAGTAAATACAAGGGATTTTCTGTAGTGGGACTGCAAACAGAAGAATCTGTAAACAAGAGGATTGTAGCCCTTGCTTTCAAGCAGTGATACAGTTAAAAATTCGCCGCTGGACTTACTCATTTTGCCGCTGTTTGTGTTAAGGTGAAGAACATGGAACCAGTAGTTGCACCACTTATGACCGATATACGCCTCACTCTGTGCGATTTCATTTGTGTGATGAGGGAAAGCGTTATCAATACCGCCACAGTGGATATCGAGGTATTCACCCAAATGCTTCATACTGATGCAGCTGCATTCGATATGCCAACCGGGATAACCGATACCCCAGGGGCTGTCCCATTTAAGTTCCTGATCATCAAACTTGGATTTTGTAAACCACAGAACAAAATCTGCCTTGTTACGCTTGTTTTCATCCTCTTCAACACCTTCACGGACGCCTACTGCTAAATCCTCTTCCTTGAAGTCGTTGAAAACATAGTACTTTTCAAGCTTTGAAGTATCAAAATAGATATTTCCGCCTGCTTCATAAGCAAAGCCCTTTTCGATAAGTGACTCGATAACCTTTATAAAGTCATCTATACAGCCTGTTGCAGGCTCTACCACATCAGGAGTCTTGATATTAAGCTTCTTGCAGTCAGCAAAGAATGCATCGGTATAGAACTTTGCAATCTCCATAACAGTCTTATGCTCACGCTTTGCACCCTTTAACATCTTGTCATCGCCTGTATCGCCATCGCTGGTGAGATGTCCAACGTCTGTGATGTTCATTACACGCTTTACGTCAAGGCCTGTGTAACGCATATACTTTTCAAGAATATCCTCCATAATGTAGCTGCGGAGATTTCCGATATGTGCATAATGATACACGGTAGGACCGCAGGTATACATATTTACCTTACCCTCTACATTTGGGATGAACTCTTCCTTTTTTCTTGTTAACGTGTTATAGATATACATTGTTTTCTTTCCTTTCTGTCATTCAGCTTTATCTTCATTTTGTTTTTTCAGTTCATCAACCTGTGCCTGAAGTTTTTCTATCTTGCCAAGCATACTGCACAGAGCCTGAGATACAGGGTCAGGGATGTGTATCTGATCAAGGTCGTAGTTTTCAACCTTCTGACCATCCCTCTTTACTATTCTTGCAGGAACGCCCACCGCTGTGGAGTTTGGCGGAACCTCGCTAAGCACCACTGCATTGGCGGCAATTTTTGAATTATCTCCGACTTTAAAAGGACCAAGCACTCTTGCTCCTGAGCCTACCATTACGTTATTGCCAAGGGTGGGATGTCTTTTTCCTGTATCCTTACCTGTACCGCCAAGGGTAACGCCCTGATATATAGTGCAGTTGTCACCTATCTCGGTGGTTTCACCGATGACTACTCCGCTGCCGTGGTCTATAAAAAGACCCTTTCCTATGGTAGCACCCGGATGTATCTCAATACCCGTCTTGTGTAAAGCACGCTGTGATATCCATCTTGCTATAAAATAATGCTTTTTAAGATACCATTTATGTGCTCTGCGATATGCTCTTACAGCCTTAAAGCTGGGATAAAGGAAGAACACCTCCAAATCGCTTTTTACTGCAGGGTCACGCTCACGGACGGATTTAATGTCAGCCTTTATAGTTTCAAACATAAAATTCCCCTTAAAATAAAAATAAGCCCTCGTCAAAAAGACGAAGGCGATAAAATCACGGTTCCACTTCGGTTTGAAATTTCCGTATCGGAAATTTCCTCATTACTCTTTAACGCAGATATACGGACAGAGATACTCTATTCCCCCTGTCAGCCCGACAAAGCATACAGCCGCACTTCAACGGATATTGTCTGCCGATTTCCACCCTCACGGCTCTCTGTAAGATTTTTCTCCGCCTACTCTTGCTGTATATAGGCTCTATACTATTTACAGATTTAGTTTAACATACAAATTCCTTTATGTCAAGCGGAAATATTGACAAATTGACGGAATGATGGTATTATATTTATAGTATATAACGATAATAAAAAAGAGGTGAGCCGTATGTCAAAGAAAATTCCCACAAGAAGAGAGCTTCGTGATATGGAACGGAAAGAGCATGAAAAGAAGCTGGAGCGTACCATCGCACGCAACTGGATAATCTGTATCGGCTCGCTGGCAATAATCGTCGCCGCAATGTTTTTAACAAGATAAAATTTATCGCTTCTGAAAATAATAGTTCAGAAGCGATTTTTATTTTACAGATAACCTCTCATATCATCGGCTAATTTTTCTTCAATGCCGATAAGTGCCTTTGCAAGATTTTTGGAGTCCTCATCCGCCGCCTTATACTGATTTAAATATTTTGAAAGGGACTTTATCCCCATATTGCAGCCGTCTGTGATAAGATCAGCAACGGTACTGTCAGAGGGGTCAGCCATAAGCTTGGCATTCGTCTTTATATAGGACATTCCCTTTACCATCATCGGTGGGTCTTTCCCTTTATCGTGAAAGCTGTCAAGCCTGCCCCTGAGCTTTTTATCAAGTCCGTTATGAGCGGTCTTGCTTATAAGCAGACTTTCACGCAGACTCTTGTCCTTTGCATAATCAAGCACGTCATTTATAGCCGATACACCCATTTGTATTCCTGCGTCACATTCTCTTAAGAGCTTTATGGTGTCCTGTTCGATCATTATATTTCCTTCTTTCCTTTGATTTGAATTTAGTATGAGGATTTAATTTTAAGATTATACGCTAAAATTCGTCTTTCATCTACAAATTAATTGACAAATCGACAAATAGAAGTTATAATTTTACTATATATTACTGTTTTAAAACTACATACGGAGGAAATTATGAATTTTCTTGAAGAAAGAATTTTAAAGGACGGCATTGTAAAAGAAGGTAACGTACTTAAAGTTGACAGCTTTTTAAACCATCAAATGGATATTGAACTGCTTGATAAGATAGGCGAGGAATTTCACCGTCGCTTTAAAGATAAAAAAATCACAAAGGTATTGACTATAGAAGCATCGGGCATAGCTATCGCCTGCTTTGCGGCAAGATATTTCGGCGTTCCCGTGGTATTTGCAAAAAAATCAAAGAGTGTAAATATCGATGGCGATATGTATGTAGCTGAAATAGAATCCTTTACTCACAACTGCAAAAATCAGGTTATCGTATCTCAGAAATTTTTAGGGACTGACGATCATATCCTTATAATAGATGATTTTCTTGCCAACGGATGTGCGTTGCAGGGGCTTATTTCCATCAGTGAAAACGCCGGTGCAACCATTGAGGGTATAGGAATTGTAATTGAAAAGGGCTTCCAGATAGGCGGAAAGGTGATAAGAAATCTTGGCTATCATCTTGAATCACTGGCAATAGTCGAGGGTATGGATGCCGCAACTGCTACGGTTACTTTCAGAAGCCAGGGAGAAAACGCGTGATGGGAAAGCTAAAAGAAAATTTCACAAAGTTCAAAAACGAAAAAAGTTCCATAGATAACATCTATAATCTTAACGGAAAAGTACCTCTGCTGAAATCTATCCCTTACGGATTACAGCACATTCTTGCAATGTTTGTTGCAAATATCACCCCTGTAATCATCGTATCGGGTGCTTGCGGACTAAGTAGTGCAGATACGGCAAGACTTATTCAGACTGCTATGATAATAGCCGGTATCGGCTCACTCATTCAGATGTTCCCAATATTCAGAATAGGCTCTAAAATGCCAATTGTAATGGGTATCAGCTTTACCTTTGTATCAACCCTCTGTGTTATAGGTTCGGGTGACTTCGGTTACGAAAAAATGCTCGGTGCAATCATAGTCGGTGGTATTTTCGAGGGAACCTTAGGTTTATTTGCAAAGTACTGGCGTAAGATAATTTCACCTGTAGTTGCCGCCTGTGTTGTAACCGCTATCGGATTTTCATTGTTTTCTGTCGGTGCAAATTCCTTTGGTGGCGGTAATGGAGCAGCGGATTTCGGATCCTGGCAGAACTGGTTACTGGGCGGCGTAACTCTTATCACCTGTATTCTTGTCAACATTTTCGCTAAAGGACATTTAAAGCAGTTATCTGTTTTATTCGGACTTATCGTAGGCTACATAGTCGCAATCTGCCTTGGCAAGGTGGACTTCTCACAACTTTCAGAAGTCGGCATCGTTTCCGCTCCCGCAATATTACCTGTTATGCCGCAATTTGATATTGGCGCTATAATTTCCGTTGCGGTGATATTCCTTGTTTCTGCAACAGAAACCATTGGCGATACCTCAGCTCTTGCAGGTGCGGCACTTGACAGAGAGCCTACCGACAAAGAAATTTCAGGCTCTCTTGCCTGTGACGGCTTTATAAGTGCGATATCGGGACTTTTCGGCTGTATGCCTATAACCTCTTTCAGTCAGAATATCGGTCTTGTGGCAATGACTAAGGTGGTAAATCGCTTTACCATTGCAACGGGAGCAGTTGTAATGGTAATCGCAGGCTTTTTCCCCATTATCGGTGCAGTGCTTGCAACTCTTCCCGAGGCGGTACTGGGAGGATGCACTATAATGATGTTCGGTTCTATAGTTGTAAGCGGTATTCAGATGCTGACAAAGTGCGGTTTCTCCGAAAGAAATATCACCATCGCATCACTTTCACTCAGCGTAGGTGTAGGTTTTACACTTGTGCCGGACATATTCAAAAATTTCCCTGACATAGTTCAGTCGATATTTGCACAGAACTGCGTTGCAGTAGTATTCGTACTTGCGATAGTACTTAATCTTGTTTTGCCCAAAGAAAAAAGTTGACGTAAAATGTGCGGTAAAGCGTAAATAATTAAAAAAACCATAAAACGAAAAGAACCTCTCAACCAATAGGGTTGAGAGGTTTTTTCGTGGCTAAGAACGACTAAAAGGTGCGTAAACGTAGGTAAAAACAGCAAAAAGGTGTGTGATTTTGTTCTATTAACTACTCGATAAAATGGAATTTATCGGTCTACTATCATTTCCATTATCCAAAAATCATCATCCCACGGCGAGACTTTGTTAATCGAAAAACCGCATTTTTGATAAATATGAATTGCCACTTTGTTTGATTTATGGACCTGCATCTGAATTGATTTTGCGCTTTTTAATATAAAGTGATTTATTATTGTTTTTACCACACCTTCACCATAGCCTTTATTTCTGTAATCATCTGCAATAAATAAATCTGTAAACTCATATGATTTATTCTTTCCACACTCATCCAAAATAACTAATCCTATAGCGTTTTCATCGAGGTATATCGCATACGCAAGTGAAGTGTCTCGATATATATACGCATCGGCTAATACTGCATAAGCGTCACCGACAAAATCTGTCTTTTCTCGTTTTAAACCTAGACATTCATTATAATTATCCTTTGTGACAGGTTGCAAAGTTATCATTTTTACTATCTCCTCGTCAAATTCTTATTTATCGATGAGTTAATTATGCCATACTTTCGCCAATAAATCAAGGCGTAGCCTTGCATCTTTAATGAAATCGTGCTTCGCACGATGAAATCTTCGCTTTCGCTCAGATGAAATCCTCGGCGGTTCGCCTCGGATGAAATTAAATCCGTCCTTCTTCCGACAGAGTCGGATTTCATCGCTTACGATTTCATCCACCGATAGTGGATTTATCCCGGCCGAAAGGACGGCTTTAACTGAAAAAGCACTTGCGAAAGCAAGTGCTTTTCTGGCTATGGCCTACAAAAAAGATATTTTAGGCAGTTTTGCGTATGAATTCGAACTCTTACAGAAAATGAAATCCTTGCTGACGCAAGGATGAAATCAGCTAAC
>JAZSHW010000102.1:0-32843 GCA_045533495.1 Ruminiclostridium sp. | reverse complement strand
GTTCTTAAATGGAGAAAACCTATGATAAAAGAACTTATGCACGATCCGATATTCCTGGCAGGGAAGTCGGAGGTCGCAACGAAAGAGGATTTGCAGGTCGCACAGGACTTGCTTGAGACGCTAATGGCGCACAGAGAAAGCTGTGTCGGCATGGCGGCGAATATGATTGGCGTGCGCAAGCGCATCATCGCCTTTCTTGATGAAAGCGGACGAGCTCCTATATACACCGTGATGCTCAATCCCGAGATCATCAAGAAGGACGGTTCGTATGACACCGAGGAAGGCTGTCTGTCACTCCTTGGTGGTCCTCGTCCTTGCAAACGCTATAAATCCATCAAGGTCAAGTATCAGACCTTGGAACTGCAAACCCGCATCAAGACCTACACCGGCTGGACGGCGCAGATCATTCAGCATGAGGTGGATCATTGTGATGGGGTATTAATCTAATATGCCAAGGAGAAATACAAAGATGGCAAAAGGTATAATTTATGTTATGACGACTGTCGTTCCTGGACTCATTAAAATAGGTAAAACCGGAACGGAGAACTTTGAAGCAAGGATGTATCAGCTTGAAAGGAATGGATATTTCAATGTTGTTGGACTGAAGCGGAAATTTGCAATTGAAGTTGAAGATTATGATGCCAAAGAAATATTATTAGATGAAATTTTCAGTAAAAGTCAGGTGCCGAATTCTGAATTGTTTGCTCTTGATGCAGATCTTGTTGTTCAATTGCTTTCATCATTTGAAGGACGCCAAGTATATCCCGAAACCATCTCCAAAGAGGAAGTTTTTACTACGGCAACAGCTGAACATCAGGTAAAATCTGATTGGGGGCTTATCCCGGATGGGGAATATTATCTTTCTCAAACGGTGAAAGGGTTTGGTAAAGTATATGCAAAAATGCGTGTGGAAGAAGGCACTTTTATTGTTTTAAAAGGATGTACTTGTTGTCCTACAAAAGATGGGTGGGTACCGGAATCTCGTAAAAACGCCCCTATCAAAACAATGTTCTTCAAGACGATATTAGCACCAATTCGCCTTCTACGGCGGGATGGATCGTTTTAGGCCATTCTAATAATGGATGGACAGTTTGGAAAGATAAAGATGGTAATCCGATTAATACATACAGAAAGAAAAAATAAAAATGAACAAAAAAAGCTGAATAAACACCTTAAAAAAGAGTGCTTGAAAAATGTAATTGATAACAATCATACATAGACAGACAAAAACAAGATTTGAAATTGATTGTAGATGCCGAAGAAACGGCCTGCGGGCGACGGAATGGTTCGTCAGAAGAAGCACAGTCAATGGGAAGTGCGCATCGTCATCGGGAACCGGATGCGTGTATCAGATCAACGATCACCTCTGGGAAGGCAGCTTTTATCCGCACCTGCCAAACGGTAAGCGCAAGAAATTCAACGTCTACGCCGAAACACGTGACCAGTGTGAAACCAAACTCGCCGAGATGATCGCCGAAAAGAAAGCGGAGATCGCGGCGGAAAAAGCAAAACTAAAAGAGGGCGCCGATTAAGACGCCCTCAATGGTTGGGATGCTGTAAACAAAGGGTAGCTATAACTCGCCTATAAGGCGAACAAAAATAAAAAACTGCGTTATTGTGTAAATTAAACACTTGCGGTATAATAAATACAGAAGCAGAGCTCGGCTTGAATACTGTCAGAATATCGAAAGGAATAATGATATGTTATATTTAGCAGAGAATTTGAAAAAGTACCGTCTTATGAAAGAACTTACGCAAGAGGATATCGCCGATTATTTGAATATAACGCCGCAAAGCGTTTCTAAATGGGAGCGTGGCGAAACCTATCCGGACATAACGCTTCTGCCTGCTTTAGCGAATATATTTGAAACAAGTATCGATTTGCTTATTGGTATGGATACAGTACGTGCAGTTGAAACAAGATATAATGTACACAAGAAAGCAAACGAGTTTATGCGGAGCAATCAGCTCGACTCGGCGGAAAAGGTTTATCGCGATGCGTTGCTGATATACCCAAATAAGCCGGGAATGATCCTCGGTCTTGCAAGTGTATTAGCATTGAAAGACGAGTCGGAAGAAGCTATTACTTTAATTGAAAGGGGACTTCCTCTGTCAATCAACGAAAAGCAGAAGGCAACAATGCGAGCTACTCTGTGCTTTTTATATTTGAAGTGCGGCAGAATAGAAAAAGCAAAGCTTCTTGCTTCTGAGCTTCCGCACATGAGAGAAAGTCGAGAGGTAATTGAACCTATTATAGCACAAAACCTCAGTAGTGATGAAATAGGCGAACAAATAAAATCAATATTACTTGGTGATTAAACTCGCCGAAAAGAAAGCGGAGATCGCGGAGGAAAAGCAAAACTAAAAGAGGGCGCCGACTAAGACGCCCTCAATGGTTGGTGGGGAGTAAACAAAGAGAATCTCAAGAATTAAACAATGTAAATTTATATTAAGCTAAAATGGTAAATCATCATTATCGTTGAAGCAAAGCGACTGTGATGTTATTGTATTAGGCCACTTCTCATACAAACAAGCATCAGTTAAATTATGTTTATTAAGATAAAACTTTCTTGAGCAATACATATCACTAAAATAATATAGCTCTTCTTCATCTTTAGGATCAATAGGAACACTTTCGAGTTTTTTCAAATCACAGAAAAACAAATTGTTATTATATGCCTCAACTAACTCTGGGAAATATATAATTTTTTCGGCGTTTTTTGCAACATACTGCTTGATTGAGGATATATAATTAAAATTGTTCTCCTTTTCTATAAAAGTTATATAACCTATTTCTCCAAGAATTCTATCTTTAATTTCATAATTCCCTGACATCAAACATTTGAAAATTTCAGCACGAACTTTACGTTTCATTTCCTTAGGTGCCTTTAGCTCGAATTTTTCATCGATGTGGTGTTGGATAACAGTTACGCCTGTTATTCTTTTTCTATTCGATGGTGTGTTAAAGTGAGTTTTTCTTTCATTTATTTTGAAACCCTCATCTTCAATAATATGTTTGAATGCATGATAATACCGAAGCAAAAGAGTTTTGTCATCACATGAAAAATACATATCATCTGCGTACCTTGTATAAATGATACCTCTTTTTTGGCACAAGCCAGAAAGTCTATTATCCAATGTGATACAAACAAGGTTTGAAATTGCCGGAGAACAAGGGCTTCCTTGCGGCAATTTGGAATCTAATGTACATAATTTCGTTAATATGGTTGCGGCAAATTTATTGTACCCCAAGCTCGAGAAAATATTATACACTTTATTTGCTGGAATACTTGGAAAAAAATCTTTTAAATCGATTGAAAGACCATATAAAGTATATGCATGATATGCCGCATTTTGTTTATTACCAAATGAAGAACCTGTTCTAAATGCCATCGATTGATCGGAAGGGACAATTTTATTTAATATGTTTTTTAATATCCATTTTTGCACAATACGGAGAGTATAGGAGGGAACATAAATGTCGCGCATATTACCGTCTCTTTTTGGTATTTTCTTGTTCTTATAATATTTTTCCGTTAAATTAGAAAGGCAGAAAAGTAGCCGAGTACTTAACCCTGTTATTTCTGAAAATTGCTCTATGGTTGAAAACCGAGGCAATCCAAGAGAGTTAAAAAGTAAAGATTGTGCTGTTTTTGTCATAAAAAGACGCTCCTTTTACCATAAACTTTTCGTTAAGTTTAGTTATCTATTTCACTCGATGTGAGATAGATGGCTAAAGTTAAGGAATCGTGTGGAATCATCCACCAAGGAAGACGAATCATCTTCCGAACATACTGAAAACAATATGTAGTAGCTAAAAGGAGCGTCTAATTATTCAATTGCTCCTTTAGTATATCACATCTTATTCGATCGTGCAAGAGAGTTTTTTCAATTGCTGTTGAATTTTTTAATGTTAATTGGATTTTTTGATACCCTTTGCCTGAAAGTGAAATGATACTATCGGATTTGTTTTGATCAAATCTTGTCACTAAAACATTAGTTTTTAGTAAATATTTAATAGCAACATTAAACAACTCGTTGTATTTGTTTGTTTGCATTCCTTTGTGATTAAGAAATGCCTTCAAATTTTTATGTAGTTCTTTTCTGCCAACCGTTTTATAAAAATATATAATTATTGGTATAAAAGCAATATACGCAGAAAGCTCACTAAAATTATTGTTTTTATTACCACGATGCCTTTTGTGTAGTTTTCTAAAGAGCTTAGATAGTGATTCGACCAGTTCTTTTTGGTGATCTGGTTTATAAGTTACCAAATGTTCCGGATGATTCTTGCAGAGATGTTTAACCGGACCCATCATAATAAAGCTTTTGTCTCTGGAATATTTTTGATTAATTGCTACGACTAATTTCTTTCTAATGTTTTCGTTTTGGACAAAGGCACCTAATTCTACAGCAGACCCCATGCTTTCGCAAATAATACATATAACATCCGCGTTGTCTGCAAGAAAGTTTTCGTATTCGAGTAAATCGGAACGTTTGTCTCTGTTGAGCATTTCCATGAATAAGTCTTCGGGGTATAAAATTTGAAATTGTTTTTTAGACAATAGGTTTTTAACACTATTTCTAATATTGTTTTTATCTGCACCACCACATAAAAAAATATAGCAAGATTGACTGAAGGTTTTTCGAAAGACATTATCATAAATAGAGCAATATGTTGAAACATGATCCATGAAAGTTCACATCCTCTTGTAATAAAATTCTCTAAAGAGATTCATATGTTTATACAACGAAAAACCGCAAGGTGATCCCTTGCGGTTTTGAATTTTTGCGGTCAAAACCGCTATTTTGGTCGGAGTGACAGGTTTCGAACCTGCGGCCTCAACATCCCAAATGTCGCGCGCTACCAACTGCGCCACACCCCGACAAAATATTTAACCTAATTATTATATCATCTATTTTGATTTGTGTCAAGACTTTTTGGGGACGTTTTTTTACTAAAATTTTCTCTGATCGTCAGTAAAATGCTTGCGTAAGACTTTTGGCTGTGGTATAATTAATTAAATAGGATGATATATGAATGGAGGGGTGAAAGTGAGTGGAGATACATTTAAATTACTGCACGAATTGCTGTTAAAAGTAAAAGCGACCGATAATATCGGTATGCTTGAGCTTCTCGTAAACGAATATAAGGATAAAATATCAGACGAATCTGCACTTGACGTTCTTAATGATATAAAGACGATAAGTGAAGAACTTATTGTTTTGCGTAATAAAAGAAAAGCTGAAAATGAAAAGAAATTTTCCGCCTTTACTGCAAAACAGCAAGAGGAATTTGCAGAGGCAGAACGTATTCTTGATAACAATTTGCTTAACTATCACTTCCAGCCTATTGTCAGTGCTGTAAATGGTTCGATTTATTCTTATGAAGCACTTATGCGTCCAAATAGCACTATCTGTCCAAGTCCATATCATATTATGAAGTATGCGGAGCTTGCAGGTAGGCTTGATGATATAGAAACGGCTACTTTTCTTAATGTTCTTGACATCGTTGATAATAATACAGGTGCATTTAATGGTAGAAGAGTTTTTATTAACAGTATTCCCACAGCTAAAATTCCTACTGATAGTTGGGAAAAGGTGAGTGTTCTTCTCGCAAAGTATTCAGAAACTGTTGTTGTAGAGATGACAGAACAATCTGAGCTTGAGGACTCAGAACTTAAGAGAATCGAGCGTATATATAAGGATTTGGATGTAAAGATAGCTATTGATGACTATGGCACTGGCTATTCAAATGTTCAGAATCTGTTACGTTATATGCCTGACTATGTTAAAATAGACCGTTCATTACTTAGCGAAATACAGAACAATCATAAAAAGCGTCACTTTGTAAAAGAAATCGTCGACTTCTGTCACGATAACGGAATAAAAGCGTTGGCAGAGGGTGTAGAAACCGGCGAAGAGTTAAGAGCTGTTATTCTTCTTGGCGTAGATTTAATACAGGGATATTACACGGGCAGACCGATTGCAGAAATTATAGAATCGATACCTTCTGAAATCCGAAAGGAAATTGAAAGGTATCGCAGAGAGCTTGAAGAAGGTAAGGAACTTCGAATCTACAAAGCCGATAAATCGGAGAGGATATCGCTTGACCGACTTACAATAGAGGGTTATCAGCGAGTTGTTATCGGCAAAAACGGAGATGGAGAAGTTACAGTTTCGGGTACAACAGGAAAGAGATCCGATATACATATTGATATTGCTGATGGCTTTAAAGGAAGTGTTATTCTTGAAAATGCAGAGCTTTCTAATGCAAACAACAGACCGTGTATAGACATTGGTGAAAATTGTGAAGTTGTACTCGAAGCAAATGGAACCAATAATCTCAGAAAAGGCGGTATTCGCGTTCCTGAAAGCTCAAAGCTTATTATAAAGGGTAGTGGAAGACTTTCTATAAATATTGATGGTTCGGCTTTCTATGCAATCGGCAACGATATGGATTCAAAGCATGGCGAACTTGTTTTTGAGCAAGGCGTTGATATTAAGAGCGATTCCGCTTCCTGTGTTTGTATCGGATCAGGACTCGGCGGTAAGATTAATCTTATCAGAGGTCGGTTTGTACTTAATATGACCGGGTATCTTGGTGTTGGTATAGGTGCTTTTAACAGTAACTGCACAGCTCAACTTTTTGCAAGCGATATAACAATGGATATCTCTTCACAGTTTGGTGTTGCAATCGGCTCTATGGAAGGAAAATGTGATGTTTCTGTCCAACATTGTGCAATAAAGGCTTTTATGTCCGGTAGCGATGTAGTTGGTATAGGAACTTTACATGGTGATACCTGCAATGCATCAGTTTGCGAATCCAGTGTGATTTTTGATATATCGGCAGATAATTCTTCTGCTGTAGCTGCACTCAGAGGGGATACAAGCTTTGATGTGATAAGAGCAAGTATGCATATAACTTCAAAGGGTGATAATGCACTTGGAATAGGCGGAACTGTAGGAAAAACAAAACTGCAGATGGTGAATTCTGACAGCTCCGTAAATCTTGTTACCAGACTTAATTACAGTGATTATATCAATAAAGAAAATATAAAGATCGAAGGCGGAAGAGCAAGATTCAATGTGAATGGTGAAGCCAAAACCTTTGAGAATACATAAAATAAAGCGGTTATGCATAAAGGCATAACCGCTTATTTTATATCAGAATCCCGTTGCAGTGATCTATTTCGTGCTGGATTATCTGTGCCGTAAATCCGGTAAAGGTTTTAATTTTGGGTTTAAAATCTTTTGTTTCCCATTTCACCTTAATGCTTTTATAACGTTTGCATTTTCTTGGTCCTCCAAGAAGTGAAAGACAACCTTCTTCTGCTTCATAAGGCTCGGAATATTTTATTATTTCCGGATTAAGCATAACGGTATAATTGTCATTATCCTGAAACGCTATAATGCATTTCTTTACACCTATCATATTGGCCGCCATTCCCGCACAGTTCTCTTTGTGAGCTATGAGAGTTTCAAGAAGATCGTTTGCCGTTTCTATATCGTTTTCGTCGGCTTTTTCTGATTTTGCACTCAGAAAAATGGGGTCGTGTATAAGTTCCTTTATCATTTTTTTCTCCTATATCATTAAGCAACAATACACCGGAAGCGTTTTGTCCTCAGAATATTATAGCATAAATATAGAATGTATTTCAATAATTTTATGCTTTTCGTGCTGAGTCAGATATTAATTTTCCATCGGACAACTCAATAATTCTTTTGCATTTTTGGGCTATTTGTTTATCGTGAGTAACAATTATAATCGTTTTACCTTCCTTGTTAAGCTTTAAAAACAGTTCCATAATTTCCTCTGATGTTTGGCTGTCAAGAGCACCTGTAGGCTCGTCGGCAAGAATCAGCGACGGATTGTTTATAACTGCTCTTGCGATAGCTACTCTTTGCTTTTGACCGCCGGAAAGTTTATATGACGGAGTGTCCTTTTTTTCATTTAATCCGACAAGATTTAAAATATCTCTGATGGCTTTTTCTTTATTTAGATTTTTCTTACTATATATAAGCGGGATTGCTATATTCTGACTTACCGTGTATCTTTCTACTAAAGCAAAGTCCTGAAGGACAATGCCAATTTCCATATTTCTTAACCTTGCCTTTTCTTCTTCGGGAAGTGACGACGCTTTTTTCTCATTTATGTAATACCCACCTTCCGATGCACTGTCGAGAAGTCCCATAATATTGAGAAGCGTAGATTTGCCACTGCCGCTTTTACCTATAACAGCAACCATTTCTCCGTCATTTATTTCAAAGCTGACGTCATCAAGAGCCCTGACCTCTTCACCACCATAAAATATTTTAGTGAGATTTTTTATTCTAATCAATTATTTTCCCTCCCTGATAGACGATAAGATTGATAAGTTCCTTAATTTTACCGCAAATGGTATTATTGTAATCAAAAGCACTGCAACGCCTGTTATGGTAATGCCTGTTGCGGCAATCACTGTTCTGAATATCAACGATGCAACCACTCCGCTTGTGAATATTACGATAAAGCTACCTGCACTTACTCTCAGCAAAATACTTGAAAGTCCTGCTCCGCATATTCTGTGGATTAATAGCTCCGTTAAATTCCTTCTTATAAAAAGCATAGCCGATTGTATCAGGCAGAATATCGCAAGTGCTATAATTATAAACGAAATTATAGTTAGCGGCACTGTTGTCTGTGTTGACATATTATTTATCATCTGCTTTGTTCCACTGAGTGAAATAAAGTTAAAAGGATACATCCCAAGCTTTTCCGCATAATCGTTTATAGCCTTCAGCTGGGCTTTGTTATCGGAATAAATCAGCGAGGAGGGATATTCATAATGGTTTTGTCTCATACAAGACAAGTTTTTTACAGGGAAAAATTTGTCTAAATCTGTGCTCACAGGTCTGCTTTTTTCTCCCGCAAGATTTATAATCTCTTGTCCGCTCTTTAATATACCGACCACCTTGTATTTATCCAGATACATATCGCCGACTTTGTAGGTATCTTTATAGTAATTGCCGAGTATTACAGGGGTGTTTTCCATAGTATCGCTGTGGTATTCTTCATCAAGAAAAAGCCTTCCGCTTTCCGTTTCGAGTTTATATATGTCAAAGAAATCCTCTGAAACAAAGGTCATAGTGTAGCTGTTTTCACCCGCTTCTATGTAATTATTACTATAGCCGGACGCCTTGTAATTTTCCGCTATGTAATAGCTTAATTTTCTTTCTGTTTCAATATCTGCCTCGGTAACGGCAATACCGCTGAACGTGTAGATTTCTGTGCTTATCTTACCATAATACTTATCAGAAAAACTAAAACTGTCAAGGTAATCTACTGTTTCGGTGGTATAGTTTGCTATACCGCAAATGTTTCCGATTACAATGAATGCTATAAGAGTCTGAATGGTTAGCAGGATAAAGAATTTTTTATCCGCCTTGATGTCAGAAAAAATCAGCTTTATATATTCCTTTATCATTTTAAAGCCTCCTTAATTCAGCGACCTGTCCGTCTGAGAAATTTACGGCGCAATCGTAGGACACAACCAGACTGATAACCATTAAAAATAAAGAGGATATAAAACCTGCCGTAAGCTCAATCCTGCCCAGATAAAAGGCAACCACAGGCAGACTTGAAACCGCAAGAATCGTAATAAATCCTATAAAAACTCCTGTCAGTGATATAATCATATAGTATTTGAACACCAGCGTTTTAATGTCATTGTCACTTGCACCGCATATCCGCCTTGCCATAATTTCTGATTTTTTCGAGCCTATCCATGAGCTCGTAAAAACACCCGCATTAATGACCAGTAAAAGACCTATCAGCAGTATGCCTACAACTATGATAATTTTATCGGGTTCTATTACATTATTATCCTCTGTTATTTCAGCAATTTTAGTTGCTGTAAAATCCGCTTCCCGATTCTTTTTTTGTATCTTTTCTCTGAAGTGTTCACTAACAGCAGGCGTTTCTTCATCGGCATCAATTATAATTGTTATACCTTTAAATTTCACATCACTGTTTTTTAATCCAGCAATGTTAAGTAAAAAGTCGGGCTCGTCAGATCCTGAATATATATTAAGTCCTGTTATCTGATAATTCTCTCCCATCAGATTTACAGTCATCTTTTGCTCTATTTCCATTGAATACGGCATAAGCACGGTTTTTATTATTGCCTGCGGCGTATCACTTTTAAGGTTCAGCGATTGCCACGAGCCCATTAAATCACTGTCGTCCTTGTAATTATACATAATGTAGCCTGTCTGATTTTCGGTTTTAAACTCTATTGCACCTTTTGCTTTACATTCCGAAAGCACTTTAATAACATCTGCATAACCGAGTGCATCAATAGAATTGTTATCCTGCGTTAGCACAATATACTTTGCATTATCTGAAAATTGATTTATTATATCGGCACTGCCTTTGTTAATAAGCATTGATATCAGAAATGTACATAGGAAAAAAGTGGTCGCAAAAAACGTGAGTATAGTATTGCTTTTGTAGAAAATTTGTTTCATTGTATGCACCTTTCTTTTTGTAATAATAAAATTATATCATACAGAAATTAGTGGTACAATAGATGAAACTTACCATTCGGTAGCAAAAATTAACCATTCGGTTAATGATAGCTCAATTAAACGGAAAAGGCGGCACAGTAAATTACCGCACAGCCTTTTCCTATATATATATTAAATTGCATCAAACTGAATTTTTCTTGTTCTGAGATTTCTTTTGGATTTTTATATTGCTTTCGTTATATTCGGGAAATTCAAACCAGAAAGTGCTTCCTTCTCCCAGCTTACTGTTTACACCAAAGGCGAATTTGTGAAGCTCTAACACGCCTTTTACTATTGATAAGCCGAGACCACTTCCTTTTTTTGCTCTTGTGTGAGTCTCTCCGTCTTTCTTTACACGATAGTATCTGTCCCAGACATATTTCAGATTTTCTTCGTCTATACCTGTACCGCTGTCAATTACTTCAAATCTTGCATAACCGTTTTGTGTACGGAACAGATTGATTTTTACAGTCTTATCGTCGCCGGTATAGGTTATTGCGTTGTTGATGAAATTGTAGATTACCTGCTCGATTTTAGTAGTGTCAGCGTTTATCATAATCTGTGGTTCAGCGTTCAGCTTTATTTTATAATCTTTTATTTCGTTCAATAAGGTGAAGCGTGATACCAGATCATTTAAATGGGATGAGAAATCGAATATCTGATAGTTCATTCCAGCAACGCCGCTCTGAAGTTTTGAAAGATCGAGAATATCCGTTACAAGAGATGAAAGTCTGTCTGTTTCATCAATGATAACCTGAAGGTGTTTTTCTCTTTTTTCGGGAATGTCGCCTGATAAATCTCTTATCATCTCCGCATAGGCTTTTATCATAGTGAGGGGAGTACGTAAATCGTGAGAAATGTTAGCCATAAGCTCTTTTTGCAGTCCATCGGTCTTAGCAATCTCGTTTGAAGCAAGGTTTAAAGCTTCGGTAAGTTCATTTATTTCTGTGAACTGATGCTTTTTTATATCCATGTGAAATTGTCCCTGAGGGAGCTTAAGAGCTGATTTGGAAATTTTTACAATAGGCTTTGTAAAGCTGGCCGAAAAGAATATAGAAAGTATAAATGCACAGATGATAATCAGGAACGCAACGAGTGTGAGCTGACTGTTTATTATTTGTGCTGTTGTTCCTATAGGCTCAAGGTAATTGAATACATATACCCGAACTTCTCCTGTGGCGTGAAGAATTTCACTTTCAAAATTTTCATCAGCTATCTGTGCAGTCATAATAATCGCTTTGCTATCATTATCTGAACGGGGAGTGGTAGCTGTAAAGAAAACATCCTTGCCTGATATAAATTTATCCATGTTTTCTTTGTCGAGGTTTTTAATCAGTTCAAAAATTTCCTTGTTGTTTTTGTCAAGGGAGTTCGCTCTGACAAGGACTCTGTTTACATCCGATACTTCTATATATATTTTCTTGGACTTTGCTATTTCGTTAACTGTTGAGAAAAGCTTTTGCGGATCGTTATGCCAGGTGTCTTTTATCTGATTTACAACCTGTGCAGTTTCTATTTTTTTCATATATTCATAATATCCCGGCAGCATAATAACCTGGAATACATACAGAAAAACAATAATCAGCAGGGCAAAGCTTATATACATCAGCCACGAGCGAAATCGTATACTGTTAAGTCTGTCTCTCATTTTGCGGTTTATGCCTCAAACTTGTATCCCATACCACGAAGGGTAACAATGAAGTTTCTGTAAGGACCAAGATTATTTCTGAGCATCTTTATGTGGGTGTCGATTGTTCTGTCATCGCCAAAGAAATCATAACCCCACACTTCTTCAAGAAGCTTGTTTCTTGTAAGAGCAATGTTCTTGTTTTTTACAAGATAGAACAGAAGATCATATTCCTTAGGTGTAAGATTTGCTTTCACTCCGTCTATATAGACATCTCTTGCTGTAAAGTTTATTTCAAGGCCGTCATATTTTACGATTTCACCCGACTGATCATTATTATTGCCATTTCTTTTGATTATGGCATTTATTCTTGCAAGCACTTCTTTTGGTGAAAAGGGTTTTACTACATAGTCGTCAACGCCCATTTCAAAGCCGAAAAGCTTATCATATTCTTCAGTTCTTGCCGAAAGCATAAGAATAGGTGTGTTTTTTATTTTTCTGATTTCTTTACAAGCAGAAAATCCGTCGAGACGGGGCATCATAACATCCATTATTATGATATCAAAGTCCTTTTCTTTAGCCATTTCCACAGCTTGCATGCCATCAACCGCCTCATAAACGGTGTGACCTTCAAATTCAGCATATTCTTTTATGACCTCGCGAATCTTTTGTTCGTCATCTGCTACAAGAATACTATACATTTTGTTCATCCTTTCTTTTTGTGATGATTGTTTTATGTATTATGTTAAAAAAATGTCCAGTTTAAACAAAGGTTAAACTGAACGGAAATAAGTTTGCCAAGCAAAAATCAAATAATCAATGAAATGTTGGGAGAGGAAATTATGATTATTGATTACTCAACCACCATAAAATCATCAGGTTGCCCTGATGGTTTTATTCTATCCGTTTTTTATGATGGTAATGTGAAAAAATAATAAAAACAAGAAAAAATCGTCGTTAAATTATTTTTCATTTTTATATCCGTACAAGAATATTTTTGCGATTTTCTTGTATTGATCGGGCTTGTAATTATATTCCGCTCTTGTAGAGTGAAATTCTGTAACTTTATAAAAGGGAATAGATACAAGTAATTGATTGTTATTCTCGGTGATTGTCCCACCAAGATAGTTTATATACATTTTTGCACAATAAAATGAAAAATCACCATTCAAAGCATCTATATAGTGGCTCATGTCATTATCGAAAGGAAAGCTGATAGTGAAAACTTCACCGTTGAATTTTACGAGTAATGTATGCAACTGATTTCTGCAGCAGTCAAGAAGTATTCTGATAATAGACATTATGCTGAAAAATAAGTAGTATTTATTTGCTTTGATAGTGGCGTTGTAATAATCTACTCCTTTATGCATCAGAGAGAATTTTCCGGTCGATGAGCTTAGCAGAGCATTGCTTTCCTCGATTATTTCTTTCATCAGGTCGATAATGTTTATTGTTGTGTTATTGACGGCACGATTGTAGATAACAGTAGTCAGCTCCTGATAGCTCTCTATCTGTTTCAGTAAGTTATAGCACGATTTGTTCTGATCGACAATAGCAACATTATTTCTTTTTCTTGGATTTTTGGCTATAGCTTCTTCATTATGCATAAGAATGTTTTCGATATTTCTTTTTGCATCTGAAATCATATAACAGGTTTCAATATAGGTGTCAGTAGTTCCAAGCTCCCTAAGAACTTCTGTCACGGAATGTACTGTCCATAATATCGCACCCTTTTTTTCAGTGGATAAAACCGAGCCGCTGACAGCGACTTCACGATTGTTTATCAGAACACTGCTGTATTTTTCCTCGTCCTTATTGTAAGGAACGCCATTCGGAAAGATAATGGTAGTTTCATCATAGATATCTTTGCCGCTTTTCCAGAGAATATTTCCGTTTTCATCGGAGAGAAAGCGTATTTTTGTACTGCTTTCATACAGTTTCTGAAGTGCTTTAACTAATTCATCCATGTTTTATTGCTCGTCCTTTATAAGCTTCTTGGTGTTTCCGTTTTCATCTTTTACATAAACATTTTCAAGCTGTGACATAAGGTTCTGTCTGAAACCTGCTCTGTACTCATTTCTGAGTTCAGTCTGTTCTGCTTTTTCTTCGGGAGTAAGTTCTCTCACCTTTGATTCTCTTGCAAGATAATTAATTCTGTCAATTTTAGCTTTTTCCATTGTGTACCTCTCAGGATAAGTTTTTTATATTTCGTATTATCTGTGATTCTTTTTTTGTCAGCAGGTATATAAGTGTTCCGCAGAAAAAACCTGTGATAACTGCCGATATGAGCAGATAGGGGAGATAAGCCCATACCATAACGCCGTATAATGTCATAGCGGCGGTAAGCTGTCCTATATTGTGAGCTACCGCAGAAAAAATTCCTGCAGGAATTGTTACCCATTTTTCTTTAATTGTCAGTTTCGTAATTGACATTGTCAGTACCGAAAGCAGTCCGCCAAGAGCAGAAAAATAGACAGAAGTAAGATTTCCGCTGATAAGTGCTGATAATATAATTCTTACAGCAAGTATGAGTGCAGCGTCATATATTTTCCACTTGCCTCCGATGAACATAATAAGCATAATCGGAATATAAGCGAGTCCTATTTTTACTCCAGGTATTGGTACAATCGGTGGTATCATTGATTCTACCAAAAAAAGAGTAAGTGACACAGCTGCAAATAAAGCACTTAAAACAAGCTTTCTGACGTTCGTGTTTTTCTTCATAGTTACTCCGGCCTTTTGGGTTCTATCTGTATTACAAGATGGTTAGGAACGCATACGATAGGCTGAAGTCCATCGGATATGTGTGCGGTGTTGACGCATATTTTATCTGGACAGTCGGCAGATAAAACACCAATTTTTCCATCTTTTACGATAACGGTATTTATTTTGCCGTTACTGTTTTTTATATCGAAACTATAGTTGTCGTCCGGAGAAAGCTTTATGGTTTTTATAAGCCTTCCTTCGCTGTAAATACAGGCGACACTGTTAGAGACTCTTTCTCCCTTGACGATAAATAAACCGAGTATGGCGGCAAATATAATTACAACCACTATCAGTATACAAATTGTTTTTCGTTTATCCATTTTTCTCCGATTCAAAATAGTATTCGATTCCGTCGGTCACATAAATATTGCCGTCTTTATCTGTCAGGACAAATTCTGCAACTGGGTATTCGTTATACAGAGCAACCGCCTTTTCTTTACCCATAACAAAAACGGCAGTAGAAAGAGCATCGGATATAAGTCCGCTGTCACCTATTACGGTACAGCTTACTATATCGCTGTCAGAAGGAAAAGCCGTTTTGCTGTCAATGATATGATGAAATTTTGTTCCATCGTATTCAACAAATCTGTTGGAAGCATTTGATGTAGCATAAAAAGCGGCAGGGAGGGTTATTTTTCCGGCAACACCATCTTTTGTACCATCACTTATTGAAACTGTCCAGTTGTTGTTGTCGTATTTTCCGATGGTAAGAATACTGCCTCCAAAGTCGACAAGTCCGGATGTGACACCGCTTTCTTTAAGCAATTCTTTAAGCATATCAAGAGCATATCCTTTGCCGATAGCACCTAAATCGAGTTTAAAGTTATCGCTTTTAAAAAAGATAGTAAGATTTTTGTCATCAAATTCTATTGATTTGTAATTTTCTTTTCCTGCAAGTGATGTTATCTGATCTAAGTCAGGTTTTTGGGGATTGTCTGAATAAAATCCCCAAAGTTCTGATATTTTACCAAGTGTAATGTCAAAAGCTCCGTTTGTAAGAAGGCTTAAATCTACACAGTTTCTGATAAGCCAGTAAATTTGTTCATCAGTTTTTACAGGAGCCGCAGTAGCAAGACTGTTAATTTTTGAGATTTCACTGCTATCCTTTGTTGTTGAAAGTTTTTCTTCGAGATCATTCAATAACGATATAGCACTATCACATATAGCTTCAGGTGTATTGTTTCCGTCTGTTTTAAAAATGCGGAATGTTACGTAAGTATCAAAGGTAAACGATGTCCTTGTATATTCTGCAGGTGCAGAATTACAGGAGGAGAGTGTCAGTACAGTGATAAAAATCACAAGTACTGAGGAGATGAGTTTTCTGATATTCATAGTTTTGATTCTCTTCTTTGGTTTATTTATGATTATTATACATCAATCTGTCTTTTTTTTCAACAAAAAACAGAAAATAATATAAATAATTTGCGTTCAAAAAAAGTTGCATTTGCAGTGTAAATGTGCTATAATAATTTAGTATGGATTTTTGTGTGCTGTTTTGAATGAACAGACCGCAAGTGCAGAGTAAAAAGGAGATCAGGATGCGTATTATTGGTATAGATCCGGGATATGCAATAGTAGGGTACGGGGTACTTGACTATAACGGCGGAAAATTCAAGGTTCTTGAATATGGTGCTATCACAACCGATAAAAACACTCCTTTTGAGAAAAGACTTTGTGAGATACATGAGGACTACAGTTACATTCTTGATAAATGGAAGCCTGATGCTCTTGCAATAGAAAGACTGTACTTCAATACAAATCAGAAGACTGCTATTGATGTAGCTCAGGCAAGAGGGATTATCGTTATGGATACAGCGATAAGGAATATAACAATAAATGAATATACACCTCTGCAGGTAAAACAGGCGGTGGTTGGCTATGGTAAGGCAGTAAAAAAACAAGTGCAGGAAATGATTACAAGGATACTTGGACTTTCATCTGTCCCAAAACCTGATGATACAGCCGACGCTCTTGCAATGGCTATATGCCATGCTCATTGTAGCGGATCGTTGCTTAATAATATAAATCTCAGATGACGGAGTGATATGAAATGATATACAGTTTAACCGGAAAAGTTTCAGTAATAGAACAAAATCTTGCGGTTATTGAATGTGGCGGAGTAGGCTATGCTTGCCGTACTACAGCAAATACTCTTGCAACATTAAAGCTTGAGACCGAAGCAAAATTATATACATATATGGCGGTCCGTGAGGATGCAGTAGAGCTTTTCGGTTTTGCGGATATGCAGGAGCTTAACTGTTTCAAAATGCTGACTTCGGTGTCCGGAGTTGGTCCAAAGGCAGCAATATCCATTTTATCGGGTATGACGCCTCAGGCGTTTGCCTTGTGTGTTGCATCGGGTGATAGCAAATCATTGACAACAGCACCGGGTATCGGTAAAAAGATTGCAGATAGAATAGTCCTTGAACTGAAGGATAAGATTGCGAAAGAAAATCTTTCCGTCAAGAGTGATTCGCTTATACCCGTTGCTATGCCATCAAATTCAGCGTCAGAGGCGATATCGGCTCTTATGGTGCTTGGATATTCAAATGCAGAGGCTACAAAAGCAATATCGGGAATGCCTGCAGACACACCTACAGATGCACTTATTAAGGCAGGACTTAAAAATCTTGCAAAATTCTGATTAAGTATTATTTTGGAAGGAATTGCGTATAAATGATTGAAAAAAGCGATTTCACTGAAGGATATAATGAACCTCGCATAGTAAAACCTGGTTTTTCTGAAGAGGATACTGATGTAGAATTCAGCCTTCGTCCTAAGCTTCTTAACGAGTATATCGGACAGGAGCAGGTGAAGGAAAATCTTTCGGTATATATAGAGGCTGCAAGGAGAAGAAACGAAAGCCTTGATCATGTTCTTTTATATGGCCCTCCGGGACTCGGTAAGACCACACTTGCGGGTATCATAGCAAATGAGATGGGGGTTAATATAAAGATAACATCGGGACCCGCAATAGAAAAACCCGGTGAACTTGCGGCGTTACTTACAGGTCTTCAGACCGGAGATGTTCTTTTCGTTGATGAAATACACAGACTATCCCGTCAGGTAGAGGAGATACTTTATCCTGCTCTTGAAGACTGTGTGCTTGATATAATGATCGGCAAAGGCCCTTCGGCTCAATCAATAAGAGTTGATCTCAACCGCTTTACGCTTATCGGTGCTACAACAAGGGCAGGCCAGCTTACAGGACCGTTACGTGACAGATTTGGCGTTATAATGCGACTTGAACTGTATTCTGAAAAAGAACTTTGTGACATCATAATGAGAAGTGCCGTCATTCTTGCTATCCCTTGCGAAAGAGAAGGAGCGATGGAGCTTGCAAAACGCTCAAGAGGAACACCGAGAATAGCAAATCGCCTTTTAAAACGTGTAAGAGATTTTGCAGAGGTTATGGGTGATGGTAAAATCACCAAGCAAATGGCTGATATAGCTCTTAATTGTCTTGAAATAGATAAGCTTGGTCTTGATAGCCTTGATAAGAGATTTTTGAATATGATAATAAAGGGCTATGGCGGAGGTCCTGTAGGTCTTGAAACTTTGGCGTCAGCACTTGGCGAAGAAGCGATAACACTTGAAGATGTATGTGAGCCTTATCTTATGCAGCTTGGCTTTATTTCAAGAACACCAAGAGGCAGATGTGCGACAGAGCTTGCATATAAGCATTTAGGAATTTTAAAGGATGGTCAGCAGAGATTTGACTGACAGTGTTTGTGAGTAGAACGAAATAAACCTTCTATGAAAGGAAACAGTTATGGGTAGATTATTTGGTACGGATGGTGCAAGAGGGATTGCAATAACAGAGCTTACCTGCGAGCTTGCGATGAAGATAGGCAGAGCGGCTGCGGTCGTTCTTGCAAAAAGAGGAACAAAGAAAAGTAAAGCAAGAATACTTATAGGTAAAGATACAAGAATCTCATCCGATATATTAGAATCAGCACTTATTGCAGGTATAACATCTGTAGGTGCGGATGTCGAACTTCTTGGAGTTGTTCCTACTCCTGCAGTTGCATATCTTGTCAAGTATTATGAAGCAGATGCAGGTGTTATGATTTCAGCATCACATAATTCCGTTGAATATAATGGCATAAAGCTTTTTTCTTCAACAGGCTTCAAGCTTCCTGATGAAGTGGAAAATGAGATAGAATCGCTTGTTCTTGATACACCTGAAAAGATAGAGCTTGAAAATGGCAAGGATGTCGGTAGAATCCGTACACTTTATGGTGCAGTAAGTGAATATAATGAACATATTCAATCCACAGTCACAGGTAAATTCCATGGACTTTTAGTCGCTATAGACTGTGCTAACGGAAGTGCCAGTGCAACAGCAGAATCGTTATTCTATAAATTTGGTGCAGAGGTCATTTATATCAATAAAGACCCCAATGGACTTAATATCAACGATGAATGCGGTTCTACCCACATGGATAGCCTTATCGAGCTTGTAAAACAGAGAGGCTGTGATGTAGGTTTTGCTTTTGATGGCGATGCTGACAGATGCCTCGCTGTAGATGAAAAGGGCAATGTGGTTGACGGTGATAAATTAATAGCTATTCTTTCCCGCTATATGAAGGAAAAGGGTAAGCTTAAAAACAATACTGCCGTTGTTACTGTTATGAGCAATCTTGGTTTCCACCAGTTTATGAAAAATAACAACATCAATACCGAATGCACAAAAGTCGGTGATAGATATGTACTTGAAAAGATGCTCGAAGGAGATTATAATATCGGCGGTGAGCAGTCAGGTCATATAATACTCCTTGATCACTGCACTACAGGTGATGGTCAGCTTACAGCTACACAGGTTATGGAGCTCTTGTCAAAGTGTAAGCTTCCTCTTTCAAAGCTTGTTGAAGAAATACCTGATTTTCCTCAGCTTCTTATCAATGTCAAGATTACTGAGGACAAGAAAGGCAAATGGGATAAATCTGCTGAAATATTAAAGGTTATAGAGCAGGCTGAGATAACACTCGGAGCAGATGGAAGAATTCTCGTAAGAGAAAGCGGCACAGAGCCTTTAGTTCGTGTTATGATAGAAGGAAAGAATAGCTCGGATGTAACCTACTGGACAGAAAGAATTGCTGACGAAATAAGAAAGCAGCTTTGCTGAAAGGAGAAGTTAATGGCAAAAATAGAATGTGCTCTGCAAGGAAACGTTGATGAGATATTAAGAGAGTTCGACAACGCTGTTATGAAAAGCAGCAGTGCAACATTAGAAGAAAGTTCTGACTTCAGAATGGACAGTGCAAGATGCGTTGTACGAGCGTATGAAAGATACAGTTATATGGGAAAAGGCAGAGTCAGTCTGAATATTGTGCTGGTTCAGAGCGGTGATAATATACACCTTTCTGCTATATCCACAGGAGGAAGTCAAGCTTTGTTTTTTAAACTGAATACGATAGGAGAAAATAGCTTTTTAGACACGATAAGAGAAGTAGTCAGAAAGTACAGTATATAGGATATTTTATGAGAATAGCAAAAAACTGGACGGATTATCGTCTTATAGATGCATCGAAAGGTCAGCGTCTTGAAAAATGGGGTGACGTTACCCTCGTAAGACCTGACCCGCAGATAATATGGGAAAACCCCAATCCGTCACCCTTATGGAGTAAGGCAGATGCGGTATATCACCGCTCATCAAGTGGTGGTGGCAGCTGGGAATATAAAAGAAAACTCCCTGAAAGCTGGAATATCGGTTATAACGGTCTTACCTTTATGGTAAAGCCTACAGGCTTCAAGCATACAGGACTTTTTCCTGAGCAGGCTGTAAACTGGGATTTATGCTCAGAGCTTATAAAAACTGCGGGTAGACCGATAAATGTGCTTAATATGTTTGCTTATACGGGCGGTGCAACGCTTGCCTGTGCAAAAGCAGGAGCAAAGGTCTGCCATCTTGACGCAGTAAAAGGTATGGTCGACTGGGGAAGAAATAATGCTGCATTAAGCGGGCTTTCTGATAAGCCTGTAAGATGGATAGTTGACGATGCAACAAAGTTTTTAGGCAGAGAGATACGCAGAGGAAACAGATATGACGGCATCATTATGGATCCTCCAAGCTATGGCAGAGGAACAAATGGCGAAATGTGGAGACTTGAGGATAACATCTATGATTTTATGATGATGTGTACAGAGGTACTTTCTGAAAAACCGTTGTTTGTACTGCTTAACAGCTATACAACAGGACTTTCTTCGTCTGTTATGGCGTATCTTATGCAGATGACGATTGGACAGAAATATAAAATCAGGGTAGTTTCTGAGGAAATCGGATTGCCCGTAGAAAGTACCGGACTTGCAGTTCCTGCAGGAAGTACAGCAATAGTATATTTTGAGTGATACTCAAAAGGAGAACGGAACTTGGAAGGAATAATTAATACAGAGGATCTTGTCTTTGAATATTCTGTATATGATGAGAATGGCGACGAAGTGGATAAAAACCGTGTGCTTCACGATATCACCCTGCAGATAAAAGAGGGCGGATTTGTGGCAGTACTCGGTCATAACGGAAGTGGTAAGTCTACTCTTGCAAAGCATTTTAATGGTATTTTGCTACCCACAGAAGGAAAGGTGCTTATAGATGGCATCGATTCTACAGATGAAAGCAGAATATATGATATAAGACAGACTGTAGGCATGGTTTTTCAGAATCCTGATAATCAGATAGTAGCGACGATAGTTGAAGAAGATGTAGCCTTTGCTCTTGAAAACTTGGGGGTAGAACCCAAAGAGATCCGCAGACGTGTTGATGAAGCGTTAAAAATTGTTGATATGTATCATTACAGAGAACACGCACCTCATCAGCTTTCAGGTGGTCAGAAGCAAAGAATTGCTATTGCAGGTATCATTGCAATGCGACCAAGATGTATTGTGATGGACGAACCTACAGCAATGCTTGACCCAAAAGGCAGAAAAGAGATCATGGCTACTATAAAGGCACTTAATAAAGAGCATGGAATAACGGTGGTTCTTATAACTCACTATATGGAAGAAGCGGCTCAGGCTGACAGGGTAATTGTCATTGACAAGGGCAAGATATTGCTTGATGATGTACCTAAAAAGATTTTTTCACAGGTTAAGCTTCTGAAAAGTGTGGGACTTGATGTTCCGCAGGCCACAGAGCTTATGCACGATCTCAGACAATGTGGTGTAAATGCACCTGAAGATATAATTGATGTGGATGAATGTGCTGAATATCTTTACAGACTTTTATCCGATAAGGAACAGAAATGAATGTTATAGAATTAAGAAATCTTACTCATAAGTACAGTGCAGGAACACCTTTTGAGCATATAGCTGTTGACAATGTCAGCGTGGAGATAGAAAAAGGAGAATTCTGCGGAATAATCGGACATACCGGTAGTGGTAAGTCAACACTTATTCAGCATCTGAACGGTCTTATAAAGCCTACATCAGGGGAAGTGCTTATAGATGGTAAGAACATCTGGAGCAAAGATGTAAATATCAAGGATATCCGTTTTAAAGTCGGGCTTGTCTTCCAGTATTCCGAACATCAGCTTTTTGAAGAAACTGTGTACAAGGATATAGCTTACGGTCCTAAAAATATGGGACTTGATAAAGATGAAATAGATAACCGTGTTCGTCAGGCGGCGGAAGATATGGGAATCAAAGAAGAACTGCTTGATCGTTCTCCCTTTGATCTTTCCGGTGGTCAGAAAAGAAGAGTAGCACTTGCGGGTGTAATGGCTATGAAACCTGAAATACTGATACTTGATGAACCTGCCGCAGGACTTGATCCTGTTGGCCGTGAAAAAGTGCTGACAAAAATCAAGGATTATCACGAAAAATACGGAACAACTATTCTTTTGGTATCACATTCAATGGAGGATATCGTAAAGTACTCAAAAACGGTACTTGTTATGAATAAGGGCAAGATATTCTGTCATCAGGATACAGACAAGGTTTTTTCAAGACAAGAAGAAATACTTGGAATAGGACTTGATGTTCCGCAGATTACGAAAGTAATTATAAAGCTCAGAGAGCTTGGTATAGATCTTGGCAATGATATATATACGATAGAAAGAGCAAAAGAAAGAATTTTAAATTATCTTAAGATAAAAGGAACAATATGTTAAAGGATATAACGATTGGGCAATATTTCCCGGGAAAATCGATAGTACACAGACTTGACAGCAGATTCAAGATAATTCTCGATATACTTTATGTAGTTATGCTGTTTATGGCAGGGAATTTCTACTCTCTTGCTGTTGCAGGAGTGTTTATGCTGATAATTTATATGTTATCAAACATCAGCTTTAAGCTTATATTCAAGAGTCTTCGTCCTATTTTTCCGATAATACTTTTTACTTGTCTGCTTGATCTCTTTTTTATAAAAGGAGAGGGAGCCCCGGTAATAAGCTTCTGTGTTGTAAATATTTATATGGAAGGACTCACTACCTCGCTGTTTATGACGATAAGAATAGTTTTTCTTATCATAGGTATGTCGCTTCTTACCTATACAACATCTCCGATTGCACTTACTGATGCGATTGAAAGTCTTTTTTCACCACTCAAGAAAATACATTTTCCTGTCCATGAGCTGGCAATGATGATGACTATTGCACTCAGGTTTATTCCTACACTCATTGAGGAAACTGATAAGATAATGGCGGCTCAGAAGGCAAGAGGTGCTGATCTTGATACAGGCGGATTAATAAAGAAAGCAAAGGCACTTGTACCTGTACTTATTCCGTTATTCGTTTCGGCGTTTAAAAGAGCAAACGAACTGGCACTTGCTATGGAATGCAGATGTTATCGCGGCGGAGAAGGAAGAACAAGAATCAAGCAGCTTAAATCTGGGCTTAAGGATTATATCGCTTTGCTGATATTCGCTTTTGTGCTGACAGGGGTTATACTGTTAAATATATATATTCCTGTTTTAGGACTATAATGGTGGCTTGTATGCGTAATTTAAAGGTAAAGATGTCTTACAATGGTGCTTTGTATCACGGTTATCAGATACAGAATAACGCTAATAGTATACAGCAAACGGTAGAGGACGCTATAAAGACGCTTATAGGAGAAAAAATTACTATAAATGGTTGTTCTCGTACAGATACAGGAGTTCACGCTAAAGGCTTTGTTTTTAATTTCAGGACTGAAAACAACATACCTTGTTCAGGATTTGTGAAGGGTATGAACGCATTGTTGCCGACAGATATTGCTATTCTTTCTTGCGAAGAGGTTGAATATGACTTTCATGCAAGGTTTGATAGTAAAGGAAAAGAGTATCTGTACAGAATAAATTGTGCAGAAGTCAGAGACGTATTTGCAGAAAATTTAGCACTTCATTATCCATATAAGCTTGATCTTGAAAAAATGAGAGATGCGGCTAAGCTTATGTGTGGTACGCATGACTTTGCGGCTTTTTGTAAGGCAGAGGCAAAAGATCATCTTGCTACAACCGTAAGAACTGTTTATTCTATTGACGTCAAGGGAAAAGACAATTATGTTGAAGTATATGTCAGTGGAGACGGTTTTCTTCATAATATGGTGAGGATAATAGTTGGTACATTGATATATATAAGCGAAGGAAAACGCACAGAGCAGGATATCATCCGTGCTCTTGAAACAGGCGACAGAGAATTTGCCGGAAAAACCGTTGCTCCCGGCGGACTTTATCTGAATAAGGTTTTTTATTGAAAAGGATGTGATGTATCCTGAAGGTACATGAAACTTCAACTGAAAAAAACACCGATATAGGTGATATAAAAGAATATAAGCAAAAAGAAAAAAATAAGAAACGTATAAGATTTCTTATAATTGTTTTAGTCTTAGTGGTAGCGGGAATTTTGGTTTATCTCAACAGGGATACGATATTTGAACCGCTCAGAGGAATTTTCTCAAGAGTAACAACAACAACAGATGACGAGGCAGGTTTTCCTGTAAATATGCCGTCAAGTACTGATTACAAATTTAACGAGCTTGGGGATGGGTTCTCTTTACTGACAGATACCTACCTTTATACTTACAACGGTGAAGGTGTTCAGAATTTTGCTTTACAACACGGATATGTAAATCCAGTTTGTGATACCAATTCAAAAAGAGTGCTTATATATGATAAGGGTGGGTATAATTTTGCTCTTTATAACAGAACAAGCGAAATATATAAGCAAAGTATCGAAGATGAAGTAATTGTCAGTGCTTTTTTAAGTGAGAATGAATATTCAGCCGTTGTTACAAGCGGTGGTCAGTATTCTAATGTAGTTTATATCTATAACGGAAATGGAGAAGAACTGTATGCATATAATTATATAGATGAAAAAGTTATGCAGGTCGTTTTTTCTCCGGATGAACGATACTTGTATGTGTCACTTGCTAAGTCACACGATGGTGATATTGTTACCAAGGTAGCAAAGTATGAAATAGGTAACGATGAAGGTCAACTATGGAATACTGAAATAACAGATAGCATTTCCTTTGAACTTTCGTTCATAAATGATAAAGTAATGGTTGTTACTGATGAAAAAATTATATCTATAGATTCATCGAATGGAACTGTCATATCTACTTACGGATATAAAGGTACATTAAGTGATTATTATCTTGGTAGTGTCAACTGTGTATTTGTTCTTAGAAACAATTCGGAAAAAAATGAAATTCTTATGATGGATGATAGCTGTTTTCTTATGGCAGATATATCTACAGATGATAAGATAAAGGATATAACAATTGATGGAGAAGAAGTTGTTATACTTACAAACAAAGGTGTTGTGCTATATGATATGAATCTTAGTAAGATTTCAAGTTATGGATATGAGGATGAGTACGTTCAGATGATAAAGAATGGCTCGAATATTTTACTTATGGGCGGCAGTCATATTGATTGCAAAAAAATATGACGGAAAACGGAAAGGAAAATTAATTATGGGAACTGAATTTTTCTGGTTTTATGATGTTATACTCATTGCTATAATTATAGGAATGATATTTTTAGGAGTCAAGCGTGGTTTTGTGCGTATGCTCCTTAGCCTTGCATCTGTTGCGATTGCATTTGTTGCGGCACTTGTAATCAGCGGCAGTGTTTCTTCATGGATTTATGAATCCTTTGTTGAGCAGAATTTAAAGACAAGCATCACCGACACGGTGAATGATGCTATTGGCGAAAATGTTGTAACACAGTTGACTAAGGTGGATATGGATAAGGCGATTATAGGTGGAAAGTCTGTTTCATCTATGGACAATACACTTAAAGTTGATGATGCGGGAAAGATAACTATTGATTTAAGTTCTGTCGATCTTTCAAAGACAGGTATTGATAAAATTGATCTTACCACCATAGGTTTTGACAAGGATACAGATTATTCTTCTATCAAAATAGGCAAGGTTCAAATTTATGAAACTGCTGTAAAGGAACATGGACTTGGCAATATCATTCTTGCACAGGTTATTTCAGACAGAATTATGAATACAAGCTTTGGCAATGTAATGAAGGATATCGTAAAAACGATTGACGAAGCTCTTCCGTTCATCGGACTTGATGAAAATATGCTTAGCCAGGTAGATAACACACTTTTATCCGATCTTGTTATCAGCTTGTTAAAGTCTGGCGGCAATCCCGGTCAGTCTGTACTTGACAATATTGTAAAGCCTGTCGTTCTTATACCTATGAGAACTATTATATTTATAATTCTCTTCATAGCAATAAGCATCCTGCTTTCATTTGTAATCAAGGCCACATCGCTTATAAACAAGATACCCCTTATCGGAACATTAAACGAATTTTTAGGTGCTATAATGGGTCTTGTTCATGGCGTTTTTGTAATATTTGTAATTGTTATCCTTCTTAATATGATAATTGCATTAACAGAGAATTCGCTTATTTTCCTTAATGAATCCACAATAGATAAATCTTTTATCTTCAGCTGGATATATAACTTTAAATTTCTTGATTTTCTGAAATAAGAATTCAGAAAAGATAAATATTCGCTTAATAAACAAAGTGTAGAATGAAAGATAAACAGAGAAAAAGAAAGGTTGATGATTATGCTTTGTTCGAGATGTAAAAAAAGAACGGCAGTAGTTTTTATTTCTACTATGCAAGGCACAGAAAAGCACGATGAGGGTTTATGCCTTATCTGTGCAAAGGAGCTTGGTGTACCTCAGGTAAATGACTATCTTAATCAGATGGGTATAAGTGATGAAGACTTAGAAGAAAGCTATAAGATGCTTTTTGGCGAAGGCGAAGACGTAGATGATGACGAAGAGGGAGATGATTTTTCTCTCGGTGGTGCTGATACAATGATGCCTTTTTTTCAGAGGTTTTTAGGTGGTAAAGCAAAGGCAGAATCATCTTCTGATAAAGAAGAAAAGGACTCCTCTGACAAGAAAGATGAAAAAAAACGAAATAAGAAAAAGGAAGAGAAGAAAAGAAAATTCCTTGATACTTATTGCACAAATCTCACAGCAAAAGCAAAAAAAGGTGAGCTTGATCGCATAATAGGCAGAGAAAAAGAAATCTACAGAGTAACACAGATACTTGCAAGAAGAACAAAGAATAATCCTTGTGTAATTGGTGAACCAGGTGTAGGTAAGACAGCTATTGCAGAGGGTATTGCACAAAAGATAGTTGCAGGAGAAGTTCCTTATAGATTACAGAATAAGGAAATCTATCTGCTTGATCTTACAGCTCTTGTTGCGGGAACACAGTTCAGAGGTCAGTTTGAAGGCAGAGTTAAGGCTCTTATCGAGGAAGTTAAGACTGCAGGAAATATCATTCTTTTTATAGATGAAGTTCATAACCTTGTTGGTACAGGTGACTCAGAGGGTACTATGAATGCGGCTAATATTTTTAAGCCTGCTCTTTCAAGAGGTGAAATGCAGGTAATTGGTGCGACTACCTTCAATGAGTACAGAAAATACATTGAAAAGGATTCAGCACTTGAAAGACGTTTTCAGCCTGTAACAATAAATGAACCCACTATTGAAGAAACAATTGAGCTTTTACAGGGCATAAAGCAGTATTATGAAGACTATCACAAGATTCATGTAAGCGATAGTATACTGAAAAGCTGTGCAATCCTCAGCGAAAGATATATTACAGACAGATTTTTACCTGACAAAGCAATTGATCTTCTTGACGAAGCGGCTGCTTGTGCAAGTATCAATAATGATATCCTTACAGAATACGAAAAGCTTAAAGAGGAAAATAAAAAGCTTGAAGCTGAAGAAAATGAGATTTCTTCAAATACAGAATCTGTAGATTATCAGCGTATGGCAGAATTAAAGACAGAGATTGCGAAGAACAATGATAAAATTGCAGAGCTTGAACCCAAAATGAATGAAATTTCTGTTACTGAAAATGACGTGTGCAAGGTAATTGAACTGTGGACGGGAATTCCTGCAAGTAAGATACTCGAAACAGAATTCAAGAAGATAGCAAAGCTTGAAGATGTTTTAAAATCAAAGGTTGTAGGTCAGGAAGAAGCCTGCGAGCTTGTAGCATCTGCTATAAAGCGTACAAGGGTACAGCTTTCTGCACGCAGAAGACCTGCATCGTTTATATTTGTCGGTCCTACAGGTGTTGGTAAGACAGAGCTTGTAAAGGTACTCGCAAACGAGCTTTTCAACACAGTTGATCCCCTTATCAGACTTGATATGTCTGAATTTATGGAAAAGCATAGTGTTTCAAGAATCATAGGTTCACCACCGGGATATGTTGGTTATGACGAGGCTGGACAGCTTACAGAAAAGGTAAGAAGAAAGCCTTATTCGGTAATTCTTTTTGATGAAATTGAAAAGGCACATCCCGATGTTATGAATATTCTTTTACAAATTCTTGATGAAGGCAAGGTAAATGATGCTCACGGAAGAACTGTAAGCTTTGAGAATACAGTTATTGCTATGACGTCAAATGCGGGTTCGTCCTTTAAGACGGGTGGAATCGGTTTCGGAAAGAGCGAGGCTGATATATCCAAGGAAAAGGCTATGAAGGCACTGGGAGATTTCCTTCGTCCTGAATTTTTAAGCCGTGTTGATGAGATTGTTGTGTTCAAGCCTCTGACGGAAGAAGCGTATTGCGATATAGCAAAGCTTATGATAAGCGAAATGATTGAGCCTCTTGCTGAAAAGAATATTCAGCTTGTTGTTGAGGATTCTGCTTACAAGTGTGTTGGTCATAAAGCCTTTGGCGGCAAGTTTGGCGGAAGAGATGTACGTAAGGTTGTACGCAAGGAAATTGAAGATAAGGTTGCAAATCTTATTGTCGATACAGATGGTAAAATCAGTGAAATTATTATAAAGGCAGAAGATGAACAGCTTATTGTAGAGGGCAAATAAAACTGAGTTAAAGGAGCATTTGAATAAAAAATGCTCCTTGCTTTATAGAAAGGGAATAGTATGGCTGTAGTAATAACAGGCGGTACAGGTGCTATCGGAAGTGCTATTGCACGAGCTTTTGCAAAAAATAATGATGTAGCTATAATTTATAGATCTGCAGACGAAAAGGCTGAAGAGCTTGCAAAGGAAATTGGTTGTAAGTGTTACAAGGCGGATATATCAAGCAGAGAACAGGTCGACGATGTGGCAAAGCAGATACTTGCAGATTTCGGCAAGATTGATGTTGTTGTTAATAACGCCGGGATATCTCAGATAAAGATGTTTTGTGATATTACGGAGCTTGATTGGTACAATATGATAGACGTTCATCTGACGGGTGCGTTTAATGTTACACAGAGTCTGCTTCCTTCACTCGTAAGCAGAAAAAAGGGCAGTATAATAAATGTATCTTCTGTATGGGGAGTACACGGTGCGTCCTGTGAAGTGCATTATTCCACAGTAAAAGCCGGCCTTATCGGTTTTACCAAAGCTTTGGCTAAAGAGCTTGCACCATCGGGTATAACGGTAAACTGTGTTGCTCCCGGAGTAATAGACAGCCCTATGAACAATCAGCATTTATCTGAAGATGATATGAAAGAGCTTATCGAACAGACGCCTATAGGCAGACTCGGAACGCCTGATGATGTGGCAAGAGCTGTTGTGTACCTTTCTGAAGCTGACTTTGTTACAGGTCAGGTTATAGGTGTAGATGGCGGTTTTTATTGATAAAAAAGTTTAAAATAATTGAAGAACTGATCTGCCGAAAAACCAGTGGGATTTATGCTGAAGATAAGCTCACAAATCGCAAAAACACAAAAATTTTTTAATAAACTTGCAGATGTACAAGCAACAAGACAAAATTTCAGGAGAGCCGTTTAAGGCTCTCCTGAAGCATTTTTTTACTTTTTATACATTTTGAAGATAGACAGCTTATCTGTCTTTATATGCGGCAGCCTTGTACTTATCTATGGTGGCTGCGAATTCGGATTTGTATTTAAGCCTTAATTTATCAGCAATCAGTGCAACAAATTCAGAATTTGTAGGCTTTCCTCTTGATGTGTGAATTGTATATCCGAAATATCCGTTAAGAGTATCAACGTCACCTCTGTCCCATGCAATTTCAATAGCGTGTCTGATTGCTCTTTCTACTCTTGATGGAGTAGTATCGAAACGAATAGCTACAGCAGGGTAAAGAATTTTTGTAATGCTGTTGAGCATTTCAGGGTCATTAACACAGTAGATGATTGCCTGGCGTAAGTAGTGATAGCCTTTGATATGTGCAGGGATACCTATCTGGTGAATTATCTCAGTGACCACGCATTCAATGCTTATATTAGCGGTATCGCGTTTAAATTTTGCTTCTTCCTGGTCGCTGAGTAAGGACAAAACCTTTGCTGCAAGTGCCCTGCTTTCAAATGGTCTTACCATATAATAATCAGCACCGGCATCCATTACCTCGTATTCGACTGTAGGAGAGTCGTAATTTGCTGTGACAAGGATAATAGGCTCGTAATCTGGAGTACTGCGTATTGCCTGAATAAGACTTGCGGTATCCACTTCAGACATTTTTGCATCCACGATAATTGCATCCGGTCTTTCCTTGTTGGCGTAATCAAGGATTGCTATTCCTTTTCTTGGTCTTGTTACGGCATAAATTCCTTTTTCTTTAAATGCCGCTGCCCAGTTTACACCAAGCTCAAGCGAGTCGTCTCCAATGAGAATTTTGATTTGGTTTGACATTTTTTAACCTCCGTTGTTTTATTGCATTTATAATATAACATAATCAGTCAGGGGTTTCAATATGATTTTAAAATATTTATGCGAAGGATATCGTATGATGTCGAAAGGGAGAATAATCCGTCTTAACATAACCTCAAAATGATATTTTAAACCAATCAGATGAAATATGTTTATTACGAGTATATTATAATGGATGATGAAAAATAAATCTATAGCTTTTTGAAAGAAAACGTATTTTTCGGATGAAATTCGTTTCTTTTCATAAATTCTGACGAATTTTTGGCGATTTTTATGTAAGACCCTTGTCGAAAAAGCTGAAAATTGTAATTGGTTACTGTTTTTGATGAGAGTTTTGCAAAAAAATTTATTATTATAATACTAAAAGATATATATCCGTTATGCACAGATATATATCCCTTAGTTTTTATGGTGTAGCGTTTAACATATTTTCTATAAATATTCCGTAGCCTTTAGTTGGGTCGTTTACGAAAACATGGGTGACTGCACCCACGAGCATATTGTTCTGAATTATCGGACTTCCGCTCATACCCTGGACGATTCCACCTGTAATATCAAGTAGACGTTCGTCGGTTATTTCTATAACCATATTTTTATTGTTGTTACTACCTAAGCTTATGCTGCTGATTTTTATGTTGAATTTTTCAGGTTTATCTCCATTTATAGTTGATAGAATATAAGCGTCTCCGCATTTTATTTCTTGTTTTAAAGCGATAGGGATTGCTTCAGTTTCGGTTGAAAGGGAAGTTGTATAGCCAAAAATACCGTTTGTTGTATTAGAAAAAATTTTTCCTGTTCTGTCATTCTGTACAAGCGTACCGCATAATTCACCCGGTGCACCACTTTTACCTTTGACGACATTGTTTATCAAAGCAGGAACAATTTCTCCGGATTGCAATGGAAGAAGTTTTCCTGAATCCACATCACATACTCCATGCCCAAGACCACCGAATATATTTTTGGACGGATTGAAAAATGTCATAGTACCTATACCGGCGGCACTATCACGTATCCATAATCCAAGTTTATATTCTCCGCTTTTATCTTTTACGGCATTGACAACAATAGTTGATGTTGTTTTATCTCTTGTATATTCTATTTCTACATTTTCTTTCGATGAGTTTCTGAGTTTTTCATAAAGCTTTGCTGCAGAGGAAATTTTTTCACCGTTTATTGCGGTTATTATATCACCCTTTAGGAGACCGGAGACTTCACCGGGGGAGGAGTGAATTACATCGTTTATATCTTTTACGTCACCAAAATCGGTAATTATTACGCCTTCTGTAAGCATTTTGATACCAAAGGGCGTACCGCATGGAATGAGGAAAGGTCGTTCTATACTTTCTACACTAACTGATTTGACGGGTAACCATCCCATAAGCATTAAATTGGTGCTTTGAGGAATGGTTTCATTCTTTTTTACAATTCCGCTCAGGTCAAATCCACAATTTATATTAAGCTTATCGTTACCGTTTTCTATATAGAATTTATCAGGTATCGTATGGTCAAAATACGTTGTTACCGACAAAATACTTAAAGCGATAATAAGCGATAGTATTCTGAATGTTATTGAAAATTTTTTCATTTTTGCCATCCTTTAAAAGTTGTTGCGATTACTTCGATAATAATATTTGCAGATTGTTTTTTTATATAATAGGAATATTTTAATTTTAGAATTTGACTTATAAGGAAGAAGAAAAAACGCATAACGAAAATTTTCGTTATGCGTTAAATTTATTTTTTTATAGTATATTTTGTGGGTTGAGCAGTTCTATTCTTGATTTTTTTGTTGCGT
>JAZSHW010000059.1:0-11546 GCA_045533495.1 Ruminiclostridium sp. | reverse complement strand
CGTACAATGGTACGGTAGGCGTCAGTTGACGAAGTAAGCAAAAATGCTTTAGGGGAGCCGAAAACGGCTCCCCTAAACTTTTGTATTGCTATTTTTGTACATCTGTAACTTTACTGCAAATTTTGTGCATTTTTGCGGTGCGTGAGTTTGTATTCAGTCTGAACCCGTGATTTTTCACGGGTTATTTCTTTTTCTCAGACGTGTTAATAGCTTTCAAGCCCTAAGCTGAAGGTGTCGCATTCTACCTTTACTGTGCAGGGTGCCGAAAGAATGATATCCGTTATATTATCCTTGTTCTGATATGCATAATCGGGGTAATGATGCCGAAGTGCCTTTTCAAGACCGAATACGTCAGACTTGCATTTGTTCCTGACTTCCTCTATAGCTTTTTCAATCAGCAATTTAACTTTATTTTCGGCGTCTGCTTTTACCTTCATAATTTTTCCCGTGTCGGTTTCAGAGATTCCTCCACGCTCGTCAAATCTTCCGTCAGCCTTTACCCTTATGTCAAAATAAAGTCTGCCGTCAAGGTCAAAACGGGGCGTGATTGAGGTCTGCACACTGAAAAGTGTTATAGTGGATTTATAGTTGTTATCGGTATCGACCGTGACAGAATATTCAGCCATTCTGTTGCAGAGAAACTGCAGTCCTGTACAGCTGTCATCGTCTATCACACCGCTTTTCAGCTTATCGGAAAAGATAACGCCGCCGTCAAGAATGATGGTCTTTTCTGTTTCCTGATCACTGCTTTCACCCTTTTTCTCTCCGCCCGATTCCTTAGGTACTGTGCCGTCAGTTTTCTGCTCGGATATTTTAAGCCTTGGCAGATAGGCACTACCCGTCTTATTGCAGAGCTGTCCCATTAGCTGATAGGCATAATCAGCTAAGGTTCTACCCTCAGAGGAGGCATTTTCAATGAGATTTATAAGATGCTGGGAGGATACGTAACCTTCTTTAAAGCGGATATCAATAAGCTCCTCGGCGGTGTTTTCTGCTGCACATACATAGGTCTTGGGGTGAGAGTGATAATTGGCAATAAAGAATTGCAGAGTTTTCATAAGGTCATAGTTGCAAAGCTCTGACCCTATGATGATAAGTCTGTTTTCGCTGAGCAGAAGATCCTTGCCTGACAGTATAGAGGCGTTTTTAGCGGCAGTCAGAATACTGTCCCCCTCACCCACAGACTTCAGTACATTGGGCTGAGTCTTATCTATTTGATTTTGTCCGCCCTCGCTGGTCTGGGAGAAATACTGCATACTTATTCTGTAGGTGTTTCTGTCAGGAAAATAATCTATTCCCAATGCCTGCACTATAGCTCTGTCGGAAAGCTCGACATATCTTACACATCCTGATAGAATAAGCGGCAAGGTAATAGCTATAGTCAAAAGCAGACTAACTTTCTTCATAGGTTTCCTCCTTTTTCTTTTTTTTCTTTCCTGTGAAAAGAACTAAAAGCGGTATAAGTGTTCCTGCTATAACAAGCGGTACAGCGGTATGCAGTATCGTCTGTAAAAGATCATAATACCTTCTGTCCGAGCCTGTTATCATACATATAAACATTACTAAAAGTGCGTAGATTATTATAAAACATACGGTTTTCGGCTTTTTGGAAGCTGTATTATATATTTCCTTCATTGAAGTGAAAAGCAGAGCTATCTTGATAATGCCGCATAAAAGCCACACGATAGCGTCAATTCCGTCAAGCCGCTGAAATATTACGATATCAGAAAGTGATGAAATGACATAGAGGGGATATTCAAGCTCGTTGAGATATGGTCCTAAAATAAGATTGTATATAAGATTTACAAGCTCTAAAAGCACAAATATCACCGCAAGAGAGTAATAAACTGCTTTGTTGGGCTTGCTTTCGATATTACTGCAAAGCACCGCAAATACAAGTATCTCACTATTACAGCTTACCTCTGAAACAAAGGCTCTGAAAAAGTAATTGCCATCCTCTATAGCAGCAGGGTAGAGGTAGGAGAAATCCAATTTATCAGACATTGTGATTATGATGAGAACTATAAGAAAACCGAATATTGAAGTACCGAATACCGCTGTTCTTGTAACGGCACTTACCCCCTTTACAGCACCGTATACCGAGGCACCTATTATAAGGGCGACGCCGCTTATTAAAAGCAGTTCGCCAAGAAGTGTATCGGTGATATAAAGCTGTAAATTAAGCACAGAATTTACCGTTACCGCCATCAGTACAACGCCGAAAAGGACACTGAGGATAGTTCCATAAATACGGTTGCGGCGGATTGCAGCTGAAACAAAGTTATCACCCTTATATTTTTTTGTCAGCAAAAGCAGAGGAAGGTACAGAAGAAGTACCGTAAGCTTTGCGATAAGGATTGCTGTAAATCGGTCTGAGCCGTAGCGGATAAGCTCACCGGGTATCATTATCATTTCGGTTGTAAGTCGCGATGCTACAAAGGCTGTAGCTAACTGTTTACTGCTGATCTTACTCAAAATTTACTTATCCTTTCTGTTTTGTCTTTTTGCTTTTCCTGATAACTTTTGTACTGTGATGTCGGATTTTGAAAGACTCTGCCAGCTTATTCTTACAAAGGTATCACGAAGTATGCTCCTCAGCGTAAAGGGGGCAAAGGGTGCCATATAAGGAACACCGTAAGCATTCTTTGAACATAACCTGAAAAGCAGTACAGTACCTGCCACAGTTATACCGAAAAGACCGAAGATGCCGCCTGTCAGAATAAAAATAAGCCTTAATATCATTGAGCTTTCGTACAGATCAGGCACCGCAAAGGAGCATAGTCCCGTAGCGGCAATAATAAGCACCACAGGGGCACTCATAAGTCCGGCGGAAACAGTAATCTCTCCTATTACAAGACCGCCCACTATACTTACAGCGTGACCGACGCTTTTCGGCAGTCTGAGCCCTGCCTCTCTCATTATCTCATATAGTGAATACATTATCAGACATTCTCCGAAAACAGGAAAGGCGGTAGTCTGCACCGAGGAATAGATGTTTAGAAGCAGACTGCTCCTTAACATTTCGGGGTTGAAATTACACAAAGCTACATATAACCCGGGCAGTATCACCGCAAGAATAAAGGCGACAAACCTTAAGGTACGCATAAATGCTGAAAAATAAGGCTTATGGGTATAGTCGTCCATGGTGTGAAAATTTTCGATAAATAAAGAGGGCAGAATAAGTGCAAAGGGTGTGCCGTCAACGATTATGCCTACTCTGCCCTCATAGAGCTTTGACACAAATACATCCGGTCGCTCACTGGTTATAATCTGCGAAAAAAGACTTGAATTACTCTGCTCTAAAAATGACTGCAGAAATTCACTGCTCAGAATAGTATTAAGGGGGATATTTTTTATTTTATCCTTTATTTCGGCTACTATTTTTTCATCCGCTCTGTCTGTGAGATAGCAAAGACAGATATCTGTGTTGCTTCTTTCTCCTATCTTCATAAGCTCGGTTTTAAGAGTAGGAGATTTCATCCTTCGCCTTACCATAGCTATATTTATTCTGATAACTTCAATAAAGCCCTCTCTTGATGCTCTTAAATTTATATGGGTGCTGGGCTCGTCTATACTTCTGTGAGAAAAACCCTGAATACCTATTGCAATAGCGTATTTAACCTCATCACAGAGTATGACTGCAAAGCCCGACATTGCGGCGTGCAGTACATCGTCACAGGTGTAGAGCTGGCGTTGCTCCTCTGCAATAAGCATAGTAGATGCCACCTTATTAAAAAGCTCATTGGCGGTAGAGCAGTTTTCGGGTGGATTTTCTGTAAGGGGTCTGAAAATAAGATCAGCCAGCTTCATTTTATCTATCATACCCTCGCAGGTTATTACCGCTATTTTATACCCTTTCAGAGTGGCGTATTTTATAATAAGGTCGGTGCTGTTATTCATCATTGCTCTTATATTTACACAGTTTTCTTCAAGAGATGAAGAAAGCTTGATATCTTTCAGAGTATTATTTACAGCCTGCTCGGAAAAATCAGGCAATCTGTCCTTCATAATAATGCCTCCTTTTTTACATTCTGCTCATATTTTCCCCTTTATGTATTTTTTTATCCGTAAAAGAAAATAATAATGACGGTAAATTTTTAAAGGGCGTGATTTATTGATTATCGTTATAATAAGGTCGGTGCTTTTATATTTTATTATCGTGCTGTCCCTTCGCCTTATGGGAAAAAAGCAACTGGCACAGCTTCAGCCCTCTGAGCTTGTGACTACTATTTTAATTTCGAATATCGCAACACTATCACTCGAAGATCTATCTGTACCGATGATATATGGTATTATCCCTATTCTTATGATAGTGAGTATGGATGTCTTTATGTCCTTTATAATGCTCAAAAGTACAGGGATCAGAAAAATGGTGACGGGTACACCACAGATAATCATTTCGGATGGCAAGATAGACCAGCAGGTTATGAAAAGACTGAGATACACTATAGACGAACTTATGGAAGCAATGAGAGAATGTATGATATTTGATTTATCCGAGGTGCAGTATGCGATTGTAGAAACTACAGGCAAGGTTAATTTCTATCAGAAAAGCTGTTACAGAAATGTGGAAAAGGGCGACCTTGATATAAGGCAGACTAATTGCAACCCTCCGACTCTTCTTATAAAGGATGGAGAAATAAATATCCCTGCCGCAGAAAAATGGGAAGGCGGGGAGCAAAGAATTTATAATATTCTTGCAGAAAAGAAAACAAAGCTCAGCGAGGTATTTATAATGACCTGCTCAGATGATAAAGGGATAAATATTATTTTAAAGGAAAAGAAGAAAAACCAATGAAAAGATTATTACTTTGCCTTTCTTTAGTGCTTTTGATGACTGTTTTCAGCATTTACGCCTTTTATAGCTGTAAGGCTACGGCAGAAGAAATAAAGCAGAATATAGAAAGCGTATCCGAAAACTTCAGAAACGAGGATTTTAATACCGCTCTTTCAAAGGCAGATAATGCCATAAATCTGTGGCATAAGCTCTCAGACAGAACGATATTTGTTGAAGACGTGCAGAATGATATAGAAATAGAAATGACTCTTGCCAGAATATCCGAGATGACAAGACAGAAAAGCGATGATATCTATGCCGAATGCAGAGTGCTTTACAGCCTGCTTGATTCTTTTATTGATAAGCAGACGCCAAGATTTGCAAATGTATTTTAAGCTGAATTACGGTAAATCAAAAGCCACTTCTGATTTTTTCAGAAGTGGCTTTGTTGTGCCGTATTCAACCGGTAAAGGTCTCTTTGATATAATAATTTGCACCATCTTTTTTGATTCTTATAAACATACTGCCTTCACCGAGAGAATTACTTTCATAAGTGATATGATAAATAAGCTCGTTTATTCCTATATTGAAGCGATTGACATATTCTTCATCGGTGACGTTTTTACAGTCTGTTATCTTCATATCGCTGAACATATTCTGTGCGTCGCCGTCACTTCCGCACCATTTCATTTCGTTGCCGTACCAAAGGACGTTCAGCAGCTCCCAGTTCTGCTCATTCAGGTATTTCTGATAGGCGTAGATTACCTCCTCTGCCGAGAGTGTAAGCTCTGTACTGCCAAGATAGTCAAGGGAGAGGTGGGTTCCGTTGGCTGTCTGGAAATACTCGTTTACAGAAAGTACGGCATTGTGTCCTGACTCATCTTTTTGGAGGGTATATACACGAATATGATCCTCTGTAATTTTCAGATGATCGCCTTTTCTGCAGAATCTGAATACATCCTCTGTTGTGCCGTCAGGATTGTAATTTGACCTGAGGAACTCATAGGAAACTGTCTTGCCGAGATAGCCCGATGGGTCAACACCGTAATTGCCGTTTTCATCTATAATGGTCAGATTTTTAAGAGGGATGAAATCTATACATAGGTAATTCTTTGCGTAGGCTATAATTTCCTCCTTTGTGGTACGAAAGTTTTCTATGTTTTGTTCCGAATTGCTGAAGTGGTGAATATCTCTGACTATAAGATCTGTAAGAATATGATTGTATCTTAATTCTGTGTTTAATGTGCTGATGTCCAAATGGTGTAAAATACAATAGTTGTCATCAAGCTGTGATGGAGTGTAGTCATAGGTTGGAGCTGTATAGTCAGATGACTCGTTATGCGGATTATTTATCGGCTGATCAAAATTATATATTCCGTATTCCTCATACGCATTTATGATTGACTTTCCCGGATGACTTGCAACAAAATGCAGACTGTCATCCGCCGGATCTATAAAATAATCCTTAATGACTATCGTGCTGTATATCTCTTCAAAAACTTTTCTGACATCTTCGTCGGTATCTTCAGGTAAAAGGGAAGTGTCGCCTGTTACAAAGGCCGATATAAGACCTATTCTTTCTCTGTCCTCTATATCCGTGCCGATTTCTGCTTTAAGAAATTCGCTTTGGAGTTTTTCGGGAAGATGAGTGAAATTAAATATCGGTGCTTCATACTGTTCTATATCGTATATAGCCATTTCCTCTATTTCGATTTCAAATCCGCCTATGCCAAAGGCACCGTATTGGTTATTGTCAACCTTTGCTATTTCACCATAATTCCCGCCATCAAATATAAGTTGCAGGCTACCGTTTGCATTTTCTATCTGTACAGTGTGATAGCTGTCTTTGTCAATTTCGCCTACATTTATAATACGTTCACGGTTTGAGAACACGCCTGTGCGATAGAAATTTCCGTTGCTTTCCAGCTCAAACCAGCTTATAGTCGGCTCGTCGGTAGCAAAGTCAGACTCGGTGGTAAAGGTGTCCTTATATAGTCCGATTTTTATAGTGTCGCCGTTTCCAAAACGGAAATCCACAAGCAGAGAATAATTTTTAAGACTATCGTCACCTATATAAATATCGGGACAGAGATTGCCCCCTGTGGGAGCGAAAATATCAGGCTTTTTACTGCTCTTTAATATTTTTTTGCCGCTCTCGTTTTCTTCAATATACCAACCTGTTTCTATATTTACATTTACGACATAGGAAAGCCATGTATCTATGTTTTCTGCATTAAGCGTCATGCCATTGGTAATCACCTGATAGGCGGTTATGTCATTGTGGTGGTTTTTGTCGGGGAAGGTGATAAAAGGGAGAGGTTTTTCTGTATCTTCCGTGAAATCCGTGAAAGCACTTTCAGGTGTACTGCTTCCGCCGCTTTCGACAGTGGTGCTCTCTCCTGTATTGCTTGTCATATCAGGAGAAAAATTCTGTCCGTTAAAAAGTATTAGTCCCGCTGCAAAGGAAATGGCAACAATACCCACCACCGCCGCAGTAACAAGAGCAAAGGGGAATTTCTTATTTTTCTTTTCCACAATAACAAAGTCATCGGAGCTTGTGGTGTTACGGCTTTCGTTTTCATAAAGTGCCGATGACGTTTCGTTTATGTACTTATCGTCGATACCGCTTACGATATCTTCTAAAAATCTTTCATCCATACCCTTTCTCCTTTCTATATCGTTATACCGCTGTCGGCGAGGTGCTTTTTAAGAGCTGCTCTTACTCTCAGCAGACGGGATTTTACTGCCTGCTCGGTAAGCCCGAAATTATCTGCAATCTCCCTTTGAGAAAGTCCGAAATAATACCTTGCCACAAATATTTTACGATTTTTCTTATCCTGCTTTTCTAAAAATGAATTCAGCTCTCGTATAATCATAGCTCTGTCGTATGCTTTTTCGGGATTATCATTATCTGTAAAGGTATCTTTTAATTCTTCGTATACATCATAGCTTTTGCTGTGTCTTAATTTTCTGTACATTTCTATAGCGGTGTTTCTTACTATCTTGCACAGATAACCGCAGAAGGAAATGGGGTTTTCGGGCGGTATACTGTTCCATAGCTTAAAGTAGGAGGAGCTTTTACATTCCTCGCTGTCAGGCGGATTTTTAAGTATTCCGTCTGCTATTTTTGTACACAGTCTGCCGTATTTTAAATCCGTTTCCTTTATAGCCTGCTCGTCACGGCTGTTGTACAGTTCTATTATTCTGTTGTCATCCATATATATCACCCTTTCGGTTTTCCTTTTCATCTATATAGACGAAAAAATTATAAAAAGGTTGCGGTCTTTTTAAAAATTTTACCATATTTTCTTTTATGTTTCAATCTTTCCTTGACTTTTTATTATTAAAAGGTTATAATACCATAGTAATATGAAATTGGAATTCAGTTTCAAATTGAGAGAAAGGGGAACTGTTATGGCATATAAAACAAAACAAAGCGAAATAGTTTTATCATATCTTAAAGAAAACAGCGACAGTCATCTGACAGCAAATGCGATTGCAATGGCACTTAGTAGTAAGAATGTCGGTAAAACCACAGTATACCGCCATTTAGAAAAGCTTTGCCGTGACGGTGCAGTAAGAAAATATATACTCGAAGAGGGTGACAGTGCCTGCTATCAGTATATTGGGGACAGCACCTGTCACAGTCATTTTCATTTAAAATGTCTTAACTGCAATAAGCTCTTACATCTTGAATGTGACCACCTTTCTGAAATTGAAACTCATATAAATGCACATCATAATTTTAAAGTGGACAGCTCAAGAACCGTATTTTACGGAGTATGTGAGGAATGTGCCTCGGTTAAGGAAGGAGAAAAGGTATGAAGCTTGTAGATATTATAAAAAAAGCGGTTGCGATAATGATATGTTCATCGGTTATAATGAGCGTTACAGCCTGCTCGGAAAACAAATCAGGAAATGACGATAACGGAAAGCTGAAGATAGTGACTACCGTATTTCCTCCTTACGATTTCGCAAAGCAGATTGCAGGCGATAAGGCAGATATAAAAATGCTTTTACCTGTAGGAAGTGAAACTCACCACTATGACCCCACACCAAGCGATATGATAGCGGTAAAGGACTGTGATGTATTCATATATATAGGCGGCAGTAACGAAGCCTGGGCAGAAAAGCTTTTATCCGATACCGACAGAGAGAAGGTAAAGGTGGTAAAGCTGATTGATTATATTGATGAGCTTTCGCCTTCTGTTGCAAACAGCGGACACAGTCACGAGGGCGAAGGGCATAGCGACGACCACGGACACAGCGAAAACGACTATGACCAGCATATATGGACTTCTCCGAAAAATGCAAAGATAATGCTCAACGCAATATGTGACGCCCTTTGCAAAGCAGATGCAGAAAATAGCGAAAGTTATAAAGAGAGCAAACAAAAATACGAAGATGAAATAACCGCTTTACAGAATGATTTTAAGGCGGCGGCAGATATAACGGGCGAAAAAATGCTTGTTTTTGCGGACAAATTTCCCTTTACCTATTTTGCAAAGGAGTTCGGCTTTACCTGTCTTGCGGCGTTCTCTTCCTGCTCTGACGAGTCAGAGCCGAGTGCGGCAACGGTTGCGATGATTGTTGATGAGGTAAAGGAACATAAGATACCTGCAGTATTTTATTTACAGTTCAGTAGTAAAAAGGTGGCGGACAACATCTGCAATGAAACGGGAGCAACTGCTTATCCTCTCCACACCTGCCACAATGTGTCTAAAGAAGAATTTGAAAGCGGAGAAAGCTATGTCAGCCTTATGAGACAGAACCTTCAGAATATAGAAAAGGTACTCAAGGGTTAATGAAGTATTGATGAACGAGGTATAAAATGACAGAGGAATATCTGATAAAATGTAATAATCTTGTTGCGGGTTACGAGGGGCAGACAGTAATAAACAATCTGTCCTTTGACGTAAAGCAGGGGGATTATCTTTGCATAGTCGGCGAAAACGGAAGCGGTAAATCCACGCTTATGAAAACTATTTTAGGGCTTAAGAGTGCTGTTTCGGGTGAAATATTATTTGGCGGAGGACTTAAGCAGAAGGAGATAGGCTATCTGCCTCAGCAGACAGCGGCGCAGAAGGATTTTCCCGCAACGGTAAAGGAAGTTGTAATGTCCGGTTGTCTTGGCAGAAGCGGAATATCTCCTTTTTACAGCAGGGCGGATAAAAAGCTGTGTAATGACAACATAGAGCTGCTTGGCATAAAGCATATTGCCCGCAGAAGCTACCGTGAATTATCAGGCGGTCAGCAGCAGAGGGTATTGCTTGCAAGAGCACTTTGTGCTACAAGTAAATTACTCCTTCTTGACGAGCCTGTATCAGGACTTGACCCGATGGTAACAAATGAGATGTACGAAATAATAAGCCGTCTTAACAGGGAAGAGGGGGTAACTGTAATAATGATATCCCACGACCTGCAAGGTGCATTGAAATACGGAAACAAAATACTTCATATGGAGGGCGGCGAATATTATTTCGGCACGACCGAAGAGTACCGCAGTACCGATATATTCCACGAAATGAGCACTTGCGACTGCCAGTGCTGCTGCGAACATCATAATGCAAGACAGAAGAAAGCGGGTGAAGAAAATGTTTGATATGCTCCAGTATGATTTTCTTGTCCGTGCACTTATAGTAGGACTTTTAGTGGCGATCTGCTCTTCACTCCTTGGAGTAAGCCTTGTGCTTAAACGCTATTCAATGATAGGCGACGGACTTTCGCACGTGGGCTTTGGTGCTCTTGCAGTGGCATCGGCTTTGAACCTTGCACCGTTGCACGTTTCCATCCCCGTTGTTATGCTTGCGGCCTTTATACTTATAAAAATAAGCTCCGGCGGTAAAATAAAAGGGGATGCGGCGATAGCTCTCCTTTCAAGCAGTGCTATGGCGATAGGCGTTATAATCCTTTCCAAGTCGGGCAGCGGAGCGGATATGAACAGCTATATGTTCGGTAGTATTATGGCTATCAGCAATGATGACCTGGTTTTAAGTGTTATATGCTCCGTTGTTGTAATCGCCCTCTTTGTGCTTTTTTATAACAAGATATTCGGCGTTACCTTTGACGAGGGCTTTTCTAAAGCAACAGGCGTAAAGGCAGATCTGTACAACACGGTTTTAGCCCTGCTCACAGCCCTTACAGTGGTGGTAGGTATGAGAATTATGGGGGCACTTTTAATATCAAGCCTTATAATTTTCCCGGCTCTTACTTCTATGAGAGTATTTAAAAGCTTTAAGAGCGTTACTATATGTTCAGCCCTCGTTTCTTCGGTATGTTATATAATCGGTATGGAGGTAACGTATAATTTTGACCTTCCTGCAGGGGCGAGTGTTGTGGTAGTGAATCTGGGTGCATTCCTGCTGTTTGCTGTTATCGGACTTTTTATCCGCAGACAAAGAAACGGCTAAGATGCACCGCAAAAAGCTGCTGTCATTGACAAAAATGTATAGATGTGGTATAATTTTAGTTAATTGTGAACAGAGACTATGAGTAAATACCTTAAATGATTTTATTGAGAGGTTTTATTATGCCAATAGAAATTAATATGAAATCCGAAGCGACCTCAGTAAAGGGTCAGGGTGTAGGTTCAGCCTACATCGAGCAGGTGGGACTTATAAAGGAAATGTCAGATAAGTACACCGTACTTGAAAACAGCAACAAGCGTACTCCTATCGTACATTATCATACCATCAATCCTACGTTCTTTCTTTTTAAGCCCTGGCTTACATCAAAGGGAACGTCTGTGGGCTATGTACACATGGTACCC
>JAZSHW010000039.1:0-37724 GCA_045533495.1 Ruminiclostridium sp. | reverse complement strand
CAGCTGCCTTTGCACCTGTATCGTTATCGCCGATCCACCAGTTGCCGTTTTCACCGATATAAGGTGTAAGTCCGTCCTTACCATCCTTACCGTTAGTTACGGTAAATGTAAAGGTCTTATCGTTTGTAAAGAGGATAGTGTATGTATCAATATTACCTTCGCTTGAAGTCTTTTCAATCTTTGCAATACCTACACCCTGATCACCCTTTTCACCCTTTTCGCCATCTGCGATAGTGAATACTACAGGATCCTTTGTGGTATCTGTAAATGTAATAGTTACTGTTGTTATGCCGTTTTCCTTTGTGGTAGTAACGCTTTCAATTCCGTTACCTGTATCGCCCTTTATACCGCTGGCATTTACACCTGTATCGCTGTCACCGACCCACCAGTTGCCGTTCATACCGATGTAGGGAGCGTAGCCCTTAGCAGCGTCGAGAGCTTCCTGCTTTGCCTGTGCAATGGCAGCTTCAAGCTCAGCCTTAAGCTTTGCGTCAGCGTCGATATAATCATCGCTTGCCTTCTGAAGAGCTGTAACCGCATTCTGCAAATTAGCAATAGAGCTGTTTACCTTTGTAGTATCAGCCTTTTTATCAATAGCCTGCTTAAGCTCTGTCTTTGCATTGTCAACAAGATCCTTGGCTGTATTAACTGCATCTTTCTTTGCAGTCGCAATAGCATTGGTAAGGTTTGTTACCTTCTGATCGGTATATGCCTTTGCTGTAGCTTCTGCTGTTGCAATAGCATTGTTAAGTGTACTTACCTTCTGATTAAGAGTTGCGATATCAGCCTTCTTGTCAATTGCGGACTGAAGTTCAGCTTTTGCCTTGTTTACTAAAGTTTCAGCAGCATTGATTGCCTGATTCTTTGCTGTTGAAATAGCACTTGTAAGCTCAGCCGCTTTTTCATCTGTATAAGTCTTTGCAATAGCTTCTGCAGCTGCAATTGCGGCATTAAGCTCTGCTATCTTGTCATTGAGGGTTGCAATATCTGTCTTGTCAGCCTTTGCCTTTTCAAGAGCATCAATGGCTGCTTCTAAATTCTGCTGTGCAAGTTCAAGAACATCTACTCTGCCTTCTAATGCGGCGATTTTCAGTTCAATCGCACTAATATTTGCATTTGCAATGGTGATTTCTTCCTGAAGTGCCTTTACTGCAGTCTTGAGATCCGCAATATCTGTTCCCTGTATTGCAGTAAGTTCCTGAAGGGCTGTGATTATTGTCTGAGCTTCATCCTTCCAGGTCTTGATCGCTTCAGCGTCGGCTTTAAGTGTATCGATATCATCTCTGTTGGTATTGATGTTTCCGTTTGCATCAGCAAGACCTGCTTCAAGAGTTTCAATTCTTGATGTCAGAACATCAATTGTATCGTTGATAGTATCTGATGCTGATTTGATAGCTTCTGTAAGCTCTTTCTTTGTAGCGTAATCGCTTGTTATCTTGTCACTGAGAGCTGTAAGTGTCTTGTTTGTAGTTGCAAGATCGGTTGTTAGCTTTGCAATCTTGTCTGCATTTGACTTGATATCTGTCTTGGCAGTAGCGATTTCCTTTTCTAGAGTTGTTACTCTGCCTGCAAGTGTTTCAATTGTCTTATTGATAGTATCTGTTGCTGAATTTATCGCATCTGTCAGCTCTTTCTTTGTTGCGTAATCATCTATTACCTTGTCGTTAAGATCATTAAGTGCTGAATTAAGAGCTACAAGGTTTGTTGTGAGTGTTGCGATATTGCCTACATTTGTACCGATATTTGTCTTAGCTATATTGATTTCTGATTCAAGATAAGCTACTCTGTCAGCAAGCTCCTTGACAGCCTTATTAATAAGATCGTTTGCTGATTCGATCTTTGCTTCTAATCTATTTTCAAGGCCTGAATCTGCATTTTCATAATCATCTATCTGACTAAGCAGAGACTGGATATTTTTCTTTGCCTGTTCAAGATCTGTGATTACAGCAGCAAGCTCTGTTTCGTCTGCCTTGGTGTCAAGTGCTTCATTTACACCGTCAATTGCTGTTTCGAGATCACCGATAGCGTCAGCAACTTCCTTCATATCATTAGTGTAATTAACAAACTTTGCGTAAATTACTGTATCCTTTAAGATAGCTGATTCAACATCAAATTCTCTTTCAAAGGTGGAATCGAGGAACCAGCCCATAAAGATGTAGCCATCTGCTACAGGGTCTTTGAGCTGAACCTTTTCGCCGTCTGCGATCTGCTGTGAATCGTTGCTGAAGATGCCGCCGTAGTTTATTGTAACATCATGCTTTGCGATAAGGTCAATGCTTGTTCCTGTTGTTAAAGGAAGATTTGTATAGGAAGTTCCGTTGTTGTCATAATATGTAGCGAAATCGGGTAAAACAATTGTTGTTTTATTGTTTGTAGCGGGTGCTTTGATAAGCTTAATCTTATTGCAGGAAGTAAACATATCATCAACATATCTTACGATATTTGTGTTGAAGCTTGACAGATCAAGGCTTGTAAGCTTAGCACAATCCTTGAACATAGCTGACATATCCTGAACCTTGGCAGTATCAAAGCCGGAAATGTTAAGTGAAGTCAGAGCTGAACAACCGTTGAACATATTCTGCATATCTGTAACTTTACCTGTTGCAAAATTTGACAGATCGAGAGAAGTGAGGGCTGAACAGTTATTGAACATATACTTCATATCTGTAACGTTTGCTGTACTAAAGCCGGAGAAATCAAGAGCGGTCAGAGATATACAGCCGTTGAACATATTAGGCATATATGTAACCTTGCGTGTGTCAAAACCTGAGATATCAAGTGAGCTAAGTAATTTACAGCCCTCAAACATACTTGACATATCGGTAACATTTTCTGTAACAAAGCCTGAAAGATCAACAGAAGTGAGCGAAGAACAGTTCTTGAACATATTCTTCATATACTGAACTTTTGTAGTATCAAAATCTGTGCCAAACGTAAGGGATGACAGAGATAAGCATTTATTGAACATACCTGCCATATCTGTTACGTTTGCGGTATTGAAGCCTGACAGATCGAGGGAAGTCAGGCGTGAGCAACCGTTGAACATATTGCCCATATAAATAACATTATTTGTTGTAAAGCCTGCACCAAAGGTAACTGATTCTAAGGATGAGCAACCAAGGAACATATCAGCCATAGTTGTAACATTGGTTGTAACAAAGCCCGACAGATCAAGTGAAGTCAGAGAAGCACAGCCGTTGAACATACCTGACATATTTGTAACATTGGATGTATCGAGGTAGCCTAATCCCTCAACGCTTTCGCATGAGCTGAAGCCGTTGAACCAGCCGAAGCAGTTAGCGGGAGAAATTTCGGATTCGATAACGACCTTTGTGATGTATTCCTTATGAGCATAGTAAGGAGCATCGGTAACGCTTGAGTAGTTAAGACCATCCGAACCCTTGTTTGATGAAGACTGATTGCCATCGGGATACATAGCTTCACCGCTCTGTACTGTGTGTTCAGTATTACCGAGATATAAAATTACATCACCGCCTGAACGGACCACTGACCAGTGAATGTTATTGGTAACCGATGACGCCAAAGCTATCACGGACATAACCGATACAAGCATCATCGCTGTAAGCGAGGCCGCTACCACTCTTCCTGACAGCCCACTCAGCTTTTTAAAGCCGATACCTATCGTCTTAAAGCAAGGAGTCACAAATTTTATGATTCCATTAAAACTTGTCTTTTTCATACTACATACCTCTCATCCGGTTTTTACAGGGGTTTTGCTTATGTCTTTGGAAAGCGTATCACCAAGGAGCGGTGACAGCACCTGACACACAAAGCAGACGCATCGGTTTTACGTTGTCTTTAGTCTGTGCATCGGGATTTTTAAGGTTATCCTTCAACATACTTCCGTTTGAATAAACCCCCGGTTTGTCATAAGCTACCATTGCAAACCTTATTTGTTTATATTATATAAAAAATCGGTGCAGTTGTCAAGTACTTATGTAAATTTTGACAATGTACTGCAGGATTTTCATAATCCAATTGAAATTTTATTGTATACATATACTGATATATTCTTACAGCGGTTCGGAATATACAATACTACTATATTAATTTATATCGACACAATTTTTAAAAAATTAAGGGCTATTGACAAAAAAATCAAAGAAAGTCAGCAGAAAAACAACACATCGCTTGGTGGTTAATTTTTACCCATAATTTCTGCCCCATTTTTATCCTGAATTTACACATTTTCGGGAATTTTTATATTTTCCCTGACAGATTTTTAAAAATTTCAATAAACTTTTTGAATAATTTTTTCTGATAAGAATGGTAATTCAGTTAATTACTTAAAAAACTATTGACTTTCCGAAAAACAATGCTATAACTAAAATTCCGAGAGACACATTATGGATATCAATTTTAACCGCATCAGCCACTATCCCCATAAATATAAAACTCAGTTGTGCTGCAATTAAGTATTTTTCTATCGAAAACAATTTCACTATTCTGCAGATATTAAGAATAATATTGATATACGCCGCTGTGTTTTGTGTTGAAGAAGCAGTGATTGGATATATCGGCCGCATATTCCGAAGAAAGCAGAAGAAGGTCAACCTGTGAACATCCATATACTACATAATATAAAGAAACTGAAAAAAATAACCTCGTTTTTGACAAGGTGAAAGACATCAATTAAAAAAATTTACCCCCTTATGCTTTATAGCGTAAGGGGGTAAGCAGTGTCGCATCATATTATGCATTTTTGTCCTTCATTTAATTTATGCCTTGTTATAAAGTTGCATACGGCACTGCTTTTAAGGAGAGTATCCTGTTATCTCTTATTCTATGGTCTTGCTTTATTTATCTCCTCATATATAATACAATTGAGGAAGGTAAAACGTCACATAGATTTGAAATTTTTTATCAGACTTATCTTCTTACATAATCTTCAGGTAATATGGTATGATGCATAAATGTGCTTGAGTACATTTCCGAACCCATTGCTTCATCACATATAAATTCTATAACTTCTAAAGTATCATAAGGCTGTATTCCATTGATAGTCACAACATCAAAATCATACTGTGTGCAAGGCTCAACATCCACTTCTAAATAATTTCTGCCATCAGAAAGAGTTACAGGCACGCCGTTAACAAGATATACTAAACGATACTTATCACCGGCATTCTCGCCTACTCTGAACTGAGTTTTAACACTTACAGAATCGCCGTCGCATCTTATTTCATACTCACTACCGTCCTTATTATAAAGACGTGGACCTATATTACTGGTAGGATCGTTGATAGTTTTCTTTTCATAATTTATAGCTTCAACCTCTGCCTCATCCACATAGTTTTCTATTGCAACATTATTTGTGTGAAGCTTCCATAAAGCTGTTGTCGTATTTACATGATTCAGACCACAGGACACATAATAGGGAGAAATTCTGTATTTCGGACTTCTAACTGAAACAAGGCAGAGATTAAACTCCTTCATATCCTTATCTGACTGTGCAATGGTGGGAGTAAAGCTTATGCTGAAATTTCCCTTTGCATTGTCGCTTTCGATTTCTTCCTTATTGTTACGGTGAATATAGGTCTTACCTATGCTTTCATCGCCAATGTACAGATCCTGTACTACACCGTTTATAGTTACATAGTAGCCTACAGACGCCTCTTCAGGCTTAATCTCGCCAAATGTTGCGAAGATATCTGCATCTATCGTTATCTTGCCACCCTTGTACTCCACATACCTATACGAATCTTCAGGGACAACCTGTCCTTCTATGCTATAATTTCCTTGATAGTGTGTTTTACCTGAAGCGCTTGTTTCATTAACAGCCTTTTCCCATAAAAGCTCTTCCTCTGTCTTTTCCTCAACAGAGCTTTCTTCAACACTTGTTACGCTTTCTTCAACACTTGTTACGCTTTCCTCAACATCAGAACTCTCGGTTACAGAGTTCAGAGGAGTTACCTCGCTTGTACCTACCTGGTTGTTTCCTGCGTTAATACCGATAAGTGCAACGCCTGCAACGATGAAGCAGAATACTGCGGCAACAGAAAGCCACTTTGCAGCCTTGCCCACACGCTTGTTTTTATAATCATCTACAACGACCATGTCTTCTGCATTAACATTAATATTTTTTTCTTTTTTCATATCAGTATCCTTTCCAGAGATAAGCTCTGCGGCATCAAACAAATAATTTTCGTCTATGTTGTCTATCGCGTTTTTAATTTTATTGATATCCATTACAAACCTATCCTTTCTAAATTTTATAGCCTTTACTTTGAAGAAGCTTCTTAAGCTCCTCCCTTGTTCTGAAAAGCTTTGTCTTAACGGTAGCACTCTTTACCCTGAGCGATGCCGATATTTCATCAATCGAAAGGTTATAGTAATAGCGTAGTATAAATACTCTGCGGTTTATATCCTTCTGACTTTTCAGAAACTCGTTTAAATATACTGTCAGCATTGCACTGTCAATAATTTTTTGTGCATCGCCGTTATCATCAGGGATAAAGTCTGAAAGCTCTGTGAGATAGACCTCCGCTGAGCTGTTTTTCTTTCTCATTGAAAAAGCAACACTACGGACTACTTTGCAAAGATACGCTTTAAGAGAAAGAGGTCTTGCAGGCGGTATGGCATTCCACAGCTTATAAAAAGCCGTATTCACGCACTCGTTTGCATCCTCATAATCGCCCAGTATACTGTAAGCTATTTTTCTGCACATAGGACCGTATTTGTCTTCTGTTTCAGTCAGAGCTTCTTCATCACGACAAAACAGCTTTTCAATTATTACATCATCTTCTTTTTTCAGCTTTATCACCACCCCGTGTTTTAAAAGAAAATTTTCTTTTCATAATATAAGACCGCTTAAATTTCAAAAAAGTTCCCGAATTTCATAATAACATAAAAATATTTATTTTTAAACTGATAAAAGTTAGTTTTTATAAAAAAACATTTGCTTTTTTCCGCGAGGTATAGTATACTTAAAATATGTATTAAGACGGCTTTAAAGCCACAGGAGGAATTATGAAAAAAATCTTACAGTTTTACACAAAAACGCCCCTCATTCTGAGAATTGCCATCGGCCTTGTAATAGGTATATGCCTTGGATTGTGGGTACCCGCCGCATCCTTTATAACGGTACTTGGCGATATATTCGTAGGTCTTTTGAAGGCTATAGCACCCATCCTTGTACTGATACTGGTAATAGCATCGCTATCCAGTGCAGGAAAGGGCATCGGCAGCCGCTTCAGAACAATAATCATCTTTTACCTGCTCAGTACCCTTTTAGCGGCTGTAGCGGCAGTAATCTTCAGTTATGCCTTTAAGGTAACTATTCCCCTTGCCGATGCGGCGACAGGCTCTGCTCCCACCGACCTTGGCGAAGTGTTCAGGGGACTTTTAAACAATATGGTTATGAACCCCGTAAGTGCCATTATACAAGGCAACTATGTAGGTATACTGACCTGGTCTGTTATCATCGGTCTTGCTCTTCGCATGGTTGCAAGCGACAAGACAAAGGAAATGCTGAATGACTTTTCAACTGCAGTATCAAAGGCAGTATCCTGGATAATCCAGCTTGCTCCCTTCGGCATTATGGGTCTTGTGTACGGTTCCGTTAAGGAATACGGTCTTAACATCTTTACCGACTACGGCAAGCTCTTACTTGTGCTTGTAGGCTGTATGCTGACTGTAGCACTTGTAATAGATCCGCTTATCGTTGCAATTGCTCTTCGCAAGAATCCTTACCCCCTCGTTTTCAAGTGCTTTAAGGAATCAGGCGTTACAGCCTTCTTTACAAGAAGCTCTGCCGCAAATATCCCCGTAAATATGGGACTTTGCGAAAAACTCGGTCTTGATAAGGAATATTATTCTGTAGCTATCCCCTTAGGTGCTACAATAAATATGGACGGTGCGGCTATCACAATTACAGTTATGTCACTTTCAGCCGCTTTCTCTCAGGGAATTGAAGTAAACTTTGTCATTGCAATACTGCTCAGCTTCCTTGCTACTCTCGGTGCTTGCGGTGCATCAGGCGTTGCAGGCGGATCACTCCTGCTTATCCCTATGGCTTGCTCTTTACTTGGCGTTGGTACAGATGTGGCAATGCAGGTAGTAGGCGTTGGCTTTATTATTGCGGTAGTTCAGGACTCTCTTGAAACTGCAATAAACTCTTCAGGCGACGTTATCTTCTGTGCGACGGCAGAATATGCTCAGCGGGCAAAGGCTGAAAGAAAAGCTAAAAAAGAAGCTGAAAAGAAATAAACTCAGATAAACATAAAATAAAGCTCACGGTTTATACCGTGAGCTTTATTTATTATTTATTTGTTTGGATATTTTTATCTATAAATGCAAATAAGATGAGTATTTTTCAGTTTCCGTTCTTCTTTATAAGGTCTGAATACCACTTTGCAGATTCTTTAAGAGTACGCTTGCCTGTTTCGTAATTCACATAAATCAGTCCGAAGCGTTCTTTATATCCGCAAGCCCATTCAAAATTATCAAGAAGCGACCAGGCGAAGTAACCCTTTACTTTGACTCCGTCCTCCGCCGCTTTTTTAAGGCATCCGATATAATCTCTCATATAATCTATACGGGAAATATCGTAAACCTTTCCGTCAGGAGAGGGTTCACAGCGGACAGATATGCCGTTTTCTGTGATGTATATCGGCAGTCCGTATCTTTCGTGGAAGAATTTCGGGCCCCAGTAAAGTGCCTCGGGTGTTATCTCCCAGTCCATTGCAGTTGTAGGCTGATTGAGAGTGGGTTCTTTATTTACTCTGTTGCCCTTTTCATCTACTGTGATATTCTGACCACGATAGATATTAAGTCCGATGAAGTCAATAGGCGTACTGATTATCGGGAGATCCTTTTCATATCCTTCGGGGAGCAGAGACGTATCTATATCATCAGGGTATTTACCAAAGCATATTGTATCCTCCCAGATACCATTCTGTACAGGGAAAGCATATTCGTCATTCACAAAATAGCTGTTTCTTGCCGCTTCTATTTCCTTTTCGGTTTTATTTACCGGAATAGGTGGCATTGTTGCAGATACAAAACCTATTTCCAAAGGCTGCTTTGCATACTTTCTCATATTTGCTACTGCTTTTCCGTGAGCTGTAAGGACGTTGTGACAAATAACCATCATATCACGCTTGCCAAGCTTATAACCGGGTGCGTGGAAGCCCTGACGATATCCGCAATCGACAAATACTTCAGGCTCGTTGAAGGTGATAAAGCTCTTTACTCTGTCTGAAAAAGCCTCTGTAACCACCTTTGCGTAATTAGCGTACCAGTCGCTGATTTCAGGATTCATCCAGCCGCCGCGAAGATATAGGCAGTAAGGCAGATCCCAGTGATAGAGAGTAATATATGGAGTGATACCATTTTCAAGAAGCTTATTTATGAGGTGATTGTAAAAAGCCACACCTGCCGCATTGACTTCTCCAATTCCATCGGGAATTATTCTGCTCCAGCTGAGCGAAAAGCGATATGCCTTTATACCTATCTCTTTCATAAGAGCGACATCTTCATCAACTCTGTGATAATGATCACAGCCTACCGCACCGCTATGTCCGTTATACACCTTACCGGGAATTTCGCAGAAGGTATCCCAGATATTCAGGCTCTTTCCGTCCTCGTTTGCAGCCCCTTCTATCTGATAGGAGGCGGTAGCCGCACCCCATACAAAGTTTTTATCAAACGCCATTATACTTTCCTCACATTATTCTGATATCGCTTCTCTCCAGGGAGCATTAAGTGTTCTTGCCTGAATAAGATCCTTTATATAATTTCCTGTTTCGCTTAAATTACTATCTGATACGAATATACTTGAGCCTTCGTCCTTATCATTTATAGCCCAGTTACAGCTTGAAAGCTGGTTTTCGTCTATCCACTGCATCCATTCTTCTGTAGAAGCCTTGTTTATACCGCCGTTACCGTCAGCATTTACACTGCCCCATTCGGATACAAAGAGGGGGATACCAAGCTTCATAGCCTTGTCAGCGTTATCTCTCAGCCACTGCTTGTGTGTTCCTGCATAGAAATGCAGTGTATAAGCTATATTATCACCCTCAACAGGGAGCTTTGCCGCTGATAAAACATCCTGGCTCCAGTTGGGTGTGCCGACAAGAATAAGATTATCGGAATACTTTCTGATTTCAGGAATAACAAGCTCAGCATAGATCTTTACGTCTCTCCAGCTTGTGTTCATAGGCTCGTTGAAGATCTCAAAAATAACATTATCATACTGACCGTATTTCTGTGCCATATCAGTAAAGAAAGCTATAGCTTCGTCAGGGTTCTTATGTGCACCGTGAGAATGCCAGTCGAGTATAACGTATACGCCTCTTTCGACCGCCTGCTTTACAACGTCTTCAATAAGAGGTACGCAGGTATCATCATAGGGTACGCCGTTATCCTGAATACCGTAGGAGCATCTTACAATTTCACAGTTGAAGTCATCCACCATCATATCAACATAATCCTTTGTGTAATACTTCTGTGACCAGTTGCTCCAGAAAAAGCTCATACCTGTGACACGCATTTTTTCTCCGGTCTTTGAACCGGTTATAATGCCATCCTTTACAAGCATCTCACCGTAAAAGTCTACGGGAGTGGTTGTAACCTTTTCTTCTTCCTTTGACGAATCATCCTGTACTACCGATGACATTTCTGACGATGTGTTTTCTGATGAATCTGCGGGGGTGTTGTCTGAGGGTTTAATGATAAAGAGTAATGCGACAACGACTATTACTACCAAAGCGGCAACTACTGATATTATGACCGCTTTTTTTGATTTTTTATTTTCCATTTGATATGTAACGACAACATTTGTATTTCCTTTTCAGGTTTTGTTGTCTCTCCTTGCCATAGATTTTATCATAGCTTTAAATAAATTTATATCATTTTTATGACCTCAATGTCAAATTCGATACTTACTTTTTTGCCATTATTTAACCGACTTATGTTCTGATACCGTCCAGTCGCTTCGATAATATTTATTTCTGTACTGTTTTGGTGTAAGTCCCGTATACTTTTTGAAAACACTTATAAAGTGACTGTGAGAACCAAAGCAAAGATAATTTGCAATATCCACCGACTGATAATCGGAATATTTAAGAAGATTCTGTGCCGCTTCTATTCTTTTTGAAGTAACAAAACCGCTTACTGTCATCCCTACCTCTTTATGAAACATACGGGAAAGATAGCCTGCAGATATACCAATATTTTCGGCTATATCCTCTACAGTAAGTCTTGAATGGAGATTATTCATAATATAATCCATACACATAACGGCGTGTCTTGAATAGACGGTCTTTGTTCTGTTTGCCTTCATCTTTGTGGCAAAGTCCATTACCATTTCTCTGTTAAGGGCATTTATCTCGCTTATAGATGTGCTGGTATCCCCTTTATTTATATAATAGTCGCTCATTGTATAAGCGGTTTCCATCTCCAGTCCGCCCTCAACACAGTATCGTGTTATAAGAGCTACCGAAATCACAAAATGGTATCTTACATTACGTACAGGATCCTGAGATAGTTTTCCTGCACCATCTCCGCCAAGATCGGTTATCATTTCAGACAGACGCTTTATATTGCCCTCTCTCACCTGCTCATAATAATCAAATTCGCTTTCATAGGGAGAGTGGGTGTCACCCTGTTCTCTTTGCTGAAACAGTCGTGCGGTTATCTGCTTTTCTGATTCATTCATAACAAATTATCACCTCTTATTTTTGTATAGACCTTTTCAGAAAATGTCATCCTTTTTATCTATTATACTTGATTTTGTTCTCACTTGCAACACAAATCTGATATTTAGGTAATAAATTTTATATAATTTCAAGTCGTGCCAAGATAAAATAAAATCAAGGCAAGCATGCAGCCGTAAAAATTTGTTTATGTTACAAAAGTTATTCTGAGTACCGCAGTCTCACATATCAGTTTACTACTTTCAGAGCGGTCCTGTTATCGGTTCTTTATAAAAAACAACAGGACGAACTGCAAAGGCTGTTCGTCCTGTTTGTTCTATTATCTTATAATCGTTTTAGGCTTATTCTTCTTATCCTCGTAAAGATCTGCGTCAGCCTTATTCATACACTCAGTGAGATTTGTGGTCTCATCGCAGATAAATTCATACACACCCATACTTGCAGTTACAAGGAAGGGCTTTTCACTTGTGTCATTAAATTCGTCAGTTGATTCTTTCATACGTGAGCGAAGGATACTTTCAAAGTTCTTACCTCTTATAAATCCAAAGGCTGCAAACTCGTCGCCGCCAAAACGGGCTACTACATCACTTGATCTGAAACAGCTTTTCAGTATGGTGGCTATTCCCTTTATCGCAAAGTCACCCTCATCATGACCAAAACGGTCATTTACAACCTTCAGATAATTCATATCCGCATATACGATTACTGCTCTCTTACCAAGATTTGCAGGATCATTAAGCTGTTCTGTCACTCTTTCTATAAAGCCTCTGCGGTTATATATTCCTGTAAGCTCGTCGCTTATGCTCTTTTTCTTGAGCATAATATTATAGGATTCGATAAGCTCCATGTTCTTTGAAAGCTGAGCATGAACAGACATCTGTTCTTCCATAAGGCGTTTCATCTTGAGTGCATAGCATATCTGCTTGAATACTACCCATTCAAAATACGCACGATCCATATCATCTTTTTCTACAAGAAGTAATCCATAATGTTCTTCGTTATAGAAAAGAGGATTTACAACAAACACGTGCGAACCGTCGGATATTTTATCGCATCTGAAAATCGAACCTGAATCATATTCCTGAAGATCCAAAGGAATTATTTCTTCCTTTTCTCCGACCTGATAGCAAGTAAGCTTTTCCTTACGGGGACGCTTCCACGCATCCAAGCTGTGACAAATAACAGGTAAATCGTGAATAAACAGATAACTGCTCTGTGTTTTGTGGCGACGTACATTGGTTATGATAAATCTGTAGCTTGCCGATTCATTATTTATGTTTGCAAGAACATCATATACTATAGCACTGGTTATCTGGGATGTGTCACGATAATCCTGCCTGAGCGAATAAACGCTGTTTACTTCCTTTTCTGCTATGTTATCCAGCAAATCAAAGAAGAATTCAGTTGCCTGTTGCTTATCGTGGGCAATCAGTATGCCTTTTTTCCTTACAAGGTTAAGGATAAAGGATACCTCTCCATAAGATACGACCTCATAATTAATTACTGAAATAATATCAACAATAGACCTCATGTGATGCTTACGGTCAAAGTAAGGATGAGATATATCGTTGAGCAACTCATAGATGGCATCTACAATAGCGTTCACCTTTAATTTAAGTTCATCACTTATACTGAGAGAGGCGAAAAGGAAAGAACGTATTTCACCGCAAAGAGTCTCTACCGATATCTTGTCAAGAGAACCTGCTTCAGATATCTTTTCTGTTATCACTGTTGTTCTCGAAGGACAACCACAGGAGCTTCTTATAATGGTAGAGGTATCAATGAACACATCACGGCCTTCTCTTCCCTCAACCATAGAAACGCACTGCTTCATCGCATATTTTCCAAGATGCGGTATATTTGAATGAACCGTTGTAAGAGGCGGGTTCATCGCACAAGCAGATGGTGCATCGTCAAAGCCTGTTATCATTATATCCTTGCCCGGAACAAGTCCGAGCTTTTCAAGTGCCCAGTATCCGCCGATAACCATTCGGTCATTTGCGAAGCATAATGCATCTATATTTCCTTCGTTCTGCTTTATAACCCTTATTACCTCATCATCGCAGAATTCGGAAAAATTACCGCTTCCGCAAAGCTTTTCGTCATATACCAGCCCGTTGTCCTGCAAGGTCTGTTTATAAAGGTCGAATCTTTCTATAGCTTCACCGTTATTTTCTGGACCGCCTATAAAACCTATTCTTTTACATCCGTGATGGTTAATAAGATGCTCTATCTCCTCACGAAGACCGTTACAATTAAAACGGATATTTGGATATCCCTCTATCTTACGGGCAATACTTACTGTAGGAACACCAAAGGAATCAAAAAGTTCCTTTACGTCTTCATCGCTCATACCATTGCAGACAACCCCCGTTTCCACAATAACGCCGTCAAAATTACCCTTTCCAACATAGGAAAGCATCGTATTATATTGATACGTATAGACGTTAAGCTCTGCCTCAGAATAATTCTCTATAAGAAGCCTTACAGGAATGATAAAAAGATTTACACCAAGTTCCTTAGCGGCAACCCGTGCTCCCTCCATAACGTCCATTGAAAACTCGTTATCGAGAAAGCCTACGAATAAAGCGATATTCTTCATAAGCACCTCCCTTTCTTAATACTACTATGTATATCATACCATATTTAATTTGATAACACAAGTGGAATTTAAAAAATTTTACAAAAAAATCGTCGGAGCTTTCACTCCGACGATCTTTATGTAGATTTTAAATTACTGGCTGAGCTTGTTGATTGAATTCTGCATCAGGAAAACTGTAACAGGTGAGAATACAAAATAGAATACAAGTGCAAGGATTGTAACATCTCCACTGGCAACGCCTCTCTGTGCTGACATAGTTTCAATCTTCTTGCATGTTACATAGATCCAGTAAAGGAAGTAGAAGGGTACAAATAAGCATAAAAGAAGCTTATTTACAGGATTACGGTATTCAGCACCGTCCTGGTTTGTAAATTCTGTTACCTTATAGCTCCAGTAGAATACGTAGATACCGCAAGTAACGATACATAAAATGATAAGCTTTATAGGATCTACATAGTATCCGCCTGTTGTGTTGTTGGGCATATTCTGCATAGTAGCATACCTCCTAAAATATATTTCTACATTATTTTACACTACTCTACTAAATTTGTCAATAGTTTTTTCAAAAATAAGGAAGATATCAGATATAAAACTCTTCCATAGTATCAAGACAAAGACAACCGAGCCTGCCGCCAAAAGCCGCACCACAATCAATTTTGATGTTGTTGCCTATAGTCACTATTTTGCTTGTTCCCGCTAAAACAATTGTAGGGGTGTGTCCTGATACAATGTATATGCTCTTGTCATCGTAATATTCCATATCAAGTCTGCTTCGGCAGAAAAGAAGCTCGTCTGGTGTATATTCGCTGAGCTTTTTATCTTTCCTGAAATTCCCAAGCCCTGCATGGACAAGGATATAGGTCTTATCTCCTGCGTCAATTGCTTCAAACAAAGAGAAATCAGACATAAAATCAATAAGGTCAGCCCTTTGCGTTTTGGAAAGCGATGCAAACTGCTTTAAAGTAGTCTCTCCGCCCTCCTGCATCCATTCACTTATCTCTTCCAAAAGCCTTTCATCAAGAGTATTTAAATTGTCTTCACTGATATCTGTTGCCAGAACTTTGAGAATATCAAGAGCCAACAAATCGTGATTTCCCATAAAATGATAAACGTTGGGTCTTTCCATCATATCAAGCAGGATATCAATCGGTCTTTCTCCCCTGTCGACCGTGTCACCGAGAACAAAAAGCTCGTCCTGGTCCGAAAACTCTATCAGCTCCAGCATTTTAATATACTTTTCATATTCTCCGTGCAGGTCGCTCATTACGTATATCATAACACCACTCCTTTATTTTTCAGCGTGTTATCTTATACCGAGAAAAAAGCAGGAAGTCCTTTATTCTATGGTTTTCATTTCTTCGGCTATGGAATTTTTACTAAAATCCGACGTACAGATATGTATAGTCACAATTCCTATAACAAAACCGATAACAGCACATATAAGCGTAGCTGATGCAGAAAAAGTAAAAGACAGTGGCACTGAGTATGGATAGAAGTTATCCATTGATATATTTGACAGTAAAATTATCACGGAAGATATTATAAAAGAAACCAGCGTTGCTATAGCCACATAGCCTATACTTTCAAGTGCAAGCATTTTAAAAAGCTGACCCTTTGTCATACCAAGAGCACGAAGTGACGCTATCTCTTTGCGACGGTTTATAATACCTGTAGAGATTATATTGACCTGATTTATAATAGCGATAAGAGAGACCAGCACTATAACAGAGATAATAAGAACAAACACAGACGCAAACTGTTTTTCCAGCTTTATAATATTATATAAATCCGAATCTTGGTGAAGATATACTCTGGAATCTTTAAGATTTTCTCTTATTTCATTATCCATTCCTACGAGGCTTCTTCCGTCATTTCTCGGCAAACCGATCATAAAGCTGATACGCTGCTCATCGCTCTTTACTATACTACCGCCGTTAAGCTTGAAAAAATGGTCCTCTGTACCAATAAGGGTTATCATAAAAGAATTTGTAGAAAACAAATTTACACTCTGTGCACTACCAAGCACCTTTATATCAACATCCTTAAAAACAACCTTGCTTCCTCCTTCCATAAGCGATATATCATCTGATAACGAGACGGAAAAGCTTTCACTACCCACTTTTATCGGACTTCCCTCAAAGCCGTCTACCGGCATATAAGTTTCGCACACAATAAATCCCTTTTCCTTTGCAAGCGTGTCATAATCAACGCCTGATGACTGAGCAAAAATCTCGTCGTAATATTTCTTATTTAAAAACGCAAAGTCCAGTATTATAGCGTTGTCTTCCATCACAGACAGGTAATTCTTATCAAAGGGTATTTTTTCTCTCAACATATAAGAGTCCTTTGTAACATTACAGCATAAGCGTGAGATATAGTTTACATACACACCGTCCAGACTGTTTTCAAGTATACGGTATCCATCTTTTATATCGCTTACAAAGCTCCCATCTTCCGTCATTGTGCCAAAATAAGTCGCTGTATAATCTGCCGCTATATTTTCTGACAGCATCAGCTGACCCTCTTCCATTTTCCTCAAATTTATGTTGTAATAATCTACAAATACAGAAAACAACGATATTATCGTAAAGGAGAGAGAAAGTGCAGAGGCAGTAATTATAAAGCTCTTTTTCTCTCTGCGGATATTTTTTGACGCAAGCTCACCCGAAAATCCGAATAATTTACCAAAGAAAAGGGATTTTTTCACCTTGAAGACCTTTTTGCCGCATTGTTTTATAGACTGGATAGGTGATTTCTTTGAAAATCTCTTACCTGTGCCATAGGCAGAAAGCAACACCCATATAAAGCCTGTTATTGCGGCAATTATGATAAACAGAGGTGACGCCGAGAATACTCCCTCAGCACCTTCAAATTCTGTAATCAACTGAAATATACCTATAGATTCGGTTATGGAATAAATAAGATATCCCGCACCGATACCGAGTAACAATCCTAAAGGTATACCTATAACAGACAAGAAAATTCCCTGCCAGATAAGAATCCTTGTTATCTGCTTTTTTGACGCACCGAGAGAGGCTAATACTCCGAACTGCACCTCTCTTTCCTTTGAAGAGATTTCAAAGGCAGTATCAATAACAAATCTTGTAAAAAAGATTATAAACAGCACAAAAACATAGACTATTGCAAGCTTCTGTGCAAGTGCCGCCTTTGCGTGTATACCGATAAGCTCATATTCTAAAAAAGCATCGTGGAGATCTATAGTAATATCTTTATTTATAAAGTTCTTTTTAGAAAATTCTCTGATATAGGTTTCAGGATCAAAAATATCAGGCGAAAAATTAAGATATGCCACCCCATCGGTGCTGTTTTCTCTATAAGGAAGAAATTCCAGTCCCGTTATCATATCAGCTTCAGAAAGTGCTTCAGCGTCCGTTTTTTCTATACCATGCACAAGGGCGTGCCAGTCATATTTGCTCCTTTCAATATTCAGCATTGAAGAATAAAAGGATGAGAAAAGCGTAAAGATAACCGTCACAAAGGTAAGTGCCGATACAATACTGAGAATTATAAACACGCTGTGCTTTTTCTGTGCCTTTATGTATCTCAGTGCCATTTTTGATGCAAAGCTCATCTTATCACCTCATCACGAACTATCCTGCCATCCTCTAAGGCAATTATTCTGTCGCATTGCAGAGCGATATCCTCATCGTGGGTTATAAGGATAGTAGTCTGCTTTAATTCCTTATTCATCTTACAAAGCAGAGCCACTATCTCTCTGCTGTTCTTTGAGTCAAGATTTCCTGTCGGCTCATCAGCTAAAAGGAGCGTAGGGGATGAATAAAGGGCACGACAGACAGAAACTCTCTGCTGTTGACCGCCTGAAAGCTGAGAAGGAAGATAGTTCAGTTTATCCTCGATCCCTGTAAGAGCGGCAAGCTGTAAAAGCTTTTCCTTATCGGGCTTTCTGCCGTCCATCTGAACAGGGAGAGTTATATTCTCTTCTGCAGCAAGTACAGGGATAAGATTATAAAACTGATATATAATTCCTACCTGACGACGACGGAAAACCGCAAGGTTTTTATCATTCTTCTTATACACATCTTCTCCGCATACAAGTACACTGCCTGAGGTAGGCTTTTCCACTCCGCCGATAGCGTGGAGCAGCGTGGATTTTCCCGAGCCGCTGGGACCTATCACCGCCACCATCTGACCCTTTTCCACGGAAAATGATACGTTATCAATTGCAGTAACGGCATTTTCTCCGCTACCGTATATTTTTGTGAGATTTTCAATTTTAAGGATTTCCATATCAAGTACCCCTTTCCTTTTCTGTTTCTATTGTAACATATTTTTATTTCATTTCAATGACTTTTCAGTGACTCTTTAGTCACATTCCGAAAATTTCTTGACCGCAGAATTTCAATGTGATATATTTAATATAGAAACGGGCGGTGATTTTGTGAAAAGAATAGTTATAATAGAAGATGATATAAATATCCTTGACAGTCTTTCAGACTATTTAAGAACCGAGGGCTATACTGTATTTGGTGCAAAGGGACAGGCCGAAGGCTTAAAGCTTATACAAAGCTGTGAGCCTGATTGTATATTGCTTGATATATCCCTGCCCGATGGCAACGGCTTTTCCGTCTGCTCCAGAGTAAGAGAAAGCTCAGAAGTACCGATAATATTCCTTACCGCCTCAGGCGATGAAGCAAGCATTATTGCAGGGCTGGAGCTTGGTGCTGATGATTATATCAAAAAGCCATTCAGTCCCCGTGAGCTTGTGGCAAGAATAAAGACGGTAACAAAAAGGCATCACCATACAAATCACGATTTATGCTACAGCGATATCAGGGTAGATACTATAAAGGGTACTGTTACAAAGGGTGGTAGTGAAATTTTCCTGTCCGCTCTTGAATACAGACTTCTGCTTATATTTATTTCAAACAAGGGCAGACTTTTTTCAAGAGAACAGCTTACTGACGAGCTATGGACGACAGGTGGAGAATTCATTTCAGACAACACTCTCACCGTCTATATAAAAAGAGTAAGAGAGAAGATAGGCGATGACCCTAAAGACCCGAAAATAATAGTAACTGTCCGTGGACTCGGATACAGAATGGGAGATGAATAAAATGCTGAGAAATAAGGAGCTTGGCACTCTGCTACTGATACAGATAAGCATTTCTGTAACAGCCTGTGTTATCTGTTTTTTTATAAACCCCATAGCCTGTGTCATAGTCGGGGTGACATCTTCCCTTATCATCATAGCGGGACTTATCGAAAACAAAGCAAGATATGATAAGCTGAGCTTACTTTGCGATGATATAGACAAGATACTCGGTGGTGATGACAGTATCTCCTTTGAAAGTTATGAAGAGGGTGAGATCAGCATTTTAAAAACCGAGATCGGCAAGATGACAACAAAAATAAGAGAGCAGAACAATAAACTGAAAAATGATAAAATTATCTTAAAGGACAGTCTTGCGGATATATCCCATCAGTTAAAAACTCCCCTCACCTCTATGTCTATAATTCTTACAATGCTGAGAACAAAGGAGCTTTCTGAAGGCGACAGAAAAAAATATATAAGAGATCTTTCAATGCTTATTTCAAAAACAGAATGGCTTATCGACACACTTTTAAAGCTTTCTTCCTTTGAAGCAAAGGCTATAACTATGGAGAAAAAGGAATTTTTATGTAGTGAGCTTATAAAAAGTGCCACAGAGCCGCTTCTCATTATGGCAGAGCTTAAAGAAACAGAGCTTATAACAGAATATGGTGAAGAAAGCCTCACTGCCGATTTCAGATGGTGCAATGAGGCACTACAGAACATAATCAAAAACTGCATAGAACACAGCAACAGCGGTAGCAAAATCGTGATAAGCTCAGGAGAAAACGCTCTTGCAGTAACAATAACCGTGGAGGGTGGCGGCAACAGAATATCCGAAAAGGATTTTCCTCATATTTTTGAAAGATATTATAAAACCGATAATGTAAATCATCAGGGCTACGGCATAGGTCTTGCCCTATCAAAGCAAATAGTAAATGAGCACGATGGTATAATAAGAGCAGAAAACACAGATAAAGGTGTGAAGTTTACTATCATTTTTTATAAATAAATAGAAAAGGCAGATAACAAAACCGTTATCTGCCTTCATTTTTTATTCTATTTTACAGAATTAAAGATCATAGTAATTTGCAAATTCAGCGGGATGAGGAATCTTGCTGATAGCCGCCGCTTCTGCACGCTTTTTCTTGAGCCAGATCTCGATAAGTCTTTCGGGGAATACTCCACCTTCTGTAAGATAGTCGTGGTCAGCTTCGAGAGCGTCAAGAGCTTCTTCTAAGGTTCTGGGCAGTGACTGGATCTTAGCCTTTTCTTCATCTGATAATGTGTAGAGGTTGAAGTCGAAGGGACCCCAGCCACACTTTGAAGGATCTATCTTGTTCTTTACGCCGTCGATACCTGCCATAAGGATTGCCGCATAAGCATAGTAGGGGTTGCAGGTAGCGTCAGGGCTACGAAGCTCGAAACGGCGCTTGTCGGGAGCCTTTGCATAAGCAGGGATACGGATAACCGCACTTCTGTTGGATGTAGCATAGCCGATAGTAACAGGAGCTTCAAAACCGGGTACAAGTCTCTTGTAAGAGTTTGTAGAGGGGTTTGTGAAGCCGCAGAGTGAACGTGCGTGCTTTAACAGACCGCCGATAAAGTAAAGAGCTGTTTCAGACAATTCGCTGTAGCCGTTGGGATCGTAGAATACGGGCTTGCCATCCTTGAATAAAAGCATGTGAACGTGCATACCGTTACCTGCTTCGCTATAGATGGGCTTGGGCATAAAGGTTGCTGTTCTGCCGTCCTGTAATGCGGCGTTCTTAACCATATACTTTATAGTCATTGTGTTATCTGCCATCTTTGTAAGCTCGCCAAGCTCTACTTCAATTTCAACCTGACCTGAACCGCCTACTTCGTGGTGGTGATACTTAACCTTGATATCTCTTTCTTCAAGCATAAGGCAGATACGGCTTCTTAAATCATAAGTAATATCGTTGGGAAGGTCAGCGTGATAGCCTCTGTGACCGGGTGTGATATATCCCTTGTTGTTGGAATCTGTATAAGCTGAGTTCCAGCTTGCCTGTCTTGTATCTACGCTGAAGAACATATCTTCAGGCTTTACACTATAGGAAACATTGTCAAAAAGATGGAATTCAAATTCGGGACCGATGATCATTTCATCTGCAATACCTGTTGACTTGAGATATTCAACAGCGTGCTTTGAAACGTTTCGGGGATCCTGATTGAAACGATAGTTTGGGCTTGCGATAACGTAAACGTCACCGATCATAGAAAGGGTTGTAACCTCTGCAAAGGGATCAAGAGCTGCACTTGAAAGGTCGGGGATAAAGATCATATCGCTCTTTTCTACTGCAGCAAAGCCGTAGTTAGAACCGTCAAAACCGATACCTGACTCCATAATATCGGGAACGAAACGGCTTTCAGGGATAGCAATATGACGCCAGCGGCCATCAATATCAACCATCTTGAAGTCGATCATTTTTACCCCTTTTTCTGTACAGAATTTTTTTGCTTCTTCAAAAGTCTTGAACATTTTAAAAATTTCCTTTCGTTTTTTAAGCAGTCATTGTTGTAAGAATGATTTCGCATCACAGCACAATGACAAAAATCTACACAAAAATTTTATCATAATCAGAGTTAATAGTCAAGTGTTTTTTGTGAGTTTTTAACATATTTAAATCACTATTTCCGTAATTTCTTTTCACTTTGCCGTAAAAGTGTGGATATATTTTTTTACTGCAATAATTACAGGCTTTTTTTATTCTGAAATTTAAGCAATTATAAAAGCTACAGGCTACAAAACATATCTGTGCAGACTAAAGCCAAAAAGGCTGCTGAATCTACATAATCAAAAATCTCCTATGGCAAAACCACAGGAGATTTTCTTTTTATATCTGCATTTTGGGGAATTGGGAATAGCAAATTTTACTTTTCGATGTACTTTTCGATGTCTGCCATAAGCTCGTCGCAGTTATCGGAGTGTACTCTCAGTTCAAGTGTCTTGGATAAGTCAAGGCTGAAGATACCCATGATTGACTTTGCATCAATTGCATATCTGCCGCTTACGATATCTACATCGTAGTTGCACTTTGTTACGATTGTTACGAAATCCTTTACGTCATTGATTGTATTAATTCTGATATTTGCTGTTTTCATAGTAGTTGTTTCCTTTCTTACCTTAAAATTTGTACGGTAAGCACCGCAGACGTGCATACCTTATTTATTATCCGTTACTGTTCTTTCTTTTGTTCTACTGTCTTTTATTTTTTCTGTTTACTTTACGATATACTTTTCGATTTTCTCTGCAAGATCCTTTATGTCGTCTGTGTGAGCACAAAGTGTAAGCTCTTTTGATAAGTCAAGACTGAAAAGTCCCATGATTGACTTAGCGTCTACAACATATTTGCCTACTGTGATGTCGATATCATAGCCGCAACGACCTGCAATGTCTACAAATTCTTTTACATCATTAATTGCTGTGAGTCTTATTTTCATCTGTGTCATCTTGCATCTCTCCTTTTCTTTCTCTTTAGTGTCTTTTGTTCTTTTTCTTTTCCGTTGTTTCTCTTATCTGTACTTAATCAGAGGGAGTTCTGCGTACCTCCTTCTGTAAGCTAATAATAACAGCAATTTTAAGTAAAGTCAAGCGAATTTTTTCATTTTTTTAATTTGCTTGCAAAATTCGTAATTTTAAAGTATAATTGAAATAAAGACCAACTTCTTTTGGTGAAACTAAACAAAATTAAAGAGAGAGTTTTATGGAATATGCTATACAAACCTTTGGCTGTAAGGTCAACCAATATGAAAGTGCAGTAATATCCGAAGGAATGATAAAAAAAGGCTTTACAAAGGCAAGCGACATCAGAAGAGCGGATATCGTCATCATCAATTCCTGCTCAGTTACAGAACAGAGTGACAAAAAGGCTTGCCAGCTTATAAGAAAGCTTAAAAACGGCAATCCGAAATGTATAATTGCCCTTTGCGGATGCTTTCCTCAGGCATTTAAAAGCGAAGCGGAAAAATCAGGTGCTGATATCATAACAGGCACAGAGGATAAGGATAAGCTACCTGATATCATTTATAATTATGTACAAAGCTCACAAAAAGATGTATTATCAGATATATCAGAGCTTACAGACCGTCTTTGTTTTAAAGATATGCCCTTATCCGATATGGGAAAGACAAGGGCTTTTATTAAAATAGAGGATGGCTGTGACAGATACTGTGCATACTGCATAATTCCCTATGCAAGAGGAAAGGTCCGTTCAAGGTCGATTGAGGATATTATAAAGGAAACCGAGTTTCAGGTAAAATGCGGTCATAAGGAAATGGTGGCAGTTGGCATAAACCTTTCCCTTTACGGCTCGGATATCGGGCTGAGACTTGCGGACGCTGTTCATGCTATATGTAGTGTCGATGGCGTTGAAAGGGTAAGACTTTCTTCCTTAGAGCCTGAGCTTATAACCAAAGAGGATATCATAAGACTTAGCAGTGAACCAAAGCTATGCCCTCATTTCCACCTTGCCCTACAAAGCGGATGTGAGGCTACATTAAAGAGAATGAATCGTCACTATACTCCTGATGAATATCATATAATAGTAGAAAATTTAAGGAAATATTTCCCCGATTGTTCTATAACGACAGACATTATGGTAGGCTTTGCAGGCGAAACGGATGAAGAATTTGAAAGGTCCCTCGCCTTTTGCGAAAAGGTCGGCTTTGCCGCTATGCATGTTTTCACCTATTCCGTAAGAAGCGGAACCGAGGCGGCAAAAAGAACAGATTTTGTTTCTCCCGATATTGCCGCTGTACGATATAAAAGAATGTCAGAGCTTGCGGCAAGAATGAAAACTGAATATTTCCAGAAAACAGTCGGCAAAACAAAACAGGTGCTTATACAAAAAAGGGAGAGTGACGAGTATGCAAACGGTCTTACCCCCGAATATGTTCCCGTCAGAATTTATAATTGTGACGCAAAAAAGCACGATATTTTAACAATAAAAGTAACATCTGCACAAAAAAACGAATTTTGCGTCGGCGAAGAGCAAAAAGTCTTGTAATTCTTTTAAGAATATTGTATAATGTAATGTGGTTATGTTCTGCTTTTTAAAGGACAAGCCGTAACAACAGTCTATTAAATATCTCACATAAAAAGAAAGGTAAAAAGTTATGTCAGTTTATCGCATTTATGTGGAAAAGAAACCGCAGTTTGCCGTTGATGGCAAGGCAGTTCTTTCCGACCTTCAGACCGCCCTTCAGATAAAGGGTATTGAGGATGTTCGTATCGTAAACCGTTACGACGCTGAAGGCATTACAAAGGAAAACTTTGAAAAAGCTACTCCTACAGTATTTTCAGAGCCTCCTGTTGACGATGTTTATTACGCCCTCCCCGAAATCGGCGAGGACGAAAGAATGTTCGCAACAGAATTCTTACCCGGTCAGTTCGACCAGAGAGCAGACTCTGCCGCACAGTGTATTCAGATGCTCTGCCAGGGCGACCGTCCTACAGTAAAATATGCAAAGATTTACATCTTAAAGGGTAAGATCACAGATGAGGATTTTGCTAAGATAAAGCACTTCCTTATAAATGCGGTAGAAGCAAGAGAATGTGGCTTTGAGCAGTATGAAACTCTTGAAGTAAAGTACGATATCCCCAGTGAAGTTCCTACTCTTGACGGATTTATAAAGTACGATCAGGCTCAGCTTGACGAATTCATCAAGAATTATGGTCTTGCTATGGACAGTGGTGACATCAAGTGCTGTCAGGATTATTTCATCACAGAACAGAGAGATCCTACTCTGACAGAAATCCGTATGCTTGATACCTACTGGTCTGACCACTGCCGTCACACCACATTCGGTACTATAATTGACAATGCGGTTATCGACGCTCCCTATATTGCAGATACATATAAGGAATATAAGCTCCATAAGGAAGAGCTTGGCAGAGGTGCAAAGCCCATCTGTCTTATGGATATTGCCACAGCAGCAGTAAGAAAACTGAAGACTGACAACCTGCTCCCCGACCTTGACGAAAGTGAAGAAATCAACGCCTGCTCTGTAAAGATCACTGTTGACGTTGACGGCAAGGACGAAGAATGGCTCTTAATGTTCAAGAACGAAACACATAACCATCCTACAGAAATCGAACCCTTCGGCGGTGCGGCTACCTGCCTTGGCGGTGCTATCCGTGACCCCCTTTCAGGCCGTTCTTATGTATATCAGGCTATGCGTGTGACAGGTGCTTCTGATCCCCTGCTCCCCGTAAATGAAACAATTGAAGGTAAGTTACCTCCCAGAAAGATCACAACAACTGCAGCGGCAGGTTATTCATCCTACGGTAACCAGATCGGTCTTGCTACAGGTCACGTTGCTGAAATCTATGATAAGGGCTATATGGCTAAGCGTATGGAAATCGGTGCAGTTATCGGTGCTGCTCCCGCTGAAAACGTAAAGCGTGAACGTCCCGCTCCCGGCGATGTAATCATTCTGCTCGGTGGCAGAACAGGCCGTGACGGCTGTGGCGGTGCTACAGGCTCTTCAAAGTCACACAGCGTAGAATCTCTCGAAAGCTGCGGTGCAGAAGTTCAGAAGGGTAACGCTCCCGAAGAAAGAAAGCTCCAGAGATTATTCAGAGACAAGAACGCTACTCAGCTCATTAAGCGTTGTAACGACTTCGGTGCAGGCGGTGTGTCCGTTGCTATCGGTGAGCTTGCCGACGGACTTGAAATCGACCTCAACGCAGTTCCCAAGAAGTATGACGGTCTTGATGGTACAGAGCTTGCTATTTCCGAATCTCAGGAAAGAATGGCAGTAGTTGTAGACAAGAACGATGTTGATAAGTTCATCGCTCTTGCAAGCAAGGAAAACCTTGAGGCTACTCCCGTAGCGGTAGTTACTGCTGAACCCAGACTTAAGATGAACTGGAACGGCAAGACTATCTGCAATATTGCAAGAGAATTCTTAAACTCAAACGGTGCAGAAAAGCACACAGATATATATGTAGGTAATCCTACAGTTTCCTACTCTACAGGCAGAAAGAACACAGCAGAGGATTGGGAAAAGCTTGTAACAGATCTTAATATCTGCTCACAGAGGGGTCTTGTACAGCGTTTTGACTCCACAATCGGCGCAGGTACTGTTCTTCTTCCCTACTCAGGTAAGACTCAGCAGACTCCTGTTCAGGCTATGGCGGCTAAAATTCCCGTACTCGGCGGTAACACAAAGACAGCTTCTATCATGGCATGGGGCTTCAATCCCTTTGTAAGTAAGCAGTCACCCTACCATTCTTCAGCTCTTGCAGTTGTAGAAAGTATCGCTAAGGTAGTAGCGGCAGGCGGTAGCAGTGATAAGTGCTGGCTCACCTTCCAGGAATACTTTGAGCGTACACAGGGCAAGGCAGAAAGATGGGGCAAGCCTTTTGCGGCATTACTTGGTGCATACAAGGCTCAGCTTGCACTCTCCTGCGGCTCTATCGGCGGCAAGGACTCAATGTCAGGTACATTCGAAGATATCGACGTACCTCCTACTCTCGTTTCCTTTGCAGTTTCTACAGCAAAGTCCGACAAGATCATTTCTGCTGAATTCAAGCTTCCTTTCAGCAGTATCTACTATATTGCTCCCGAATATGACGAAAACCAGATGCCTAAATTCGACAGCGTAAAGAAGGTATTCCACACAGTTGAAAAGGCTATCGCAGAGGGCAAGGCATTATCCGTATGGTCACTTGCAGGCGGCGGTGTTGCTGAAGGTATCTTTAAGATGTCACTCGGTAACAGAATCGGTGCAAAGCTTAGTAACCTTACAGATGCTGAGCTTTTCGATCTTTGCTACGGTGCATTCATTATCGAAGCAAACGCTGAAATCGAAGGTGCAAAGCTTATCGGTGAAACAACAGACGAATACAAGATCACCTGCGGCGATGTTGTTATTGATATCGCTGAATACGAAAAGAAGTATGACGCAGTATTAGAGCCTATCTTCAAGAATACTCTTCCTGAGATGCCTGCTCCCAAGTCTGCGGCTTACGATAAGGGCTGTGACCTGCTTGTAAACAAGCCCGCAAGAGGTATTGCAAAGCCCAGAGTTCTTATCCCCGTATTCCCCGGTACAAACTGCGAATACGATATGGCGGCTGCATTCAACCGTTACGGTGGTGAAGCTGAAATATTCGTTATCAGAAACCTCACAGCACAGAATATGGAAGACAGCGTAAACGAATTCGTTGCTCGTATCAAGGAAAGCCAGATGATCGCCGTTCCCGGTGGTTTCTCAGGCGGTGATGAGCCCGAGGGTTCTGCAAAGTTCATCAATGCATTCTTCCGCAATCCTAAGATCAAGGAAGAGGTTGAAGAAATGCTGTATACAAGAGACGGTCTTATGATAGGTATCTGTAACGGCTTCCAGGCACTTATCAAGCTCGGTCTTGTTCCCTTCGGAAAGATTGTTCCTCTCACAAGCGAATCTCCCACTCTGACATACAACACAATCGGTCGTCACCAGTCACAGCTTGCTCTGACCAAGATCTGCACAAATAAGTCACCCTGGCTTATGCACTGCAAGGTGGGCGATGTTCACAATATTCCTATCTCCCACGGTGAAGGCAGATTTGTTGCAAGTGAAGAGGTTATAAACGACCTTATCGCAAACGGTCAGGTAGCTACTCAGTATGTTGATCTTAACGGTGATCCTACAATGGATCTTCGTTATAACCCCAACAGCTCCATGTGTGCTATTGAAGGTATCATCTCTCCCGATGGTCGTGTACTCGGTAAGATGGGTCATACAGAACGTATCAGCACCGATACCTGCGTAAATGTTGACGGTAACAAGGAACAGCTCTTATTCAAGGGCGGCGTTGATTACTTTAAATAAAAAGTAAGCTCATAATAAAAATGGCCTTTGGTTTTACCAAAGGTCTCAGCGTGTAGACAAAGTATTTGTCTACACGCTGGCAGACGATGAAAAACCCACGCAGACGAGAAAACCATCCCGACAGGCGTACAAACGGCAAGGATGCCGTAAAACGAACACACAAAGTGCGTCAGGACGACGCAAAGCAAAGTGTTCGCATAAGGTACGTTAGGCGACAGGTGACGAAGTAAGCAAAAATGCTTTAGGGGAGCCGCAAACGGCTCCCCTAAACATTTGTACTGAAAAATTTTTTGCTCATAAAATCCTATGCATAAAAATTGCATTTTTGTGGTGCGTGAGTTTGTCTTCAGTCTGTGGCCTTTGGTTTTACCAAAGGTCTTTTTATTTGTCAGAAGTAAAACAATTGCTCTCTTCGTCATAAGTAATATTTATTGCATCATCTATATCCATACCTATACCGAAAAGTGAAAGAAATTCTTCGGCGGCTAATTCGTTTAGATAAAGCGTTCCTTGCCTGAAGTCATAATGTGCATTTTCATTTTCAGGTTTCCAGTTTTCCACGGGCAGTTCTTTATCAGTATAATGTTCCTTTACATTGAAAAAGAGCCGCTGGGTATTTACAAAGACATACAGGTGTTTTTCTCCCGTTTCCTTATCCGTTACATAAAGAGAAGTCTTGCCCACATTGTGATATATATGTTTGTCATCAAATATATGATCAAGCAGTGCCACGATATCTATCTCATATCCTCCCGACCTGTTGACCGTAGCAATACCACTGATTATATTGTCGTCCGATTTGTTTACTATTACATCCACATTCTGCAAAGCAAAGCTGTCAAGAAACTCTTCTCTCGTAAAAATTCTGTAGTCCTTTGAAGATATATAGCCGTTATATTCTAAAGTCATATAATATATCTGCTCTTTATCCCTGAAATGAACAAATGCGGGATATCCCGGAATGCAAACAATAAACATATCGGTCGTTTCTTCTATCTTTGGCGTTTCACCTTTTTTATAGCTACTGCCGAGGTATTCTCTTAACTTTATTCCATCACAAAGAAATTCGAGTAGTTTATAGTTGAAGGTGACATTCCAGCCGTCCTTCATAAGTCCTATCTTTCCTCCGACAGGATCGTCAAAATATATTTTACTAAGATTTTCTTCCTGCTTCAAATCACCGAATATGTAATAACCCTTATCAAAATTTCCTGCGAAAAGATAAGTTTCCACCGTTTTAGCAATCATCTTATTGTTTAATATATCGGGGCTTGCGATAAACTCCCTGCCAAGCTCCTTTGAGAAAAAATACACTTTCATAGAGTGGGTGAATTCCACTTCTTCTGTAAAGGAAACGGTGCTGTCAATACTTTCGGGCAGGCTATTTTCCCTGTCCTTACCTGACAGAACTATAATAACAGTTATAAGTACAATAAGTGCCATAACCAAAACACAAAGGATTATGGTAAGGATATTACCTGACACGGAATTATCTACTGATATGTTATCATCTTCGGGCTGTTGCCCGAATTTTTCTGTATCTTTTTCCTGCATACCGTCCTCCCTTTCAAAGAATGTTTTTTCACAATGGATTATACTACAAATATGTATGTTTTGCAATAGCAGTAAAAGGACGAAAAGTGGTTTTGGGATGATAAATTGTTGTTTGGCGGCGGGTTGGCGGTTTGTGTTTATGTATCATAACGGGGCGTCAGAGGATATACCCTAAAGGGTGCCGCAATCCTTTGGATTGCTCGCCGCCCCCTACAATTTTCCCCATAACATTGCGGGTTGCGTGTAGGGGTCGGCCTCCCGGACGACCCGCCGCCGTAGGCGGAATTTGGTGAATGCCACGCGTTCAAACAACAATTTATCGTACAATCGAATAGTGATACCGCCGTTTACAAATCTTTGCCAATCGTTATGCTTTTTAAAGGCGGTACTTGGATCAAACGCCATGCGTTTGATTTTTTTATTGTAATTTTGCCACATTTGTGCTATAATGAAATTAATGGGGGGATGTAGAATGGCAATAACAATTATGGATATGCTGACATTTATTCTGTCGCTTTTAATGGTAGGGACAATCCTTGCCAAGTATAAAAAGCTTGACACATTGTTCTTTTTACTGGGACTTTCGATAGTAGTAAACTGTCTTGGACGTTTTATGCTATCCACATCACAAAATCTTGAAACAGCAATATGGGCAAACATATTTTTATATGTAGGCGGATGCTATGCACCGCTATTGCTTGCCGCCGTACTGTTCAAGGTCTGCAATATGAAAACCCCTAAAATCGCCGCTGTAATTATGGCAGCTTATTCCACTATCATTCTACTGCTTGCAATGACTATCGGCTACAGCGATATATATTACAAGGAGGTACACCTTGTTATTGATAACGGATACAGCTATCTTGAAAAGGTCTACGGGCCGCTTCATATACTCTATCCTATAATGATGGCGTTATACGGAGTTTTCCTTGTCATATTCGTGGTAAGAGGAGTAATATACAGAAACCGTATCTCCATAAAAACAGTAATAGGCATAGGATTTACCGGCCTCATTATTATCCTTGCCTACATAATCGAACAGTTGGTTGACTTCAACATCACTATCCTATCCATTGGCTATCTTTTTGCAATGGTGTTTATTATAAGATTTTTTGATCGTATCAACGTATACGACATGACCTCAAACATAGTAAGCTTTGTTGAAAACATAGGCGAATACGGGTACATTGTCTTTGACAATAAAAACAGATTTATAAGCTGTAATAATTATATCACAGAAACCTTTCCTGAAATCACAAAGTGGTCGGTAGACAGTGAACCGCCTGCTTTTGACGCACCTCTGTATAACAAGGTAATAAAATTCTTTCTCGAAAGAGAATGGGAAAAGGGTACTTCAAAAATAATAAGTGTTGACGATAAATACTTTGAAATCAGTGTAAGAACCATCCGGCACGGCAAAAAGCACGCAGGCCACGTAATCGAATTTACCGACAGAACTCTTGAACGAAAGTATTACAACAATATCGAAAACTACAATGCACACCTTAAAAAAGAGGTGGCGTTAAAAACCGCTGATATTCTTCACATCAAGGATATGATGGTGCTTGGTATGGCGGATATGGTGGAAAGTCGTGACAATAACACAGGCGGCCACATAAAGCGTACCAGTGCTGTTGTAAGAGTATTTGCCCAAAAGCTTCGCTCTCATCGTACCGACTTAGGACTCAGCAAAAAGTTTTTAAAGCAGGTGGAAAAGGCTGCACCAATGCACGACCTTGGCAAGATTGCAATAGACGACAGAGTGTTGCGAAAGCCCGGTAAATTCACCGATGAAGAATATGCCGAAATGAAACGCCACACTACCGAGGGTGAAAGGATAGTAACCTCTATCCTTAAGGGCGTTGAGGATGATGAATTTGTGGAGATTGCAAGAAATGTCGCTTTATATCACCACGAAAAATGGAACGGCAAGGGCTATCCCACTGGTATAGCAGGCACGGATATTCCGATAGAAGCAAGAATAATGGCTTTGGCTGATGTGTTTGACGCTCTTGTAAGTAAAAGATGCTATAAGGACGCTTTTAGCTTTGACAAAGCATTTTCTATCATTGAAGAGGATTTAGGAACGCACTTTGACCCTGAGCTCGGCAGGATATTCCTGCAGTGCAAGGAAGAGCTTATAAACGTTTTTGATAATGCATAGTAAAATCCCCACGTCACGCCGTGGGGATTTCTTTACATTCGGAGAGTAAAAAGTATTTAGTCTGTCAATATGAAATTTTCACGATAGTAAAAGGAAAACGGAATTGATTCATCCGTTATGCACATATACAAAATCTTTTTTGGTTCATCGCCATCATCATGCAAGACTATATCCACCACAGGCTTTTCGCCGTCACCAAAAACAAAGGATGTTGAAAATGTTTTATTTTCCACCTTATTTGACATCATGATTGTGTTTTCGCTTTTTTCGTCTATAAATCTAACAAAACAGCATAAATCATCTTTTGTTTCTGTAACACGGCTGAAATCTATGGTTATATCCCAGTCGCCATCGCTCCTCTTTTCGCATTTTGTTATTAGCGGATTAGTGGCAATAAGTTCTTCTTCAGTAAGATTATCAGGATTGTTTCTTACAAGAACGGGCCTTTCTATTTTATCTGTTTCAATTTTACCGCTTATAATCTCTGTTGCGTCAAGGGTATATTTAAGGCAAGCATTAAGACCTGTGCTATATCCGTATTCATTAAAAGTCAGACCGGTAGTGTCTATAGTAATTGTATCTTCTACGATCATATCCATTGTTTTTATCTCGTGAGTAAACCTATAGCTTTGGACAGGCACACCATTATTTTCAATCGTAAACTCGAAATCAACGGGCATTCCGCGATATATTTCTGCATAAGGAACACGGACTTTAAACGGAATAACCAACTTTCCTCCACTTGTGTATATAACATTGGTGTCATTTACGGAAAATCCAAAATCCTCAGGTGCTATAAAGTTTATATCAGATGTAAAGGGATTTCTTGTTTCGTTATAAATGAGGTTTATGTGTCTGCCATCATCTGTAACAGAATACTGAAGCATTATGTCATAGTACATCAGCAGTCTGTCTGCTGCACGGGTGTTCATATACAGTTCGCCTTGCCTGAACCGTGTTTCATTACCGTCCTCGTTCCACATTTCCGGATCGACGGGCATTGTCGGATCGCCAAACCGAAAAGCTTCTATTGTCTGAGCTTCGCTGTCAATAGTGGCATACAAACGCTTTTCGGCTGTACTCATATCAAGCATATAAAGCAATGTTTTATTGCCGTCACGAACAATAAATTCATCATCAAAAAGCGTTTCAATCAGCTTTGTCATATTTACTTCACAGGCTATAAATCCATCGCCTACAGCAGCTCCTTCAATAACACCGTCTTCATTGAAATTTTTGTAGACAGGTATACCCATCACTTCAAATTTATCAGCAAGCTGTTTGTGAGTAAATATGCCGTAGGATGTGCCGTCACCATATTCGATGTTTTTCTGAAAATTTATAAAGTAAACCTTATCTCCGTCTTTAAAATGTATCAAAGCAGGATACTCAGGAATACATACTATAAAAACATCTGTTATCTCTTGCACTTTTTCATTCATAGTGCCGTATTTGTATTTTGTATCGCAAAATTCTCTTATCGACTCTTCTTTGCAGACAAAACTAAGCAATTCAGGATTAAAGGCTATATCCCATCCTTCCATAAACATACCTGTTTTACCGCCTATTGGGTCATCAAATCTGATTTTATTCAGATTATCAGCATTTTCAATATCACCAAACACATAATATTCCTCATCAAAGTTTCCTGCAAAAAGATATGTCTTTATGCTGTTTGCGATAGATTTATTCTTTATTATCTCAGGGTTGCTGACAAATTCCCTACCAAGCTCTTTATCTAAAAAGTAAACCTTTGTGGAGTGGGTGTATTCAACGTCTTCAAGCAGATAGGAGTATTCGTCAGTACTGTCAAGAGGCTGAACAGCAATATTGTTTTTTACAATGACAACTGTCAATACCGCAAGACATACCATAACCGCAATGCAGGCAACAAGAGCAAGAAAGCCGGTACCTTTTCTTCTTCCTTTAGCCGTCTCAGCACCTTCAACTATGCAGTCGCTGAGCTCCACATCATTTCTTTTCTGATAAGAAAACAGCTCATTTGCCACATTATCTGTAAGCTTTTCGTCAAGTCCGTTTATGACTTCGTTCCAGAAATATTTATTACTCATATTAAATCCCCCTTTCATATATCTATTCCGTTTTTCTTAAGAAAACCGGAAAGCTTTTTTCTTGTCCTGCTGAGATTAAGCTTTATCGCATTCTCAGTAGTTCCCATTATTTCGGCTATCTCCTTGCAAGGCATATTGTAATAATACCTTGCCACAAACACTGTTTTGTTCTTTCGGGACTCTTTTAAAAGAAACTGATTTAAAAGCGAAGATATCCTGCTGCTTTCAAGCTTCTTTTCCACATCGGAATTATAGTTTACAATACTGTCAAGCTCAGTGTATATCTCACTTTCCTCCCGTCTTACAGCCTTTTCGTAAATTGACAGGGCGGTGTTTTTTACTATCCTGCAGATATAACCGCAGAAATTATCAGGTTTTTTAGGCGGTATAGCATTCCATACCTTAAGGTATGAGGAATTTATACACTCCTCGCTGTCTTCGTTATTATGTAGAATACCTAAGGATATCTTTCTTAAGAGTCTGCCGTATTTTATATCTGTTTCGGTTATTGCATTTTCATCACGGTCAAAGTAGAGTTCGATTATTTCTTTATCCTGCATACTTTCTCCCCCTTTCACCCTATATAACAGATTAAATTTAAAAAGGTGTCATTTTATATTAAAATTTCCGAAAACTTAAAACCCCGCCGTTTTATAAACTGCGGGGTCAACTGTTTTTTAGCTATAATAGCGGCTTTTTATTATAATATCTTACTGCCGTTTATAACAACGCTGAAATCTACGCCTAAGGTTCTTGCAGAATTTCTGCACAGACTCATTCTGCCAAGGAATATCTCAAAATAATCCATAATAGAGCAGATGTCAAGATCAATTGCAAGGTCAAGTATAAGAGTCTTTTTGTCATCAGAAAAATAAATATCGGATTTTTCCACAGCATAATTTACTCTGTCGTGGATATCGTTTATATTTATCATATCGGTCTTGCTTCTTGTATCGGCAAGTCTTACTCTTGAACGGCGGACATCGGACTTATCTGCAATTATAACCGCCGCCGCAACAGGATTTACAGGTGCTGCGGTCTTCTCATCGTGATTGCCTATAGCGGAGATTATTATAGCTATCTCCTGTGCAGGCATACCGAGCTTATCAAGAAGTCGGAATGCCATCAATGCTCCCGAATGGGCGTGGTCGTTGCGGTTTACCACATTGCCGATATCGTGCATATAAGCGGCTATACGGGCAAGCTCACACTGTCTTTCGTCGAAGTTCAGCTCCTTAAGCACCATATATGCTATTGCCGCAGAACGCTCAACGTGAGCGTTTGAATGTTCTGTATATCCTATGCTGTAAAGTGCCGCATCCGCATGGTCAATATAGGTTTGTATATCCTTGTTTCTTTTTATGTATTCATAGGTCAGATTGCTCATTTTTTATTTTCCTTTCAGTTTCTGTACATATTTTAACATATTACACCGAATTATTCAATATGCAATGTATAAGCCACTTGAAATTTTTTTCGGTTTCTGTTATACTTAAATAAAGCTAACCGAAAGGACTGATGACTATATGAAAATAAAGGAATCGGCTGAAGATTACCTCGAAAGCATACTCATTCTTAAAACCAAGCTCGGAAACGTGCGTTCTATAGATATAGTAAATTATTTTGATTATTCAAAGCCCAGTATAAGCATTGCCATGAAAAATCTGAGAGAAGATCAGTATATCGAAATGGACAGTAAAGGATATATAACCCTCACGGAAAAGGGCAGAATAATAGCGGAAAAGATGTTTGAAAGACACACACTGCTGACTCAGTGGCTTATCTCTATCGGTGTGGACAAAAAAACCGCCGCTGAGGATGCTTGCCGTATCGAGCATGTTATAAGCGAAGAAAGCTTTGAGGCGATAAAAAATCTGAAAAAGTAAATAATGAGTGTTCAGCCCCACTCTCGTGGGGCTGATTTTTTAGCAAAAATCTACCTAAAATTTTCCTACTATTATAACAATGTTGTCATAAATACATATTGACAGTATTGCTAATTTATGGTATAATTCGTGTAAATTTATACAAAGGAGAAACTCTATGAAAAAATTTTTACTTTTAATCGCAACATTCATTTTTACAGCAATTCTGTGTGTAGTCACCGCAGGAGCGGAACAATCCGGTGATTACGCATATTCTGTGCTTAGCGACGGCACAGTTGAAATTACAGCCTACTTCGGTGTAGATGAAGTAGTAGAAATTCCTTCAAAGATTGATGGAAAGGTCGTTACAAGTCTGGGTAGAGAGAAAGACGAGTATGGTAGTATATGGGTTCTTTTTAGATATGGTAGCGATATAAAAGGAGTTATCATTCCCAACAGCGTGACAAATATAAATGCCGAAGCTTTCACCAGTAGCAGCCTGTCTTCAATAACCGTTAGCACCGGAAACAAAAATTACTGCTCAGTAGATGGCGTATTATTCAACAAGGACAAGACAGAGCTTGTTTACTATCCTCAGGAAAAGACAGGCACAAGCTATACCATCCCTAAAAGCGTTACAAGTATAGCTGAGGCAGCTATCAGCGTAGGATTTACCGATAATAATTATCTCACTTCGATTAACGTTGCCTCCGGAAATACACGTTACACCTCAGTAGATGGTGTATTATTCAATAAGAACAAGACTAAGCTTGTTTGCTATCCCCGTGAAAAATCCACCGCAAAATATAGCATTCCTAAAGGCGTGACAAGCATAGGCGATTATGCTTTTTCCGGCTGTACAAATCTCGTTACTGTTACTATCCCTGACGGTGTTACAAGTATCGGTGCTTCTGCCTTTAACGCTTGTACCTCGCTCGCATCAGTTACTATGCCCGAAAGCATTACAAGCATAGGCGAAAAAGCCTTCAGACGCTGTGATATTACCTCAGTCACTATCCCTAAGGGTGTAACAAGGTTACAATCGGATGTTTTCGCACTTTGTCTCTCCCTTACAGAAATAACTATTCCCAACAACGTAACAAGTATAGACGAAAGGGCCTTCGGAGATTTATACGAACCTGATTTCTTTTACGGAATGATCCACACGGACAATGTCACAATCATCTGTAAAAAAGATTCCGCCGCCCATAAATTCGCTGTAAATCACGGCTTTAAATATAAATTTACACAAAGCCCTTCTCCTATGTCAGGCTTCAAGTTCGGCGGTCGTGCAAGTAACGCTATCCGTCTCAACTGGACTAAGAATACAAGTGCTGACGGCTACATTATTGAGCAGTACAAAAACGGACAGTGGGTAAGAGTTGCAAAGATTACAAACAATGCAACTACTACATACAAGATTTCAGGTCTTAAAGCCTCTACCACCTACAAATTCAGAATGAAGGCCTATAAGATGGTAGGCTCTGTAGGTTATCACGGCAGCTACACAGGTACGGTTTCAGCTACTACAAGCCCTTCTCCCGTGTCAGGCTTTAAGTTCGGCGGCCGTGCTTCAAATGCTATCCGTCTTAACTGGACTAAGAATACATCTGCTGACGGCTACATCATTGAGCAGTACAAGGATGGCAAGTGGGTAAGAGTTGCAAAGATTACAAACAATGCAACTACTACTTATAAGATTTCAGGTCTTAAGCCCTCTACCACCTACAAATTCAGAATGAAAGCCTATAATATGGTAGGCTCTACAGGTCTTCACGGTGGATATACAAGTACAGTATCAGCTTCTACAAGTCCTTCTGCAATATCAGGCTTCAAGGTTGGCGGCAAGATTTTAAGTGCTATCCGTCTTAACT
>JAZSHW010000139.1:0-3924 GCA_045533495.1 Ruminiclostridium sp. | reverse complement strand
TTTACCTCTAATTTGTCACCTATAGCAGAAAACGGCACGAATATCACCATGCCGTCTGCCTTACCTTCCCCGGAGCACTCGTTTGTAAGCGAGGTTATCTCCAGCTCGATAATATCATTTTTCTTCATTTGTAATCCTTATATCTGACCTAAGCTCTTTGCCTTTAAATATGCATTGATAAAGCCGTCGATGTCGCCGTCCATAACTGCTGTGATGTTACCCATTTCAAAACTTGTGCGGTGATCCTTTGCCATTGTGTAGGGCATAAATACATAAGAGCGTATCTGTGCACCCCAGGCAATCTGGAGCTGTTCGCCCTTGATATCGGAGATCTTGTCAAGATGTTCTCTTTCCTTGATTTCGATAAGCTTTGATTTGAGCATACGAAGGGCGTATTCCTTATTCTGATGCTGTGAACGTTCTGTCTGACAAGCACATACGATACCTGTAGGTATATGTGTGATACGGACAGCAGAGGAAGTCTTGTTTACCTTCTGTCCGCCTGCACCGCTGGCACGATATACCTGCATTTCGATTTCGTCTTCGCTGATTTCTACATCAATATCCTCATCAATTTCGGGCATAACTTCGAGAGATGCAAAGCTGGTGTGTCTTCTTCCTGAGCTGTCAAAGGGAGAAACTCTTACAAGTCTGTGTACACCGTGTTCACTCTTTAAATAGCCGTATGCGTTTCTGCCCTCGATAAGAATGGAGGCACTCTTGATGCCCGCTTCTTCGCCGTCAAGATAATCAAGCACAGTAACCTTCATACCGTGTCTTTCTGCCCAACGGTTGTACATACGGTAAAGCATTTCTACCCAGTCCTGAGCCTCTGTACCGCCTGCACCTGCATGGAAGGTGAGAATTGCGTTATTGTTATCAAATTCGCCTGAGAGAAGTGTAGCTAACTTCTGTGCTTCAAGCTCCGCTCTGAACTGCTCGGCAAGCTCTTCAATCTCAGGGAGCATGGATTCGTCATCCTCTTCCTGTGCAAGCTCTACCATTGTAAGAACATCGTCATAGCTTTCCTTTAACTTTTCATAGGATGAGATTACATTCTTAAGCTCGCCTATCTTCTGGGATATCTTCTGAGAATTTTCTACGTCATTCCAGAAATCAGGCTGTGCACTCTGCTCTTCCATCTTTGCTACTTCATCCCTTACATTTTGAAGGTCGAGTGCAGATTCAAGTTCTTTCAGCTGGGGAGCAAGGTTTTCAAATTCTATTCTTATTTCATCATACTGAAGCATAAATATATTTCCTTTCTTTTGTCAGAATATTTTCCGAATTTATAAAAATACACCTTATTATTATAAACTAAAAAAAAGTTTTTGTAAAGGCTTGAAATCGTTTTCATTTTGTGATATACTAAAATTATTGAATTTTTTGTTACGATAAAATCTCACTTTATACGAAAGGAAAAGACTATGAAAGAAATACGCAAAATCCATTTAGGTGAAGCAAAGTGTGCCGTTGACTTAGGCGATGGCAGCGAAAGAGGCGAATATGTAAACCAGGATTATATTCTGAATAAGCTTGGCAGACCTCACAGAGCGATAAGCCTTATGTACTGCTACTACCCTCTTGACGAAACATGGCCCGTAAGAGCAAGATACGCATTTCCCGATAAGGAAATCAAATTCCAGTGGGACTATCCTTATGATGACTATTTCACCTATAAGGGAGGTATCGGCGGTACAACAGAGGACGAGCCTTTCACTTGCATGAGAGACGTACGCCGTCACGGTCAGGATGTTATCCTTACTCTCACTATCGACCCTAACGTATCAGATGAACATATTATAAAAATCGCTCAGGAAATGAGAACCTATGGCAGAATACAGCTTCGTATAAATCACGAAGCTACAGGTAGCTGGTTTACTTTCAACAAGCGTGCTACATATCAGGAGGTTGCTGATTTCTTTGAACACTGCTGTGAAATTTTCCATAAAGAAGCTCCCAATGTAAAGCTTGTCCTTTGCATCGGCGGTATTGAACATCCTGAAAAGGGCAACGAAATCGAAATGGAAAAGGAATTTGCAAATGCAGTAAGAGCAACAGATATCTGGTCTGTGGATAAGTATATGGCTCTTCACTGGGGCTGGCCCTTTGATATTGCAGAAGAGGGCGGAGACTCCTTTGGCAGAAGCAAGGTAGCTGATGTATATAATCTTACAAAGCTTTCCGAAAAGCGTTACAGAGAAATCTGCGGCGGTGTAAAGAAGCCTATGGTTATGAGTGAATTCAACGCTGACGGTGACGTAACAGGCCCTTACGAGCAGGCAGAAATGGTAAAGGAATTCTGTGATATGCTGAAGAACGACGAAGATCAGGGTTGGTTCAACGGCTTTACTTTCTATCAGTTCAGAGATAGAGGCAGACTTGGTCTTGAATTTGAAGATCCCAGCAATCCCGACTGCGGTTTTGAACAGCCTGTAATGAAAACATACAAGGAAATAATCCACGATGAATATTTCTACCCCGCTATCACCACAAAGGAAGAAGCGACATTCCCTGTACAGCTCCGCTGGGGTGGTTCAGAAGATTCTGACGGTATCGAAATCCCTTTAAGCTTCGAAAAGAATCCCACCTTCTGCGAAGTATACTTTGAAGGCGAAGACGCAGACCTCAATCTTATGATGGAACTTAACGGCAAGTGGTTCTATAAGGCTCCGGGTGCAAAGATGGTTGACTTTATGCCTGCATTCTACGAAAAGCCTTTAGATGGTGCAAAGGATATGACACTTAAAATTTTCGCTCCTCCTGCAAGCGGCGAAAATACTGAAGGTGCTACAGAAGACTGGATGATGAACACATATACAACAATAAAGAATATGCCTAACATTCGTATTCGCTTTGCTCCCATCCTGAAATAATTGCACGTATAGGGACAACCTTCGGGTTGTCCTTTTAATATTTGTTGCATTCTGTGACAAACTAAAAGCAATGTTTTAGTTTATTAATTAATTTTCTCTTGACACGAAAAAAAATTAGGTATATAATAGCTATGTATTATATTATTTTTGGAATTTTCAATAACGGAAAGGAAAACATCCTATGGAATACGGGTATGTAATCGCAACTGACTCTACAACTGATATGGGTCCCAAATATTTTGAAGAAAATAACGTGTCCTATATCGGTATGCATTATACTATGGATGGTGCTGAATATGTCCAGTACAGTGAAAACGATCTTGCTGTAAAGGATTTCTATGCAAAAGTAAGAGAAGGAAGTCTGCCTAAGACATCACAGGTTGCTTATGAGGATCTTACAAATCTCTTTCAGTCAATTATAGACGAAGATAAGGATATCTTTTATCTTTGCTTCTCCTCGGCACTCAGCGGTTCATACCAGACCGCTTTACTTGCTGCAAAGGATATGAACGAAAAGTATCCTGAAAGAAAGATAGTAGTAGTAGACTCTGTTTCTGCAAGCGGAGGCGAAGGGCTTCTTTTAAATCTCTGTATTGCAAAACGAGACAAGGGTGCAACAATTGACGAGCTTACAGAATATGCTGAAAAGATAAAGCATAATGTAATACATCTCTTTACTGTTGATGACCTTAACCATCTTCACAGAGGCGGTCGAGTTTCAAAGCTTTCTGCAGTTGTAGGCGGTATGCTTGGAATTAAGCCTATACTTTATGTAAGTGACACAGGTCATCTCCTTCCCTACGCTAAAGTAAGAGGCAGAAAGCAGTCTCTTGAAGCTATGGCAAAGCAGATGAAAGAAAAATACACTCCCGGACAGAATGAAGAAATTTATATCTGTGATGGTGATGCAAGAGCAGATGCTGAATATTTAGGCAATCTCATTATGAAGATGATGCCTGATGTAAAGAAGATACGCTATGCTAACATAGGTGACGTTAACGGTACACGTTCACGCGCCGGAACAGTAGCATTATTCTTCGTTGGCAAG
>JAZSHW010000086.1:0-10367 GCA_045533495.1 Ruminiclostridium sp. | reverse complement strand
GGTTGTTTATAACGCCCTCAAATGCCGCCATATATTCGCCGCCGCCCTGCTCACGACTACGGACTATCTTTATCTTCTTATCTCCTGTGCCGTAAAGTAAAGGCTCTATCTGACTTCTGTCAAGGTCTTTAAGAGGTGTATCCACGCTGAAGCCGTATTCCTTTGCAATTGCATCAAAATACATCTGTGCAATAGTTCCTTCAGCATATTTCCAGCCACTCCCGTTTATTGCATTTTCCTTTACGGAAAGCTCTGTATTGGGAATTATAAGCGACTCATCTATCCGTCTGTATACGCCAAGGCCTGTACAGGTAGGACAAGCACCAAAGGGGTTATTGAAGGAAAACATACGGGGTACAAGCTCCTCAATGCTGACTCCGTGTTCGGGGCAGGCGTAATTCTGAGAAAAGAGCATCTCTTCACCGTCAATCACATCCACCAGCACAAGACCGTCAGAAAGCTTTCCTGCCACTTCTACGCTATCGGAAAGGCGGGTCTTTATATCTTCCTTCAGTACAAGTCTGTCAACTACCACTTCAATGTTATGTTTTTTGTTCTTGTCAAGAGGAATCTGCTCTGATAAATCATAGATGATACCATCTACTCTTACTCTTGCATAGCCCTGCTTTATAAGATCTTCAAATTCCTTTTTATATTCGCCCTTTCTGCCTCTTACAACAGGTGATAATATCTGGAATTTTGTTCTTTCGGGTAACGTCAGCACCTTGTCAACTATCTGATCTACCGTCTGCTGTTTTATTTCCTTACCGCAGACAGGACAATGAGGCACACCCACTCTTGCATATAAAAGTCTTAAATAATCGTAGATTTCAGTTACTGTGCCTACTGTTGAACGGGGATTTTTTGAGGTCGTCTTCTGATCTATCGAAATAGCAGGCGACAAGCCCTCTATACTGTCAACGTCAGGCTTTTCCATCTGTCCTAAAAACATTCTTGCATAGGATGAAAGACTTTCTATATATCTTCTCTGTCCGTCAGCATATATAGTATCAAAAGCAAGAGAGGATTTTCCTGAGCCTGAAAGCCCTGTCATAACAATGAGCTTATCACGGGGCAGTTCTATATCTACATTTTTCAGGTTATGCTCTCTCGCACCTTTGATTACGATTTTATCCTTACTCACTTTCTTTTCTCCTTATATTTTTACTTCTGTTCACTGAGTTCCTTTATCTTATCTCTGAGGTATGCCGCATGCTCAAAATCAAGAAGCTTTGCGGCGTTTTTCATTTCTGCCGTGTACTGCTTTATGAGTGCCTCTCTTTGTGCCTTAGTCATCTTTCTCGGCTTATTATCCTTACCCGATGAGATTTCAAGTACCGCTCTTACATCCTTGACTATGGTTTTGGGTACTATGCCGTGTTCTTCATTATATTTCATCTGTATTTCACGGCGGCGGTTGGTTTCTGTTATCGCTCTTTCCATACTGTCTGTTACAGTATCAGCATACATTATTACCTTACCTTCTGCATTTCTTGCCGCTCTGCCTATGGTCTGGATAAGCGAAGTTTCACTTCTTAAAAAGCCTTCCTTATCAGCGTCAAGTATTGCAACAAGAGAAACTTCAGGCAGGTCAAGACCCTCTCTTAAAAGGTTGATGCCGACAAGTACGTCAAAGACGTGCATTCTGAGGTCTCTGATTATCTCCATACGCTCGATGGAATCTATATCGTGATGCATATAGCGGATCTTCACGCCCATTTTTTCATAGTAGCTTGTGAGATCCTCCGCCATCTTCTTTGTGAGGGTGGTGATAAGCACGCATTCGCCCTTGGCAGTTCTTTCGTTTATCTCAGAATATAAGTCCTCTATCTGTCCTTCAACAGGCTTTACTTCAACTACAGGGTCAAGAAGTCCCGTAGGTCTTATAACCTGCTCTGCCACATTCTCCGCTCTGCCCTTTTCATATTCACCGGGGGTTGCAGAAACATATACCACCTGATTTATATGGGATGTGAACTCATCAAAATTCATAGGTCTGTTGTCATAGGCTGAGGGCAGACGGAAGCCGTAATCCACAAGATTTTTCTTTCTCGCATAGTCACCGCCGAACATACCTCTTACCTGAGGGAGTGTTACATGGCTTTCATCTATAAACATCAGAAAATCCTTCGGAAAGTGATGTAAAAGAGTTATCGGAGAGCTACCTGGTGCTCTGCCTGAAAGCACTCGTGAATAGTTTTCTACACCCTTACAGGTGCCTATTTCACGGAGCATTTCCATATCGTATCTTGTACGCTGTTCTATTCTCTGAGCTTCGATAAGCTTTTTATTTTCTGTAAAATACTGTACTCTTTCCTCCATCTCGTCATAGATATCGGATAACGCCTTGTCAAGCCTGTCCTTGCCTACGATATAATGGGATGCGGGGAAAATCGCCACGTGGGAAAAACGGGTCTTTACTTCACCCGTAACTATATCAACCTCGGAAATTCTGTCTACCTCATCTCCGAAAAATTCTATTCTTACCGCTCTGTCGGAGGTCGCACCTGCAGGGAATATTTCGAGTACATCTCCCCTTACTCTGAACTTATTTCGGATAAAGTTCATATCGTTACGCTCGTACTGTATATCTACAAGCTTTTTTATAATATCATCCCTGCCGAATTCCTGACCTACTCTTACAGAAAGCATATTTTCACGGTAATCTTCAGGACTACCAAGGCTGTATATGCAGGACACGCTGGCTACGATTATAACATCCCTGCGTTCTGTAAGTGCCGCCGTGGCACTATGACGCAGACGGTCTATCTCGTCATTTATAGCACTGTCCTTTTCTATATAGGCGTCTGTTGACGGAATATATGCTTCAGGCTGATAATAGTCGTAATAGGATACGAAATATTCCACCGCATTATCGGGAAAAAATTCCTTGAACTCACTGCAAAGCTGTGCCGCTAAGGTCTTGTTGTGAGCAAGGATAAGGGTGGGTCTGTTTACTTTTTCAATTATATTCGCCATTGTAAAGGTCTTGCCTGAGCCTGTAACGCCAAGCAGTACCTGCTCGTTCTTTCCTTCAAGTACACCCTTTGCAAGACTGTCTATAGCCTGGGGCTGATCGCCCATAGGCTTATAATCTGATTTTAAAACGAATTTGTCCATCGGGCGTATCTCCTTTAATCTTTTTCTAACTCATTCCATAAATCAGGAAGAAGATCATTTTCTCTCATTGACATAGTCCCGTACATACCGACTATTATATGGTCGGCAAGATAGATATCTACCTTCTGCAATAAGTTGAAAAGGTTTCTTGTAAGCAGTTTATCCTCATTTGAGGGTATCTCGCTACCCTTAGGGTGATTGTGAGTCAGCATGACTATTGGGCAACGCTTTTTAACCGCCTTTTCGATAATTTCAAACATATTGGGTTTTACCTGCTCTATGCATCCCTTACATATTATTTCCTGGGAAACAAAGCAATAATCACCGTCTAAGAATATCATTCTTATCTGCTCTGTATTTTCAAGATAGAACATTGATGAGCAGAAATCCTTTGCTAAATCCGAGCCTTGTAAGGAATCTCCCTTTACTACGCTTTCTTCAAGTAATCTTCTGAGTACCGCACCCATAGAAACAAGCATATTTGCAGTTGCCGTTCCTACGCCATCTACTCTTGAAAGCTCGTCAGCGGATGCAGTAAGCACTCCTGTCAGTGAGCCGAACTCGTCAATAAGGTTATGGGCTATCGGGTTTGTATCGCATCTTTTACAGCTACTGTAAAGAAGTATTTCCAGCAGCTCGTGGGTCTGAAAATCTGAACTGCCGTTTTTTATAAGGCGGCTCATCATTCTGCTTCTGTGCCCTTCGTGTATATTGTGGTCCGCTTTATTCTTCTTACTCAATGTCTGCCGCCTCCTTTCAATAATTACAGACGGGCGAACAGTGTTCGCCCATCGGACATTTTATTTTCTGCCAAGCATCGCACTGCCTATCATACCCGCCTTGTTACCAAGTGAGCAGATTACGATCTCGGTATTCTTGGCACTGTTTTTGCTGTATATCTGCTGTGCTATCTGCTTTTTGAGAGGAATCAGAAGATTGTCCCCTTCATTGCACACGCCACCGCCTATGCATAAAATATCTGGCTGGAATACATTTATAACGTTTGCAATACCTGCCGCAAGATATTTTATGTACTTTTCAACTACCTCGACAGCCTCCGGATCGCCGAGCTTTGCCGCATTGAAGGAGGTACGGGCAGAAATCTTTCCGTCACGCTCTACCATTTCATGCATTTTGGTCTGGGGTCTTTCTTCTATCATTTCCTTTGTCATACGGATAAGACCCGTAGCGGATGCATAGGTTTCAAAGCAACCCTTTCTTCCGCAGGTGCACTGGCATCCGTCAACCTCAATTACAGTGTGACCTATCTCACCGCCTGCATTATTCGAGCCGCTGTATATGCTGCCGTTTATAATTATACCTGCACCAACTCCTGTACCTAAGGTAAGTACAACTGAATTTGTTGCACCTTTGGCAGCTCCTGCTAAAAATTCACCATAAGCCGCTACATTTGCGTCATTTTCAAGTATTACTCTTTTACCGAATTTCTTTTCAATATCCTTTGCAAGAGGTACATTCTCCCAGTGAAGATTGTTGGCATAAAGCACAACACCATTTTCACTGTCCATAGTCCCGGGACAACCTACGCCTATTGACTTTATATCATCCATGGCTACACCTGACTGGGCAACTGCCTTTTCTATAGCTTCAAATATAGCCTCTACTACGCTTTCGTAACCATTTACTGAATTGGTTTTTACCGAAACAGAAGAAATGAGATTATATTCTTCATCTACCACTCCTGCTTTAATGTTTGTACCGCCGATATCAACACCGATATAATAATTCATAAGCTTTACCTTCCTTTTTTGATATAGATTATGTAATTTCCGTAGCAATTCGGGCGTCGAGGACGTCGCCGGAAAACGGGGCGTCGAGGACATGACCTTAAGGTCATCGCATTTCTGCTCGTCGCCCCCTACTTAGATAATGTCTGTAACGATTATTTCAAGGTTACCCTTTACGTTGTAATTTTCAAAGCCTGCAGGGATAAAGAAGCTGTCGCCCTTCTGAGCCTTTATGCCGCCAACTTCACCCTGTCCGTCAAGAACTAAAATACTGTTGAAGGATTTTTCTGTAGCGGAGAGTGATACTTCGCTATCTACCTTTATCTTATTTACATTGAAATATTCGCAGGAACGAAGAAGAGTCTTTTCGCCGCCATCAATCTTTTCAGCACTGCCCTCGGGCTTTGTGTCATATTTGGGAGGACAAAGCTCAGTTACCTCTACCGCCTTTTCAACATGGAGCTGTCTGGGCTTTCCGTCAGCACCTACTCTGCCGTAGTCATATACCCTGTAGGTAGTGTTGGAGTTCTGCTGGATTTCAGCTATCAGTATTCCGCTACCGATAGCATGGAGTGTACCTGCTTCGATAAAGAAAACATCTCCCTTATGTACGGGTACGTTATTTGTTACTTCGAGGAGTGTGTTTTCTTCAATACGCTTTGCAAATTCTTCTCTCGAGATTTCCTTTTCAAAGCCGTAGATAAGCTTTGCGTCCTCGTTGCAGTCTACTATATACCACATTTCTGTCTTGCCGTATTCACCCTCGACACGCATTGCATAATCGTTATCGGGATGTACCTGAACGGACAGATTATCCTTTGCGTCAATGAGCTTAATAAGAATGGGGAAATATTCAAATCTGTCGCAGTTTGTACCGAGTGCCGACTTGTTTTCAGCAATGTACTGAGTTAAGGTTTTGCCCTCATCCTTGCCATTTGCTATAACGCTTTCGCCGTCCTTATGGCAGGAAAGCTCCCAGCTTTCTGCTATCTTATCAGCATCAGACTTTTTGCCATATTCCTCTCTTAATCTGTTACCACCCCATAAATAATCCTTGCAGGGTGCTGTAAGCTTTAAAATTTCCATAGATAAGTCTTCCTTTCGGGTATGTAAAATTTTTCTGTATTTTCATCCATATATACTCTTATTTATTGTAGCATATTTTTATCAAATTGTCTATTCCTATATAGACTTTTTTCAGAAAATGTGTTATATTTATGTTAGAAAATCTTTACCGAAAGGAAATTAAAAATATGGACACAATCGTAAGAGAAGCATTAAAAAAACGTGCAGGAAAAGTTATCGCCGCTCTTGAAAAGAATAATATGAAGGGCTATCTTGTAGATACTGCAGAAGAAGCGAAGGAAATAATCAAGGACCTTATAAAAGACGATAAGATGATATTGTCAGGCGGTTCTATGACTCTTCGTGACACGGGTATTCAAGACTGGCTGAACAAGGAATATAAGGGCGTTTATCTCGACCGTGACTCTGTTGCGGCAGAAGAAGTGGGCAACCTTATGAGAAAAGCATTTACCGCCGATACATATTTTACAAGCACCAACGCTGTAACAGAATTCGGCGAGCTTTACAACGTTGACGGCAACGGCAACAGAGTAGCGGCTATGATATATGGTCCTAAGCAGGTTATTGTAGTGGCTGGGCTTAACAAGATTGTGACCGATCTTCACGCCGCAGTTGACAGACTGGAAACTATCGCTTCTCCTGCTAACTGCATAAGACTGAATAAAAAAACGCCCTGTGCTGTGACAGGACGTTGCGGTCATTGTGGCGGCGATGACAGAATCTGCAATGACTATGTAATTATGGCACATCAGAGGGATAAGGACAGGATAAAGGTTATCTTTATTGCGGATGAGCTGGGATATTGATTTCAATTTGCAAAGCAAATTGAAAAGTGAAGTATCCACCTTCGGTGGAAGTGAAGAAGTGAAGTATGCCCTTCGGCAAGTGAAGTTGTGCCTTGCGGCACAGATGTGTGAATTATATGTTGACGAAATCTCTGATTTTGTCAACTGTCGTAGTTATTGCCATAGGCAATAACTACTCGCCTACGGCGGATGGAATATAAAATTTAAAGCTCAGTTGCGATGCATCTGAGCTTTTTTATTCAAACGAAGCGGTAAATTGTTATTTAGCGGTCGGTGACCGCTGACGATTCCGCCTACGGCGGCGGGGCGTCCGGGAGGCCGCCCCCTACGATTTTTCCCACAATATTGCGGGTTGCGTGTAGGGGTCGGCGTCCTCGACGACCCGTTATGATACATAACACAAACCGTCAACCCATCGTCAAACAACAATTTATCTATCCCAAATTAGAATATTACCACATATAAAAGCTGAAATGCGGTTGCATTTCAGCTTTCTTTGCTTATTTATATCTGTAAAGTGAAATCTTTTCAAAGCCATCAAGCAATTCATCTGCGTGCTTGAACGCCTTCTGTACGCCCTTTGCAACACATTCAATGGCATCATCTGCCACATAGCAGGGAGCTCCGACTGTCTTTGCAATAAGCTCGGGAAGTCCTTTTAACAATGCACCGCCGCCTGTCAGCACGATACCGTTTGTAAGGATATCGCCCACAAGCTCGGGCGGAGTCTGTTCAAATACGCTCTTTATCTTATCTACGATTTCCGTTACTTCGTCAATAAGGAAATCATACATATCCTTATCAGTTATCTCAATACTTTCAGGCAGTCCCTTTATAAGATGTCTTCCCTTTACCGTTATCTTTTTCTTGCCTGTAGGCTCGAAAACAGTTGCAATTTCCTTCTTTGCATTTTCCGCAGTCTTATCGCCGATAAGTATCTTATACTTCTGGGTAACGCCCTTCACTATAGCGGAGTCAAAACGGTTTCCTGCCAATTTGAGCGAAGCACTCTTTACTATACCATTAAAGGATACGACAGCAATATCAACAGTACCGCCACCAATATCAACGACCATTGTACCGTTAGGCTTAGAAATATCAATTCCTGCACCAAGAAGTGCCGCAATAGGCTCTTCGATAAGATATACCTTTCTTGCACCTGCGGATAAGGCGGCCTCTACAACTGCACGGCTTTCCACATCTGTTACAGAGGAAGGAACGCAGAGTATTATTCTGGGCTTTACAATTCTGCCTATAACCTTTCTGATAAAAGCAATAAGCATTGCTTCTGTCATTTCATTATCTGATACAACGCCGTCCTTTAAAGGTTTTACCGCAACAATGTATTCGGGTGTTCTGCCAAGCATTTTATATGCCTCGTCACCTACCGCTAAAACGCACTGCTTTTTCTTGTCATAAGCTACTACTGAAGGTTCGTTTATAACTATACCCTTGTTTCCGAGTGTTATAATAATATTCGCTGTACCTAAATCAATTCCTATATCCGTTGAAGCCATTTATGTCACCTTTCCTTACTTTATGTTCTTTTTGTTCTTTTTTAAATATGCTATCAGCTTTTTCTTCTCATTGTCGCATTGCTCATCTATTACCGCATCCATAAGAAAATGCAGAGCCTTACCTATCTCCTCACCCACAAAACCGAGTGATGACACATCATTGCCATTCACCTTAAGCTCCTTTAATGAGAGTGGTGGCTGTTTTTCAAGATATTCTCTTGTATGCTGTGCTATGCTACGGAATATATCATTCTCATAAAGATACCATTCAGCCTTGCCGAGATTATCGAAGATATGAATATCAATAAGCTTTAAAAAGCCTTCTGCACCATATCTTACAATAGCTTTCTTTATATACTTTTCGGTATCAATCATCTTTATGCTGTGATTTTCTATTAAGAATAATACCTCTTCGGTAATTTTATTGCTGAATTTAAGTCTTTTCAGAATTTTTTCGGCAATTCTTCTGCTAACCAGAGCGTGACCCTTGAAGTGTCCGACACCGTCATCATCCATATAAAAGCTTTCAGGCTTTCCTACATCGTGGAGCAACATTGTAAGTCTGTATATAATATCAGCGTCACTACCTGCGGTTGCGGCGATGGTATGCCTGTAAACAGTTCTGTTATGGTATTTTGAATACTGTATAAAGCCTATGGAAGCTCTCAGCTCAGGTATTATCTCACATATAATATCAGGAAAATTATACAGCACACTGTGACAATCACCCATAAGTATACCGCAAAGCTCCGTCTGAATTCGTTCCGCTGAGATGCCCTCCAACAAATATCTGAGTCTGTGGGCGGCGTCTGTCGTGGCTCTGTCTATTTCAAAGCCAAAGCGTGAGGCAAAGCGTAACGCCCTTAAAATTCTTAAAGCATCCTCATCAAATCGCTGATAGGGATCTCCTACCGCACGGATGATTTTCTTATCTAAATCTTCTTTACCGCCGAAAAGATCAACAACTCCTGTCTTTTCGGAGTATGCCATTGCATTTATCGTAAAATCACGACGGGAAAGATCTGCTTTCAGAGAAGAGGTAAACTCCACCTTTTCGGGATGTCTGTGATCCTTATAATCTCCGTCTATGCGATAAGTGGTTATCTCAACCGGGATATTATTTATTATTACAGTGACTGTTCCGTGCTTTAAGCCATTGGTGAGCAGTCTGTAATCACTGAAGCATTCTATTATCTGCTCGGGCAATGCCGATGTGGTAACATCGTAATCCTTGGGACATTGCCCCAGAAGATAATCACGTACACATCCGCCTACAACATAAGCCTCATAACCCCTTGCAGACAGCTTATCAAGTATTTTCTTAATGTAGTCGGGAAGGTACATAAAAACTCCTTTAGCTTTATATAAAAACAATATCCGCTCGTTAAAGCGGATATTGCCTTATATAAGGTGTTAATAATTAGTCGTTAACCTTTGTTACAACGCCGGAACCTACTGTTCTACCACCTTCGCGGATAGCGAAACGAAGACCTTCTTCGATAGCGATAGGAGTGATGAGTTCAACGTCCATTGTTACGTTATCGCCGGGGATGCACATTTCCTTATCAGCAGGAAGTGTGATAACGCCTGTAACGTCTGTTGTTCTGAAGAAGAACTGGGGTCTGTAGTTAGAGAAGAAAGGTGTGTGACGACCGCCTTCTTCCTTCTTTAATACGTAAACCTGACCAGAGAACTTCTTGTGGGGGTGAATAGAGCCGGGCTTGCAGAGTACCTGACCACGTTCGATTTCGCTTCTCTGAACACCACGGAGAAGAGCACCGATGTTATCGCCTGCTTCAGCGTAGTCGAGGAGCTTACGGAACATTTCGATACCAGTAACAACTGTTGACTTGGGTTCGTCTGTAAGACCTGTGATTTCAACTGTATCGTTGAGCTTAAGAACACCACGTTCTACTCTACCTGTAGCAACTGTACCACGACCTGTGATTGTCATTGTATCTTCGACAGGCATAAGGAAGGGCATATCAGCCTTACGATCAGTTGTAGGAATGTAGCTGTCAACTGCATCCATCAGTTCATTGATGCAGGCGTATTCAGGAGCGGTAGGATCCTGGCTTGTAGAATCAAGA
>JAZSHW010000082.1:0-29671 GCA_045533495.1 Ruminiclostridium sp. | reverse complement strand
GTGGAGAAGTGTGTCAAGGATTCTTGGGTCGATCATTGCAACAGCTTCTTCTTCTGATCTCATGCCTGCATCCACGAGGTCGCAAGCGATCTTGAGAGCAGCCTGAGCAGTTCTCTTACCGTTACGGGTCTGGAGCATGTAGAGCTTACCGTGTTCAACAGTAAATTCCATATCCTGCATATCTCTGTAGTGGTTTTCAAGAGTCTTGCAAACGTCTACGAACTGTGCAAATGCTTCGGGGAACTTTTCTTCCATCTGTGCGATGGGCATGGGAGTACGAACGCCGGCTACAACGTCTTCGCCCTGTGCGTTTGTTAAGAATTCACCCATGAGCTTCTTTTCGCCTGTAGCAGGGTCACGTGTGAAAGCAACACCTGTACCGCAGTCATCACCCATGTTACCGAAAGCCATCATCTGTACGTTAACAGCTGTACCCCATGAATAAGGGATATCGTTGTCACGTCTGTAAACGTTAGCTCTGGGGTTGTCCCATGAACGGAATACTGCCTTAACAGCACCCATTAACTGTTCCTTAGGATCTGTGGGGAAGTCATCACCGATCTTAGCCTTGTATTCAGCCTTGAACTGAGAAGCGAGTTCCTTAAGGTCTTCAGCTGTAAGGTCAACGTCCTGTGTAACGCCCTTCTTTTCCTTCATTTCGTCGATAAGTTCTTCAAAATACTTCTTACCAACTTCCATAACTACGTCAGAGTACATCTGAATGAATCTTCTGTAGCAGTCGTATGCCCAGCGAGCATTGCCGGAAGCTTCTGCCATGTATTCAACTACGTCTTCGTTAAGACCGAGGTTGAGGATTGTATCCATCATACCGGGCATAGAAGCACGAGCACCTGAACGAACGGATACGAGAAGAGGGTTAGTCTTGTCGCCGAACTTCTTGCCTGTAACTTCTTCCATCTTTACGATGTATTCATTGATTTCTGCCTGGATGTCGTCGTTGATCTTACGACCATCTTCATAATACTGAGTACAAGCTTCTGTAGAGATTGTGAAACCCTGGGGAACGGGAAGTCCCATTGATGTCATTTCTGCAAGGTTAGCACCCTTACCACCGAGAAGCTCTCTCATGTTTGCATTACCTTCAGAGAAAAGGTAGCAATACTTTTTAGCCATTGGGGTATTCCTCCTAAAAAATATAGTGTTTTTGTGACCGACTTGTCCTTATCTTTCCGCATTGTATTGGTAACAGGAAACTGTTACCAGACGGACTTGTCAACCATACTCATATATTATAGCAGATTTATTTCGTTTTTTCCAGTCATTTTTTAAAAAATTTTAGTTTAATTTTTAAAAAAAATCTGCGTATTTTTGTAGACTATTACTAATATCTACGAAAAACGTAAATTCATACGGAAAAATTTTTAAGCAATAAGCTTAAATAAAAATCATAAAATAATATCGGGAATGTTTATTTCCCGAAATTTTTAAACCGGGTGAAACGTTATGGGCAAGCAGAAAAAACAATCAGCAAAGGCAAAAATCCCTTCTGATAAATCAAAGGTTATGAAAAGGGCTATGAAGGTCATTGCAATGAAGGACAGCAGTACAGACCCCTTCGGCAGTTATACAGGTGTATGCAAGAATGTTTTTGAAGTACCTGTACAGGACGCTGACGATCTTTAAGAAACGATAAAATATATGACCGACTTGTACAACAAATCGCAATATTTTTGTTTAAATTGCACCATTATCAATAAATCGACTTGAAAAATTTCGTGCAATGTGGTAATATGAAAATATATCACAAATCACATTGCACGAAAGGCTTACATAATGATTACAAGTACAGTAGAAGAAAACAAAAAAATCAAGGTTGTTACAATAGACGATATCAACAAAAAGCTCGAAAATCCTGCTCTTTTTATCGAAGAATGCGAGGAAAAGTATACCCGTCGTGTTGCAAGAGCAGCCGCAGGAATAAAGGAAAACATCTCTAAAAAGCCGATAATACTCCTTTCAGGCCCTTCAGGTTCGGGAAAGACTACCAGTGCAAATCTCATAGCTGACGCTCTGAGAAGGGAGAACATAAACACCATCGTTATTTCTATGGATGATTATTTTGTACCCGGAGAAATACCTCCAGGTCCTGACGGAAAGGTGGATTACGAACGCCCCGACAGAGTAGATATTCCGCTTTTGAAAAGGGATATGGAGATCCTTGCCGACTGCGGCGAGATAACGCTCCCGAAATTCAGTTTTTCCGACAATACAAGAAGCTGGGGCGAAACCATAAAGCGTGACAAGGATACCGCCATAATCATTGAAGGTATACACGCACTGAACCCTGAGCTTACAGGCGGGCATCACGATTACGCCACCTTTGTATATGTCAGCGTAAGAACGAGAATCGCCGACAGTACAGGTCAGCTCCTGCATCCGTCAAAGATACGTCTTTTACGCAGACTTTCAAGAGATAAGCTGTTCAGAGGCCGTGACTATAAGCACACCGTGCTTAATTTTCCCAGTGTGCAGAAGGGTGAAAGTCTTTACATAGCTCCCTATAAATCCCGTGCGGATTACGATATAGATACGTTCTTTGCCTATGAAATATGTGCATACAAAAAGGTTCTGCCTGCTATATGTACAAATTTTGAAAAATACGAGAAGAGGGCGGATATGTACAGCGTACTTCCCCACTTCCTGAGCTTGGCAGAAGAAATAGAAACAGGTCTTATCCCCTCTCGTTCAATAGTGCGTGAATTTATCGGTCAATAAATTTGTGCAATGTGACAAATTTTATAATTCAGATTATTGGAATTTTACTGAATTTAACGAAAACTGCTTTACTTTTGCCAATTTCTATTGTATAATAAAATGTACAAAAACACGTAACGGAAGGTGCTTTTATGGACGCTAAGGAAATGAGAAATTCTGAAATTCTGCTTGAAACCGGTACAAACGAGCTTGAGCTTTTAGAATTTGATATATGCGGCAACCTTTACGGCATTAATATTGCCAAGGTAAGGGAAATTATGAGAAAAGCGGAGCTTGTGCCTATCCCTCATTCTGCTCCCGAAATCGAGGGCGTATTTATGCCCCGTGACAGACTTATTACTGTCATCGACTTACATAAGGTAATGAAGAAGGAAATCCCTGAAGATGAGCGTGGTTTATTCATAATCTGCGAATTCAACGGTATGGATATCGGTTTCCATGTAAGTAAGGTGCACGGCATTCAGCGTATCAGCTGGACAGATATCGAAAAGCCTCCGCAGATTGCTCAGACTTATGAACAGAGCATTGCTACAGGTATTGCAAAAATCGGCGAAAAGATTATACTTATCCTCGACTTTGAAAGAATCGTATCTGATCTTAACAAGAATGCAACTCTTGACTACACAGGTTCTGAAAATCTTCACGCTGAAGGTGCTTTATCCGAAAAGCATCTTGTTGTTGCCGAAGACTCACAGTTCCTAAACAAGCTTATAGTAAACAGCCTTAACGAAGTAGGCTTTACAAATATCCGTTCCTTCCCTGATGGTAAGGAAGCGTGGGATTATATCTCAAAGTTTACAGATGAAGAGGGCGATGTAACCGAAAAGATATCTGCTGTAATCACCGATATCGAAATGCCTCAGATGGACGGTCATCACCTTACAAAGCTCATCAAGACAGATGAAAAGCTGTCAAAGATTCCTGTATTCCTCTTCTCCTCTCTCATTAATGAACAGATGTACAAGAAGGGTCTTACGGTAGGAGCAGACGCTCAGTTCTCAAAGCCCCAGATAGGTCAGCTTATGGAGAAACTGGTAGAAATGCTCGGTAACTAATGATTTTAACAAAGCTAACGCTTTTTTAAAATACTTTTTTCATTTTGTTATCTCTTTTTTGTTTTGCTTTATTTTATCGCCGGGTAACTTGCCCGGCTCGTTTTTTTATTACTAAGACTTGAAGAAAGTCGCATAATATGATATCATAGATATATGGACTTTTACAGGAGGTGAAGGAGAATGAGAATTGTCGCACTATCAGAAAATACCGCTGTCAGCGACAAGCTTTTTGCGGAGCATGGACTATGTCTTTATATAGAGCATAACGACAAGAAAATACTTTTTGGCAGTGGCGCATCCGCCTTATTTGTCGAAAACGCAAAAAGGCTCGATATTTCTATTGATGATATCGATGCACTCGTACTTCCCCACAACCACACCTCAGTCAGCGGAGGTACAGAGGTACTCATTAAAAGGAACCCGGCTGTATCTGTGTTTCTGAGAAAGGATTATGCTACTGACTGTGCTGAGCAGAAAGGCATATTCAGAGGCAGAACAGGACTGCCCTCAGCCTTCTTCAAATCAAATAAGCTGAAATGCGTTCTGTTTACCGCTTTTTCAGAAGTCTGCAAGGACTTTTACATAGTTACTGCAAAGCATTATGAAAAGGCTCACAGTAATGATAAAACCTATCTCATAAAAAGGGGAAGAAAGTGGATAAAGGATGACTTTTCAGGCGAAACCTTTGCAGTATGCTTTCCCGGCAGAAGAAAGGACGGCTTTGTAATACTGACAGGCTGTTCTCACAGTGGAATAACAAATATAGTAAAGACCGCCCGTGAAATGTGGGACGCTCCTGTTATAGCGGTCATAGGCGGCTTCAATATGATGGGTGGAAATATAAACCGTATCAGTTGTGGTGCGGATGAAATAAAGCATACCGCAACAGAGCTTCAGAAGCTGGACATAGGTTACATCTATACCTGCCATTGCACAGGCAAAAAGGGTTACGAAATGCTTAAGGAGACACTTGGCGACCAGATACAATATCTTCATACCGGAGAGGAGCTTAAATTCTGATGAATATTCTTATAGCAGGATGTGGTAAAACAGGTGCAAAATTAGCGTCATCGCTCTGCAAGGACAGACACGAGGTTTTTATAATTGCACAAAACAGCTCTGATACCGATAAAAACCTTGATAATGACTTCACAGGCAGTATAATGTATGGTATCGCCATTGATCAGGATATTTTAAAAAAATCAGGTATTGATACCTGCGATGTATTTATCGCAATGACAGATGACGACAATACAAATATAATGTCTGCTCAGCTTGCAAAGGAAATTTTCAAGGTACCGAAAATACTTGCAAGTGTTTCCGACCCTGAAAAAGCGAATTTCTACGAAGATTTAGGCATTGAAACCGTATGCTCTACAGAGCTTGCTATAGAAGCCGTTTGTGCCTCTATACGCAGCGACTTTTCCGAAAGACTTGTAAGCTTCGGCTCTCACTCGGTAAAATTCACAACAATGGACATTCCTAAGGAATTTATAGGCTGTTCTCCCCATGAGATAACCTACGAAAACGACGAAACACTTTTCGGCATCATCGCCCCCGAAGGCACACTCACACTTGTAGGCGATTATGACGGAGTACCTCTTTTCAAGGGACAGAAGCTTATTTTCTCAAAAATCATCTGATAACAAGGAGCATACTATGAATTCTATTATTATAGGCGGCGGTAAGATCGGCTATCATTTAGCGGAAACCCTGCTCCATAAGGGCTACACCATTTCGGTAATAGATGAAGATAAGGAAGCCTGCCGTAAATTTGCAAACGAGCTGGACATTCCCATAATCCGAGGTGACGGCACAGTAGCCTCAATACTTGAAGAAGCAGGCATAAAAAAGGCCGACTGCGTTATTGCCGTTACAGGAAAGGACGAGGACAACCTTGTTGTTTGTCAGCTTGCAAAGCATCTTTACAACATAAAAAAGACTATCGCTAAGGTAAACAATCCGAAAAACGAAGAGTCTCTTAAAAGACTCGGTGTTGATATCGTACTGAATAGTACCGATTATATAACCACACAACTTGAAAGAGAAATAGACAGTAATAGGATAAAAGAGCTTTTGCCGCTCGAAGATGGCCGAACATCGGTTTATGAAATAATCCCCGATGACAATTTTACACGCTGGAACGTGCCTTTAGCACAACTGGGAATTCCACATACCATAAGTATCATTACTATAGTAAGAGCGGATGCGGAAGTTATAATTCCCAACGGTATGGCAACAATCAAAAAAGGTGACAAGCTCCTTATCCTTACAAAAGCAAAAAATAAGAGCGATATTTTCAAAACCTTCGGCATAGAAAAATAAGCTTGTTACTTCAGAAAAAATGTAAATTTTCGTGTAACGATGAAAATAAGCCCAATTTTTGTGGCAATTTGCACAATGTAAACGAGTTCACGATGTGCAGAATGACTATAATATTTACGAAATTTCCGTCACGCCCTTGAATATGACAACTTATTATTGTATAATAAAAAATAATATAATGGGTAATTAGAAAGGATATCAGAATTTATGAAGTCTCCTATGACAGAAAAACAGATTTCTCAGAAGCTTGAAGAGATACTCCTCTATGATTTCAGAGTATCCGCAGCAGAAGCTACTCACACACAGATTTACAAGGCTCTTTCAAAGATGATTGTAAATCACCTTAAGGAAAAGCGTCATGAATATATGGTTGACAGCAACTCCAAGGGCAGAAAGCAGACATATTATATTTCAATGGAATTCCTTATGGGACGTTCCTTAAAAACAAACCTCTATAACTTAGGTATGCAGGACGAGGTTGCAAAGGCTCTTAAGAAGATGGATGTCAAGATTGACAGCATTTACGAAGAAGAACCCGATGCAGGTCTTGGTAACGGCGGTCTCGGCAGACTTGCTGCATGCTATCTTGATGGTCTTGCTACCTGTGCATATCCCGCAACAGGCTACTCTATTCTTTACGAATACGGTATCTTCAAGCAGAGAATTATGGACGGCTGGCAGACAGAGCTCCCTGACGAATGGCTTCCCGGTGGTAAGGTATGGCTCGTTCCCGTTCCTGACCAGGCTATTGAAGTACACTTTGACGGCGAAATCAATGAAAAGTGGGATGAAAACTACCACTGCGTAAACCACGTAAATTACACAACGGTAAACGCTGTTCCTTATGATATGTACGTATCAGGCTATGACAGCAAGGGTGTTTCCAAGCTCCGTTTATGGAGTGCTGAAAGTATGTCCTTTGATATGAACAGCTTTAACCAGGGCAACTACGCTAAGGCTATCGGTGCAAATAACATCGCACACTCTCTCACTAAGGTTCTTTACCCCAACGATAACCACCTCGAAGGTAAGGCACTCAGACTCCGTCAGCAGTACTTTATGAGTGCGGCTTCTGTAGGTGATATCGTAATGCGTCACATGAACGTTTACGGCACACTTGAAAACCTTCACGAAAAGGCTGCTATCCATATCAACGATACACACCCCACACTCGCTATCCCTGAGCTTATGAGAATACTCCTTGACGACTGCGGATACGACTGGGATAAGGCCTGGTATATCATTACACATACCTTTGCTTATACAAACCACACAGTTATGGCAGAAGCTCTTGAAACCTGGGACTGCGACCTTATGCAGAGAATTCTCCCCAGAATCTTCTCCATCATTGTAGAAATAAACAACCGTTACTGCTCAATGCTTACAGATGTAACAGGCGGCAACCTCGAAAAGGTTTCAAGAATGTCCATCATCTTAAACAACAAGGTTAAGATGGCTAACCTGTGCTGTGCTGCTTCTCACTCTGTAAACGGTGTATCTCAGCTTCACTCTGAGATCATCAAGCAGGACGTATTCGCTGATCAGTACTCTATAACTCCCGAAGCGTTCAAGAACGTTACAAACGGTATTGCTTACCGTCGTTGGTTACTTGCTTCTAACCCAGGTCTTACAAAGCTCCTCTCCGAATGTATCGGTGACGGCTTCAAGAAGGATGCGGCAAAGCTCATTGACTTCAGAAAGTTTGCTGATGACAAGGATGTTCTTGACAAGCTTGCAGCAGTAAAGCTTAAGAACAAGGAAGCCTTCGCTAAGTACGTTTACAATACAACAGGCACAAAGCTCAACACATCAGGTATCTTTGACGTTCAGGTAAAGCGTCTGCACGAATACAAGCGTCAGCAGTTAAACGCTATGAACATCATTGCAGATTATCTCTATCTGCTCAGAAACCCCGATGCCGACTTTGTTCCCAAGACATATATTTTCGCATCAAAGGCTGCTCCCGGCTACTATATGGCTAAGCAGATAATCAAGATGATCTGGTGCATCGGCGAAGAACTGAAGAAAAATGCAAAGCTCAGAGACAAGCTTGCCGTTATATTCCTCGAAGACTATAAGGTAACCTTATCCGAACTTCTAATGCCCGCCAGCGAAATCTCCGAACAGATTTCCCTCGCAGGTACAGAAGCTTCCGGTACAGGTAATATGAAGCTTATGCTCAACGGTGCCGTTACAATGGGCACTTATGACGGTGCTAACGTTGAAATTCACGGTGCCGTCGGTGATGAAAACATCTTCATCTTCGGTATGGATACACCTGAAGTAAACGGGCTTAAGGCAAGAGGCTACTTCCCTGAACAGATCTACAACAGCAATGGTCTTATCAAGGAAATTATCGACCTTATGTACAAGGGCATCAACGGTGCTACCTTTGAAGAGGTTGCAAACACACTCCGTCACACAGACAGATATATGTGCTTTGCAGACTTCGACAGCTACCGTGGTACTCAGGCTAAGGCAAGTGAAACTTACAAAGATAAGTATCAGTGGAACAAGATGTCCCTTATGAACATCAGTGGTGCAGGTATCTTCTCCGCTGACCGTGCAGTTACAGACTACGCAAGAGATATCTGGAAGCTGTTCTAATTAAGCAATTCCTGAAATAAAACTCCGTTGATTTTTTCAACGGAGTTTTTGGGATTTTAAAGATATTGAAAAAATTTTCATAAATATGCATAAAAAGGAAAAAAAGAAATGAATACACCAATTTATGACAGCTTTGATCTGAATTATAAAAGCCCCTTCGGCGCAATAAGGCAGTATCAGCCCAGCACGTTTACACTGAGGTTCCCTAAGAATATGAACGTATCTGATCCTGTGCTGGTTATGTTCCGTCCCGGTGAAAAGGAGCGTTTTATTCCGCTTAACATTGTAGACAGCACAACGGAATATCACAACACCTACACCTGCACCTTCAACCCTCAGCATTTAGGTCTGCACCAGTATTATTTCTTCCTTACAATTGACGGCAACCGCCGTTATATAAAAAGAAGCGGTGCAAGTCTTGGCGTGCTTGATAACGGCGACTTATTCCAGCTTACTGTTTTCGATAAGGATATGACCACTCCCGACTGGATAAAGGGTGGAATTATGTATCAGATATTCCCTGACCGTTTCTGCCGCAGCGGTGAGCATCACGAAAATGTTCCCGATGACAGATACGTTCACGAAAACTGGGAAGATACCCCCTTCTTCCGTCCCGATGAAAAGGGCATAATCCGCAACAACGACTACTTTGCAGGCGATTTAAAGGGTGTACAGAAAAAGCTCCCCTATTTACAGAGCCTTGGCGTTACCTGCATTTATCTGAACCCTATCTTTGAATCCCACGAAAACCACCGTTATTCAACTGCCTGCTACGAGCATATCGACCCTATGCTGGGCACAGACGATGATTTCAGAGAGCTTTGCAAAGAGGCTAAAAAATTCGGTATTGATATAATTCTTGACGGTGTATTTTCTCATACAGGTGCAGACAGTAAGTACTTTAACAAGTTCGGAAGATATGGCGAAAACACGGGTGCATATAAAAATCCCGACAGCCCTTTCCGTAACTGGTACTGTTTCTCCCGTTATCCCTTTGAGTATGAAAGCTGGTGGGGTATCACTACCCTTCCCAACGTAAACGAAAACAATCCCGACTACACAGGTTATATCTGTGGCGACGAGGGTATTTTACAGAGATGGATAAATAACGGTGCAAGAGCCTGGCGTCTTGACGTTGCCGATGAGCTTCCTGATGATTTTCTCGACAATCTCAACAAGGCTGTAAAGGCTAAGGGTGATGACAAGATAATTTATGGCGAAGTGTGGGAAGACGCATCAAATAAGGAAAGCTATGGCGTAAGAAGAAGATATCTTATCGGCGGTCAGCTTGACAGCGTTATGAATTATCCCTTTAAAGAAGCTATTATAAATTATGTGAAGTTTTCTGACCCTGTCCCCTTCCGTGATGGCGTAATGACAATCTTAGAGCATTACCCAAAGCCCTCTGCCGATACTCTTATGAACTTCTTATCAACCCACGATACAGAAAGAATTTTAACCCGTCTTGCAGGTGAAGACGTTGCCTGGCACGACAGAGAATGGCAGGCAGAACGCTATCTGACTCCCGAACAGTATGTATACGGTGTATCACTCCTTAAGTGTGCGATGGTGTTGCAGTTCTTCCTTCCCGGTGTTCCCTGCATTTACTATGGTGATGAAGCAGGACTTGAAGGCTATAAAGACCCCTTCAACAGAAGATGTTACCCTTGGGGTAAGGAAAATCCCGATCTTATAGAATTCACAAAGGAGCTTTCACGTATCAGAAAGTCCACCTCAGCCTTTGCAAAGGGCGAGATGAAGTTCATTTCCTGCACAGAAAACGAATGTGTATTTGCAAGAGTGGATAAATTAAACCGTGAGGTTGCGGTGATATTCTTAAACAAGTCAAAGTATCCCAAAACCTTCCACTTATCCGATTATCTAAGCCCTGACTATGCAAACACAAAGAAGCTCCACGATCCTCATAACAGTGCGGACGGCGAGCTTAACCTTGCACCCTTTGAATACGGTGTTGTGGTTTGTAGGATATAATATAACGACCGCCGATATCGGCGATCGTTTTGCGGTCAGTGACCGCTGACATTTCCGCCTTTTTATTTGTTAAATTTATGTATAGAAAGCAAAACGGCGGTATCTCGTAATTGTGAGCGATAAATTGTTGTTTATCGCTCCGCTTAGGTTATTGTAGCCCCAAACAGTCCGAAGGACTGTGACGCCCTTTAGGGCAATAAACCACCCGATTATATCAAGGTTTGTAGGCTATTTGCCGCCTTGTTTTTGATTATAAAAATGCCGTAGAGGCGACTGTTTCTTACGAAATAGTCGCGGTCCTTAGACCAACGACTACTTAGTCGCCCGCATACAGTCAACCGCCGTAGGCGGAATTGCCCGCGGCGGCTCGCCGCCGAAGGCGGAGAGTGGTGAACACCACGCATACAAAAAGCCATTCTTTTACAGAATGGCTCAGACTGAAGACAAACTCACGCACCGCAAAAATACGAAAGATTTGTAATAAATTTCTGAAAAATAACGAATAGTGGTATAAAAGTTTAGGGGAGCCGAAAACGGATCCCCTAAAGCATTTTTGCTTACTTTGTCAACAGCCATCTACCGTACCATCGTACGCCGACGATGGCTGTTTCCTCGTCTGCGTGCGTTTTTCTTCGTCTGCCAGCGCGTAGACAAAGACTTTGTCTACACGCTGAGCCATTCTTTTACAGAATGGCTTTTTTTATTAACTCAGTTTATCGTTGCACCGTCTACGCCCAGTATTGCACCTGAAACATAGCTTGCCATATCGCTTGCAAGGAATAAAAAGCAGTTTGCAACTTCCTTCGGTTCACCTACTCTGCCCATAGGGATATTTGCCGCTACACGGGCTACCATCTCTTCAGGCAGTGCCGCTACCATATCTGTTCTTGTTACACCGGGTGCTACCGCATTTACACGGATATTATCCTTGCCAAGCTCTCTTGCAAGAGATACTGTAAGTCCATTTACCGCAAACTTTGAAGCGGGATAACCTGCACCGCTCACCTGACCGTTCTTTGATACCATAGAGCTTGTATTTATAATACTGCCGCCGCCGATCTCCTTCATAAAGGGAACAACTGCCTTGCAACCGTTGAATACCGCTGTCACATTAAGATCCATTATCTTCCTGAAAGCTTCGGGATCATAAGCCTCGATAGGCTCTCTTGCACTGATGCCTGCGTTGTTTATAAGGATATCAATTCTTCCGAACTTGTCCTTTACCGCCTTTACAACTTCTTCTACAGCGTTATAATCTGTAAGGTCAGGATAATATCCTGCTACATTTTCTGCACCGTATTTTTCTGAAAGGCTTGTCATAGCCTTGTTTACAGTTTCTTCTCTTGAGCCTAAAACTGCCACCTTTGCATTGTTCTCCAAGAAAAGCTCGGCAATGGCATATCCTATACCTCTTGTACCGCCTGTAATTATTGCAACCTTACTTTTAAGCATTTTTCTGCCTCCTGATTTATTATATATTTTATTATGTCATATTTTGTCCCTGCTGTCAAGAAAAAGTGCAGAATTTACACTTGCTTTGAGTGTAAATATATGTTAGACTAAAACAGAAAAGAGGTGAGCCTATGCATTTTGTAAACGCTAAGGGAATTTTATCAGCGAATAATGGTATGAATATTTACAGAGGATGTACTCACGGCTGTATATACTGTGACGCAAGAAGCGACTGCTACGGCTTTACCCATAGCTTTGAGGATATAGAGGTAAAACAGAACGCTCCCGAGCTGCTCGAAAAAGCTCTGCGGAATAAACGCAGAAGATGTATGATAGGTACGGGTGCAATGTGCGACCCCTATATGCCCTGCGAAAATCAGTTAAGACTGACCCGCAAATGCAATGAGATAATCGACAAGTACGGCTTCGGGCTTGCGATACAGACAAAATCTGCAAGGGTGCTGAGAGATCTTGATTTATTCAGGAGTATAAACAGTCAGTCAAAATGCGTAGTGCAGATGACTCTCACCACCTATGACGAGAAGTTATGCAAAATTCTTGAACCGAATGTCAGCACCACAAAGGAACGCTTTGAAGCTCTTATGACTTTAAAAGAAAACGGAATACCGACTGTCGTATGGCTGAGTCCCATACTCCCCTTTGTAAATGACACCGAAGAAAATCTGCAGGGTATTTTAGATTACTGCATAAAAGCAGAGGTAAAGGGCATCATCTGTTTTGGCATGGGCGTTACCTTAAGAGACGGCGACAGAGAATATTTCTACAATGCCCTTGACAAGCATTTCCCCGGACTTAAAGCGAAGTATCAGAAAAAGTACGGTAATGCTTATGAGATACTGAGCGATAACAACGCAAAACTGATGAAGATATTCAAAAGCGAGTGTGAAAAGCACGGCATTATGAGCGATATCAACGAGTGCTTTTCTTATCTCAGGGAGTTCCCCGAAAAATATGAGCAGACAAGCTTTTTCTAAAGGCGTATTGCATTTGCAATTTGATTTACATAAGAAATGATAAATCCCGCAGGAAACTGCGGGATTTAACTTTTATTTAATTTCAGTGCCGGGGAAATAGTGATAAAGTATCTTATCATAAGTCCAGCCCATATCCTGTGCCGCAATGTGTGCACCAAACTGGGAGAAGCCTACTCCGTGACCGCTGCCGTAGATGTAGAAAATAAATTCATCTGTACCTTCATCATAGCTTACTGTAAATGCAGGAGAATCAATTTCAAAATCCAGCACCTGTTCTCTTATAACTCTGCCTGTTATCTTTTTTCCGTCTCCATAAGTAGTCTTACCGCCTACCGCAACAGAAGTTACCCATCCGTACTCTGTACTTTCGAGGGTGTCTTTTATAGAAAACCAGTTTGCAGGAGAGCCTTTAAGCTCAATTCCAAGAACACTTGATACTCTCTGCTTTATGTATGAACTGCTGAAGCTGTTGCCCACCCTTTTAAAAGTATCGTATTTCATCTCCCAGGAGCTGTCCACACTTACAAGATAAGGATAATGCACTCCCCATACATCGTAGGATGAGTTGGTGTATCCGGGTGTTGCCGCTGTAAAGGTGGACTGAATCATTTCGCCGTTATAATATACCGCAAGTCCTAAAACTGCATCAACGCATTTTTCGACTCTTGACCTGTTATAATTATAGGAAACAAGATGGATAGGCGGTATTGTGCCGTATATATTCTTCTTTCTGAGATATGTATAGTCGCATATCGCCTGAGCCTTTATTGCTTCCTCCGCATACCAGTCAGATATTTCAGCAACCACCGCTTCAATAACAATTTCTCTTGCGGAGCCTACTACGTAGAGATAAGTATAATCCGGGTTGTTGAAATCTCCTGTGGAATACACCACAAATTTTCCATTCTCAACCACCACCTGTTTGTACTGATCGTAACCTATAAGTGTATCGTCTGTTGCCATCGCCATAAGCTCGTTCATAGTGCAGGCGAAATATTCTTCTGTGTCGGCATTATATACATAAACCTGATCATTGCCTGCGTCTACACTGCCGCTGTTTTCGTCAGACGGGGGAGGTGTAGTTTCAGGAGGTGTTGTGGTAGTTACGATCTCACTTTCGGATAAATAATCCTCGTGGATAAAGCTGCCGTCCTCAAGCTTATAATAGCTGGTATCGGTCTTTGCTACAACTGTTACTTTGTCATTAACACCGTAGGAGTCTACCGCTTCAGCACCAAGCAGTGCCTTTTTTCTGCTGTAACAGCTTTCGTTTACATATCTTATACCGCTGACGGGAGTTTCTGTCCATTCGGGAGCGGGAGTAGTCTCGCTTTCGGGTGGTGTAGTCGTCGTAGTTTCCGGTGGCGTTGTAGTAGTTATCTCGGTCTGACTTTCAGGCGGTCTTATTACATTATCCTCTGTTGTGGTTTCAGGAGGAGTTGTAATTTCGACTGTTGTTTCGGGGGTGTAATCCTCAAAGCCGGGCTTATAGATATTCTGTAGCTTTATTGTAGATGTGGAGGGTGTTTCTGATGTAACGGGCGTTGTAACCGTCGGTATATCAACGGATACGGAAAATTCATTATTCGCTTCTACTGTCACAGTCTGCACTATACCAAAAAGAAAAATATAGATACAGCCTATAAACAGTGCCAATGCTATTTTCCATACTGACGCCTTTCGCATAATTCCCCTCCTTTCGTTTTTTCTCTTTATTTATTACTCGGGCCAGTCAAGGAAGGTGTCGTCCTTCTCATAGCCTTCGATCCATGCAGGATCCCAGTATCTGCCTTCCCACTCTGCTCCGTAGAACCAGTTGTCACGATATACCTCGCAGTATTTCGGATCGGGATTTCGTACAAATTTACTAAGCTCTTCTTCTGTAAAGACGGAGCTTTCGCCGTCTCTTACCTTTCTTGCAACAACAACGATACGCATATCATAGAGCATACTTTCAAATTCGCAGGTAGAAAGCGTCAGGAATTCGTCACCGTACTTTATATCCACGCCTGTAAAAAAGTCGCTTCTGTCAAGGCACTCAGCCGCAAATTCGTTGAACTGTGCCTTGCTCTTAAAGTTTATCATTGAAGGATAATTAAACACATCGCCGTAATTATCGGTTGTATTTAATATCATAACTGAGAATATCTTGTACTTTGCCTTTTCAAAAAGAGTGTTGAACTCGATAACGGGATGCCCCTTTAAAAATTCGAGGCTCTTGTCAAGGTCTATTCTTCTGTATTCTGTAACATCGGTAAAATAGTTTTCTGTACGGAGATTATGTCCATAGAGAATTGTGTTTGCAGACATATTTTCTGTTGCACTGAAAACATTTTCGTGGTCAGCAAAGATAGTGCCGTTCTTGTTGTAATTGCCCTTGAAGTCGGCATAAAGATATTCTTCGTTATCCTTACCCTGAACTACGGGATAGTTTATATTCGTATCCTTTATGGTGATCCAGCCGACAAAGTCAGGATTTTCACCATAGAAGGTGGCATATTCAACATTTATCGCCTTTTCGGGCAGGGCTTCAATTTCTTCCTTGGTAGGCTCTTTATTGTAAAGCTCTAAAATGTTGTTGTTATATTCCTGCTTGTCACGCTGAGGCTTGAAGATATATGTATCAGCAATTATAACTACTGCCACACATAAAGCAATAATAGACACAATGAAAACTATCTTTCTGATAATTTCGCCTATACTGTCGCCCTTCCAGGGGATAAGCCCCTGAGCTATCGCAAGAAAGGGATTCTGCTTTTTCTTCTTTTTCTTCTTTGTAGATACCATTACAGACTTATAATCAGGCATTTTACTGTACCATCCTTTATATCATATTACTTAACGCTCAAATTCTACTCAGCTCTTTTTAGGCTTATAACCCTTGAGTAAAGCGGGGTCCCAATTTCGTCCGCCCCATTTGCCGCCCATTACGCTATAATAATAGTCATAGAAAAGCGGATCTTCATTTATTACCGTCTTGCTTACATCTACTGTCGGGTCTTCGCCATCCCTTACTCTCCTTGCATAGACAACAAGTCGAAGACTTATTGATTTTCCGAAGGGGAAGGTGCAGGTTGACAACACAATGACTTCATCACCGTATTTTAAATCGACTTCGGGGTTGTAAATAAAGCTTCTGTCCAGCACCTGTGCGTAATAGTCATTAAACTCCTTCTGATTGCCGAATTTGTAAACTATATCGTAGTAGAAGACTTCGCCCTCGGTCTTTTTGGTATTCTGCTCCATTATGGCAAATATCTTATATGTACCCTTTTCATAAATGGTGTCAAACTGGATTGTCGGATGCTCGTCATAAAACTCTCTGCCGTATTCAAAGACGTCATAATATCTCACATCGTGAAAATATGTGCCGTTAAGCAGGTTGTGTCCGTAAATAAGAGCGTTGGCAGGCCGCTTATTCTTATCAAATACTGCTCTGTAGTCAGCGGTGATGCAACCTGAAAAGCTGTAATTCTTATAAAAATCCTGCTCCAAATAGATCATATTCTGCTTGTAGATGTGATTATAGTTTATAGTTCCGTCAAAGCCCTTTACCTGCATTACGGGGTAATCCACCGCCGTGCCGTCTATCTTTATCCAGCCTACCATATCATTGTTCTGATCGTACCATTCCTTGTACTCAGGGAGTATAGTCGGCTTTTTGGTGATCTTCTGCGGTATCGGTGCAGCCTCTTCAACAGTAAAGGGATCCACAAGAGATGCATTTTTTATAAGTACAGGATCTGGTTTTGGCTTGTTATTTTCTTCATTTATCATAAAGAGAACAACTGATAACCATATTATAACTATCGGCAGACATATCTTCTGCACAATGCATAAAACACTGTCACTTCTGACAGGGATAAAATACGCCCATAAGGGCTTTTTGTCCTTGCTTTTTGCGGTCATTTATCCGACTCCTCAAATTTATTCTTCCGTTATCGTGCAGGGAAGGTATATCCGTCGTTCTTTGCGTCCTCTTCCGTATAGCTGAGCAACTTCCTTCTGTCCCAACCTGAATAGAACCAGTCATAGCTTTCTGTGCCCATCTGCTTTGCAAGATAGTCATATACCCACTTCCAGCGTTTTACGTTGGCATTGACCTTTACAACCTCTACGTTGACTTCTTCGCTTTCGCCCTCTCTTACTTTACGGGCAAAAATGCCGAGTCTTATATATTCGTTATCGGGATAGGGCCATACACAGGTGGATAATGTCAGAATGTCATCGCCATACTGTAAATCAACATCGGTAAAGATATCGCTTCTGTCCATTATTTCGATTATATAGCTGTTGAAATCCTCACGGTTGCGAAAATCGTGCTTGTCTATATAATCGAACACTTCGCCGTGATTGTAGTTTGTATTGTAAAGGCCTATCGCAAATATCTTCCACTTGGACTGGTCATAAAGAGTGTTGAAGGTAATGACGGGATGCTCCTTATACATAGACATAGACGCTTTATCATAGGAATCGTAAAGAGTACGCCAGTATTCATTGAGTCCTGCAAAATACGTGCCTATCGCCATATTGTGTCCGTATAACACAAGATTGTCCGAGGTCTTGTCGCTGCTTACCACATTTCTGTAATCCATCATTACAGTACCGCTTTTGTTTTCATTGCCGTAAATATCGTGATTTAAGTAATAATCATTATCGTCACTCTTTACCACGGGATAGCTGATGCTTGTTCCGTCTATCTGTATAAAGCCCACCACATCCTTATTTATTGCCAGCAACGACTCAAAGGAGGGTAAAGGCCTGCCTTCTTCCTTTGCCTGTTCAATTATGATAGGATCAACGTCAGGGATATATATCTGTGCTATTTCCTGCGAAACCTTTTCATCGTGATGCATTTCCGCAACGTCGGTAACTAAAGGAACAAGAGTGATTATAAATACAGTAAGCGACGCTATAAAAATCAGCTTTCTTATAATATCGCCTGCTCCGTCGCCTTTCCAGGGAATAAAGAACTTGAAAAATCTTATTAAAAGACAGGGCTTTTTCTTCTTTTCCGTTTCCTTTTCTTCTTCAGCGTTTTCAACGTTTTCTGCTTCTTCAACGTTTTCAGCTTCTTCAACGTTTTCAGTTTCTTCAGCGATATCTTCTGTTTCGCTGATATTCTTTTCTGTATCGCTCATAGCCTGTCTCCTTTCATCAGTTTTCTGCCGGTTCGTCGCTGATAAAGGTGTAACCGTCCTTTTCAGCGTCCTGTTCGGTATAGCTTAAAAGATATCTTCTGTCCCAGTTACTCTGAAACCAGTCATATCCGCCACCGATATTGTCATACACCCACTTCCAGCGTTTTACATAGGTGTTTACCTGTGCCTTGCTTACATCCACCTTGCTGCTTTCTCCGGGCCTTACCTTTCTTGCAAAGATTGCAAGGCGGACATTTTCCATATCCTCTCTGAAGGGCCAGTAGCAGGTGGATAAAGTGAGTATCTGGTCGCCGTATGTTATATCAACATCTGTGAAGATGTCGCTTCTGTCCATTATATTTATGATATAGTTGTTAAAATCCTCACGGGAGGAGAAATCGTGCTTGTTATTGTAATCAAAGACCTCTCCGTACTGTTCTTCAACATTGTAAAGTCCTATTGCGAATATCTTCCACTCCGCCTGCTCATAAAGAGTATCGAAAATTATAGTCGGATGCTCCTTATAATGTGCAATTGACGCTCCGTCATAGGAGTCATAGAGTGTTCTCCAGTATTCGCTGAGGCTCGAAAAGAATGTTCCGATAGCCATATTGTGACCGTAAAGCACAAGGTTTGCAGAGGTCTTGTCCGCCGACACCACATTTTTGTGATCCATCATTACTGTACCGCTTTTATTCTGATCGCCGTAAAAATCATGATTAAGATAAAAATCATTGTTGTCTGTTTTCACTACAGGATAATCTATCATAGTACCCGGGATTTTTATATAGCCTACCGTGTCTTTATTTATATCAAGCAGCTTTTCAAAAGAAGGCAGTATGCCTGCTTCTGTTCTTATATCATCATCATTTTCACCGGGGATGTAGATATTCTGTATCTGTTTATTGATCCATTCGTCACGATACATAGTATAAACATCGCTAAGCAGCGGAACGGCAGTCAAAATAAAAGCAATAAGAGCAATTATAAATATCAGCTTTCTTATTACATCGCCGATACTGTCGCCCTTCCAGGGAATAAAAAACATAGCGATTCTTTTAATCACACCCGGCTTTTTCTGTGCTTCGCCGTTTTTTCTTGGTGCTTTTACAAGATAGCTTACCGCCATACCTTTCCCCCTTTCTTTATATCCTTACATTCTGAATAATTCTTGTTCTACCCATTCAAGCACCGAGAGTACGGTGCTGAGTCTTATATATTCTCTTGGTTTTTCGTCACTTTCGAGCGGGTCGGTGAAAACAAGTCTTGCCTCTGTTTTCCCTTTTACAAAAAGCCCTGCATATACTGTACCCACAGGCTTTTCGATAGTACCGCCCGTCGGTCCTGCAATACCCGTTACAGATATAGCAATATCACTGCCTGACTGCTTTGCCATACCCTTCGCCATTGCAAGTGCCGTTTCTTCTGATACCGCACCATACTTTTCGAGTATTTCCGAAGATACACCAAGATACTTCATCTTAGCTTCATTCGCATAAGTGCAGATACCCTCGTCAAAAACCTCCGAAGAGCCTGAAACTGCGGTTATAGCCGCAGATACAAGCCCGCCGGTACAGCTTTCGGCAGTTGATATTTTTAAACACTTCTTAACTAATAATTGTACTACATTATACGCCGTTTTGTCAATAGAAGAGCGTAGTAAGAAGATTTTTCCATCCATTATTTTCCGCCATCCTTCAGGAGTTTTCTACTGTTTCGGTAGTTCCTTCTACTCTGAACATCTTTATTTCGATATCCTTTACCGCCTTTTCGATAAGAGGCTCGAAATCGTAACTCTGCTCTGCCTTTATAATTTCTTCGAGAACAGGCTTTGTCTTGGGGTGCTTAGGAGTAAATACGGTACAGCAATCCTCATAAGGCAACGTTGATGTTTCAAAGGTATCTATCTTTCTTGAAATTTCGATAATTTCCTTTTTATCCATACCGATAACGGGGCGGAATACGGGATATTCTGCCGCCGCATCTGTACACTGGATAGCCTTTAAGGTCTGGCTTGCAACCTGACCTACGCTTTCGCCTGTAACAAGTGCACCATATTCATAGCTGTCTGCTATTCTGTTTGCAATCTTCACCATAAGTCTTCTCATAATTATAGTGAAAAATTCTTCGGGACAGTTATCTCTTAAAGCTTCCTGAATTTCTGTAAAGGGTACGCAGAAAAATCTGATATCCCCGCAGTAGGGAGTCAGTTTTTCGCAGAGTGTTTCAACCTTCATAAGTGCTCTTTCGGAGGTATAGGGCGGGCTTACAAAGTGTATACCGTCTACGATAAGTCCACGCTTTGCCATCATATAGCCTGCAACGGGGCTGTCTATACCGCCTGATAAAAGGAGCAGACATTTCCCTGAGCTTCCTACAGGCATACCGCCTGCACCGATAATTCTTTCTGCACTTAAATATGCACCCTTATCTCTTATTTCGCAGGTAACTGTAACCTCGGGGTTGTGAACATCTACCTTTAAGTGAGGATAAGCTTCAAGAATTGCTCCGCCAAGCTCCATCTGTATATCGGGAGTCTTCATAGGAAATGCCTTGTCGGAACGCTTTGCCTCTACCTTAAATGTATTTGCGAATTGTAAAGCCTCTTCAAGATAAGGTACACCCTTTTCCTTTATCTGCCCGAAATCCTTTTCAAATACGGCACATCTCTGTAATGCACCTATACCGAAAATAACCTTCAGCTTTGCCATAACCTCGTCTAAATCCGCTTCGCCTACCGGCTCAATATAGATAGTGGACTGCTTTCTCATATACTGGAATTTGCCGCAGTGACGGAGTCTGCGTTTTATGTTTTTTACAAGTATATCCTCAAACGTACCCTTGTTAAGTCCCTTTAAGGCTATCTCGCCGTATTTTGCCATTATAAGTTCTTTCATATTTCCTTCTCCTTTTTATCTGCGGAATCTTTTTATTCCCAGTATTATTTCATCTGCAAGTGTATTTATATCGTCTGCCGTATTTGACATTGAAAAGCTTACTCTTATGGTACTGTCGGCTCTTTTTTCATCAATTCCGAAGGAATCGGGAACAGAGCTTATCTTGCCCTTTGAGCAGGCTGAACCTGAGCTTACATATATCTGCTTTTCTTCAAGGTAATGGAGCATTATTTCGCTTCTCACCCCAAGCACCGAAAAGCTGAGAATATTCGGTACGCCGTAATCCGCATCGGGACTGTTTATGTACACATCCTCCATTTCGGCAAGTCTCTGTCTTAAGAGCTTATTCAACTCTTCATAATGAGTAAGGTCTGTGGGATATGCCTTTACCGCCGCCTCAAAGGCCGCTATTGCTTCAACGGGCTCTGTGCCTGAGCGGAGATTTTTCTGCTGACCGCCGCCCAGCAACTGAGGAGTAAATCTGCAGCCCTTTGCCACATACATGGCACCGACGCCCTTAAATCCGTGTATCTTATGGGCTGACAAGCTGATATAATCGCCGTATAAAGCAGTTTTGCAAAAGCCCTGAACTCCGTCCACATGGAGCATACAGCTTTTATTCTTACGCTTTACCAAAGCATAAAGCTTTTTTGTATCCACCTTATAGCCTGTTTCATTATTTACCGCCATACAGGAAACCAAGACAGTGTCAGATGTTATATGCTCTGCAATATATTCTTCAAAATTATAAAATGCGTCCTTCGGCGATAATCTTATCACGTTGAAGTCGTTATTTTCAAGCCAGTCGCATACTCTCGCCACAGACGGATGCTCCATTGCTGTGGTGATTATTGTTTTTCCGCTTCTTTTATAAGCATCACAGACGCCTTTTAAAACCGTGTTGTTGCTTTCTGTCGCTCCTGAGGTGAAATAAAGCTCACCCTGAAGCCCTAACTTTTTAAGTATTGTATTTTTTGCACCATTAAGGAGCTTTTCCGCTTCAATACCCATTTTGTGAAGAGATGAAACATTACCGAAGCATTCTCTTGCGGTATTTACTGCGGCGTTTACCGCTTCGTCACAAGGACGGGTGGTAGCGGCATTATCAAGGTATATCATTTTTTCTCTCCCTTTTTTAAATTATACACCATATAATTATACACCTTTTTGTCACAAAAATATAGTGTATATTCTGAAAATTTTATGAAAAAATAGTCACAAAATCAAATTTTTCTGTTTTTGACAAAAGTTATAGCAAAATCGTTCTTGAATTTGCTGAATAGAAAGGAATTTTACTATGAATATTTCAAAAAGATGCTTTGTCAGGATAGTGAGCTTTCTTGTAGCGGCTATCACCGTTGTGGGAATTATCGCCGTACAGGGACATAATTCCACCCTCACTCTGAAAAGACAATTACAGTATGATATGGCGAGAAGTGTGGAAAACCTGTCGGAAAGTCTTGACAATATCAGCAATACGCTGAGTAAAGGTATTTATGCAGGCTCTCCCGAAATGATGAGCATTCTGTCTGCAAAGCTGTGGAGCGATGCCGCAAGTGCCAAGGCAGAGCTTTCTACCCTGCCCGTATCCTCTCTGCACCTTGAGAACACCTATAAATTCTTATCTCAGGTGGGTAATTACTCTAAAAGTCTGTCCCAGCGTTACAGCGAGGGAGAAAATATTTCTGCCGAAGACAGACAAAATCTGCTTGCTTTATCGGAGTACGCCGAAAGACTCTGCAACAATATGTGGCTTGTACAACAAAAGATAAACGAAGGCAGACTGAGTTATGAAGAAACCGATAAGGATGTAGAAAATACCGAAAATAATGAAGAGCCTTTATATATCACAGAGGGCTTTACCGATTTTGAAGAGGGCTACGACAATTATCCGACGCTTATTTATGACGGCCCGTTTTCCGATAATATTATGGAAAAAGAACCTGAGATGCTGAAAAATACAGTTTATATCTCAGCCGAAGACGCACTGAAAAAGGCTCAGCGTGTAAGTGGAGAAAATGAGCTTTTCCGCAGTGACGAAACCGACGAACAGGGTAAAATGCCTTGCTATGTTTTCAGCAAGGGCGACCTGACTGTTGCTGTAACAAAGCAGGCGGGACTGCTTTGCTATATGACAAATTACCGTGAGGTAAGAAATCGCAGCATTACAGCAAATGAAGCCGTGGAAAAGGCTAAGGAATATCTTGCCTTTCTTGGAATAAACAATATGTCCTACACATATTATGAAATAAACAGAAACATCTGCACCATAAATTTTGCGGCAGTGCAGGAAAATATTCTGATGTATACCGATCTTGTAAAGGTAAGCGTTGCACTTGATAACGGAGAAATCACCGGCTTTGACGCAAGAGGCTATATAACAAATCACAAGCACAGAGAAATAACCACCCCTGAGTTGTCAACTTCTGAGGCGGCTTCAAGAGTTTCTCCCTATCTGCTTATCGAAAGCAACAGGCTGTGCATCATCCCTTCTGAAGGTACGCAGGAGCGTTATTGCTATGAGTTCAGATGCCGCAGTAAAGAGGAAAACGGCGGCAGACCCGTACTTGTTTATATAAACGCAGACACAGGCAAGGAAGAACAGATACTTCTCCTCGAAATAAGTGAAAACGGCACGCTGACTGTTTAAGTTTCACTTAAATTTCATAAACTTTTCAGTAGCAAGTCACCCCAAAAGGCTATTTTTTACAGAAACTGGAAGTTTAACGCTTGACTTTTTTGTGCTTTTAAAGTATACTATACTTGTAGAAAAACAAAAAGGTCAGGTGATGACAATGAAGAAAGGCTTTACGCTTTTTATTGCGGCTGCACTTCTTGCTTTGAGCATCGGCGGCTGTAATGATGGTAATAAAACATCCATAGAGAGTAACACAAATGAAAGCAGTTCTTCTGTGACAGAAAACAGTAAGGACGAAGGCGAAACAAACAGCACGGATGAAAGCGACGCATCCTCTGATACACCCGAAACAAGCACTCCCGATGAGTCAGAAACAAACAGCGACACAGAGGAAAGTACACCGGGAATAACAATCGGCGGCAGTACAGAAATTCCTGAAATATCCCAACTGAGAGAACAGATCTCAACTACAGCCAAGTCGCTTATAGGCATCGACTATACCTTCAGCGAGGCGTCTCCCGAAAAGGGTTTTGACAACTCAGGTCTTATCTACTATGTACTTCGTGAAAACGGATATATAAACTGTCCGAGAGGTACAGAGGATCAGCTCAGTATGGGTACAAAGATAGGATATGATGAGGTACTGACGGGTGACGTGGTATTCTTCTCGGATAAGGATGAAGAAACAGGCGAAGAAAATTATTTCGGCGGTATCTATGTCGGCGACGGAAAACTCGTATACAGTCCCTACCCGGGCGAAAAGGTAAAGTACGGCGATTTTACAAACTCCTACTGGAAGAGTAAGTTCAGCTTTGGTATAAAAATAGCATAAAAATAAGTTGTCCTTCATATAAAAAACTTAATATCAGAAAAACCGTTTGCATTGCAGACGGTTTTTTTGATGCGACAGACTACGCAATAATGTTATTTTGCTTGCAAATTTTTTGAAATTGTGATACAATAATTTATGTATTTTTAAAATTATTGCGGGCTTACTGCCCTATTCATAAAAGTAGCGAAAGGAAATGACCGATGGCTAAGAAAACCTATGATGACAACAGTATAAAACAGCTTAAAGGACCTGATCAGGTACGACTCCGCCCCGGCGTTATATTCGGTTCTGACGGACTTGACGGTTGCTGTCACGCTGTATTTGAGATACTCTCAAACTCCATTGACGAAGCGAGAGAGGGCTATGGTAAGGAGATCATAGTTACAAAATATCTTGACAAGAGCATTGAAGTAGAGGATCACGGCAGAGGTATCCCGATAGACTTTAACCAGAACGAGCAGAAATATAACTGGGAGCTGGTATTCTGCACCCTTTATGCAGGCGGTAAATACGATAACAACAGCGGCGACAGCTATTCCTTTTCATTGGGTCTTAACGGTCTTGGCCTTTGCTCTACCCAGTTTGCCAGCGAATATATGGATGTCGAAAGTAATAACGGCACCTGGATATACAATCTCCATTTTGAAAAGGGCTTTAATATGGAGAGTGAGGAAAGAGGCTTCCGCCGCAGACATTCTGACGGTAAGACAGGTACAAGGATCAGATGGAAGCCTGACCTTGACGTATTCACGGATATAGATGTAAGCTTTGAATATTTCGACGACGTTATAAGACGTCAGGCAGTGGTAAACGGTGGTCTTAAATTCGTACTCCGTAATGAAGTTATGGATGAAGCAACAGGCTACACTCATTTTGAAGAACACGTATACTGCTATGAAAACGGCATCAGCGACTATCTTACAGAACAGCTTCGGGATACCGCTCTTACAACTCCTCAGATATGGTCTGCTCAGAGAGAGGGTCGTGACAGAGAGGACAAGCCCCAGTACAAAGTAAAGATGCACGTTGCCTTTGCCTTTTCAAATAAGGTTCAGCTTATCCAGCACTATCACAACTCAAGCTGGCTTGAACACGGCGGCAGCCCTGAAAAAGCCTGGCAGACAGCCTTTGTAAATCAGATAGACGGTTGGCTTAAAGCAAACAGCAAGTACAATAAAACTGAGGGCAAGGTAAAGTATGTTGATGTATCGGACAGCCTTGTGTTCATCTCTTCAAACTTCTCCACTCAGACAAGCTATGAAAACCAGACTAAAAAATCTATCACCAATAAGTTTATTCAAGAGGCTATGACCGACTGGTTAAAGCAGTCCCTCGAAGTCTACTTCCTTGAAAACCCTGATGAAGCGGCAAAGATATGCGAGCAGGTGCTTATAAACAAGCGTGCAAGAGAAAACGCCGCAAAGACAAGAGAAAATATGAAGAAGACTCTGTCTCAAAAGATAGACCTTCTCAACCGTATCCCTAAATTTGTAGACTGCAGAAGCAAGGACGTTACAAAGCGTGAGCTTTATATAGTGGAGGGCGACTCGGCTTTAGGTGCCGTAAAGCAGGCAAGAGACTCTGAATATCAGGCGGTTATGCCTGTAAGAGGTAAAACCCTCAACTGCTTAAAGGCAAGCTACGATCAGATCTTCAAAAGTGAGATCATTACAAATCTTTTAAAGATACTCGGCTGTGGCGTTGAGGTAAAATCAAAGTCCAACAAGGATCTTTCCACCTTCGATTTAAACAATTTAAGATGGGAAAAGATAGTTATCTGTACCGATGCCGACGTGGACGGTTATCAGATAAGAACTCTTATTTTAACAATGCTTTACCGCCTTGTACCTACAGTTATCGAAAAGGGCTATGTTTATATCGCAGAATCTCCCCTTTATGAAATAAACTGCAAGGATGACACCTACTTTGCTTATACAGAGCAGGAAAAGACAAGAATTTTAGAGTCCTTCGGAGATAAGAAGTATACCATCCAGCGTTCAAAAGGTCTTGGTGAAAACGAGCCTGATATGATGTCGCTGACAACTATGAACCCCGAAACAAGACGACTTATAAAGGTATGTCCCGAGGATGCGGAAAAAACCTACGAAATGTTTGATCTTCTGCTTGGCAACAATCTTGATGGCAGAAAGGACTACATCCGTGATTACGGCTATCTTTATATGGATGATATAGATGTATCTTAAGGAGCAATAATGGAATTTGAAGTAAACAGAGTTGAAGTAATTTCGCAGGTGGTATGCGAAATGCTCGAAAATATAGAAAACCCTTACGAAAGACAGGCAGGCTACATTCACCTTTTCGGCGTATCACAGATGGCGGCTTTGCTTGCAAAGAAAAGAAATCTAAGTGCTGAAATTGCACAGATAGCAGGTCTTTTACACGATTATTACGCATATATGACAGGCGACAGAGAAAAGCATGCCTCAAAGGGTGCGGATTTAGTATTGCCCTTACTTGCAAAGACGGGGCTTTTCTCGGTTTGCGAGGTAGCGAATATTTCAAAGGCGATACTCGGTCATTCCGATAAGGAAAAGACAGACGGCACACCATACGAAGAGCTTTTAAAGGATGCAGATGTACTGCAGCACATTCTTTACAATGCCACAAAGCCTGTGGATGAAAAATATGCAGAGCGTTATGCAAAGCTTAAAGACGAACTTGGTCTTATCTGAAAGGTTAAAGGAATATGAAAAAAGAAAAAAAGGAAAAGAAGACTGCAGGCAGTAAAAAGCCTACAGCTTATATAGAGGGTGCGGGTATAGTTGAAAATCAGCCTATTACAGATACGCTGACAAAAAACTATATGCCCTATGCGATGAGCGTTATCGTATCCCGTGCGTTACCTGAAATAGACGGCTTTAAGCCCTCTCACAGAAAGTTGCTCTATACTATGTTCAAGATGGGGCTTTTAAATGGTGCAAGAACCAAATCTGCGAACATTGTCGGTCAGACTATGAAGCTAAACCCCCACGGTGATATGGCGATATACGAAACTATGGTAAGACTTGCAAGAGGTAACGAAACTCTGCTCCACCCTTATGTGGACAGTAAGGGTAACTTCGGTAAGGCTTATTCAAGGGATATGTCCTTTGCCGCTTCCCGTTACACAGAGGCAAAGCTTGACCCTATCTGTGCCGAGATATTTGCCGATATCGAAAAGGACACAGTTGACTTTGTACCGAACTATGACAACTCTCTTACAGAGCCTGTCCTGCTTCCTACAAAATTCCCTGCGGTACTGGTAAACAATAATATCGGTATTGCCGTATCAATGGCAAGCAATATCTGCTCCTTCAATCTGTCGGAGCTTTGCGAAACCACAGCGGCTCTGATGAAAAATCCCGAGCATGACATATATTCCACGTTACCCGGTCCTGATTTTCCCGGTGGTGCTTTTATCCTTGCCGATGAAGCGGAAACAAGAAAGGTTTACGAAACCGGCAGAGGCAGTATAAAGGTAAGAGCAAAATATGTCTATGACAAATCGGAAAACTGTATAGAAGTAACTGAAATCCCTCCTACCACAACGGTAGAGGCGGTAATGGACAAGATAATTGAAATGATAAAGGCGGGTAAGGTAAAGGAAATCTCTGATGTAAGAGATGAAACCGACTTATCAGGCTTGAAGCTTGCCATTGACTTAAAGCGTGGCACAGATCCCGAAGCACTTATGCAGAAGTTATTCAAGCTGACTCCCTTACAGGAAGCCTTCTCCTTCAACTTCAACATACTTGTCGGCGGTATGCCGAAGGTAATGGGCGTCAGAGAAATTCTTGCCGAATGGACAGATTTCAGAATTGCCTGCGTAAAGAGAAAGACAAAGTTTGACTTAAAGAAGAAGAAGGAAAAGCTCCATCTTTTACAGGGTCTTAAAAAGATACTGCTTGATATCGACAAGGCTATAAAGATAATCCGTGAAACTGAGGACGATGCAGATGTTGTACCAAACCTTATGATAGGCTTTGGCATTGATGAGCTACAGGCTGAATATGTAGCGGATATAAAGCTGCGTAATATCAACAAGGGCTATATTATAAAGCGTACAGAGGAAATTGACCAGTTAAAGGCTGAAATTCTTGATATGGAAGAAATTTTAGCCAGCGAAAGACGAGTAAAGCAGATAATTATATCCGAGCTTGCTGAAATTGCCAAGAAGTACGGCAAGCCCAGAAAGACTATGTTTATCTATGGCGTAGAGCAGGAAGAAGCGGCTGCCGAAGAAGAAATTCCCGATTATGCGGTAAACATCTTTGTTACCGAAGAAGGCTACTTCAAGAAGATAACACCTCAGTCACTGCGTATGAGCGGTGAACATAAGCTTAAAGACGGTGACCACATCGCTTATACCTACGAGGGAACAAACAGAGCTGAGCTTTTGGTCTTCACCGACAAACATCAGGTATACAAAGCAAGAGCCTGCGATTTTGACGACAGCAAGGCAAGCGTGATGGGCGACTATCTCCCTGCTAAATTAGAGCTTGAAGCAGATGAAAAGATAGTAAAGGTTCTTGCAATGGAGGATTTCAGCGGTATGCTGGTTATCTTCTTTGAAAACGGTAAGTGTGCAAAGATACCGATGAGCTCTTACGAAACAAAGACTCGCCGTAAAAAGCTGTCAGGTGCATATTTTGACGGTTCACCCTTGGTATCAATGCATCATATAAAGGAAGACTCCGAGTTTATGGTGGTATCCGCAGTAGGTAAGGCGATAATATTCAATACCGTTCTTGTACTGCCCAAATCTGCAAGGGATACACAGGGTGTTCAGGTAATAAAGCATAAGAATGTATCGGTAGTTTCTGCCGAACTTTATACCGAAGGAATGATACCCAATCCTGATACCTACAGAACCAAAAATGTCCCCATAGCAGGAGCATTTTACGACAATGATGTAAATCAGATAAAATTTAGCTAAAGTTTATTGAAATTTCTGCAGTATTGTGATATACTAAAAATAAGTAATTATATCTGTTTCAAAGT
>JAZSHW010000001.1:0-5804 GCA_045533495.1 Ruminiclostridium sp. | reverse complement strand
GACGAGGATACTCTTGATACATGGTTCTCCTCTGCACTCTGGCCCTTCTCAACTCTCGGCTGGCCTGAAAAGACAGAAGATTTAGAATACTTCTACCCCACAAACACACTTGTAACAGGCTACGATATCATACCCTTCTGGGTTGCAAGAATGATATTCAGCGGTCTTGAACACACAAAGCAGAAGCCCTTTACAGATGTTCTTATCCACGGTCTTGTAAGGGATGAGCTTGGCAGAAAGATGAGTAAATCTCTCGGCAACGGTGTTGATCCTCTCGAAATTATCGACGAATTCGGTGCTGACGCACTCCGTCTGACACTCGTTACAGGTAACGCTCCCGGTAACGATATGCGTTGGACAAAGACAAAGGTTACAAACTCCAGAAACTTTGCAAACAAGCTCTGGAACGCTACAAGATACATCCTTATGAATTTACCTGAGGATATGACAGGTGCAAAGCTTCCTGAAAATCTCAGCATAGAAGATAAGTGGATCTTAAGCCTTTATAACGACCTTATCAAGAATGTAACAGCAAACCTTGACAGCTATGAGCTTGGTATTGCGGTACAGAATCTCTATGATTTCATCTGGGATATCTACTGTGACTGGTACATCGAGCTTACAAAGCCCAGAATTGCCGCAGGCGGCGAAACAGCTCTTGCAGCACAGAACGTTCTCGTTTACGTAATGCAGGGCATCTTAAAGCTTCTCCACCCCTTCATGCCCTTCATCACAGAAGAGATCTGGCAGTCTATGCCTGTAGAAAATGAAGGCAATAACATAGACAGCATTATGATTTCTGACTGGCCCGTATACAATGAGGCTCTCTGCTTTGAAAAGGAACAGGCTGATTTTGCAAAGGTAGTTGACGCTATCCGCGCTATAAGAGTACAGAGAAACGAGCTTAATGTTCCTCCTTCAAAGAAGGTTACTATGATAGTAGAAACCGCAGAAAAGGAACTTTTCGCATCCGCTGAGGCATTTTTCGAAAGACTTGCAGGTGCAGGCGAGCTTACTGTAACAGATGCCGCAAACGGCACAGATGATATGGTAACAATTGTTACTGCAAACGCAAGAATCTTTATGCCTATGGGCGAGCTTGTTGATAAGGAAAAGGAGCTTGCACGTCTTGAAAAGGAACGCAAGGCCGCACAGAAGGATATCGACTTCTTATCAGGTAAGCTTAACAACCCTGGCTTCCTTGCAAAAGCACCTGCTCAGCAGATCGAAAACGAGCGTGCAAAACTTGCAAAGGCACAGGAAAAGATGGAAAAGATCATGCTTTCTATCGAAAAGATGAAGTAATTCCAAAGCATAAAAAATACGCTCCCTTGAGAATGTAACTTCTCAAGGGAGCATTTTATTGTTTTGTTTTACGTTTATACAGTTTCCTGTTCCTCAGCCTCACTCTGTGCTTCAGGTTCTTCAGTCTGTTCAGAAGGTTCTGCCACGGGCTCATCTTCAGTCACGGAGTCTTCTTCAGCCACGGGAGCTTCTTCAGTTTCCTCCGAAACATCTTCCGCAATTTCTTCCTCAGGTTCTTCACCCTTTAACTTAAAGCCTGATACAAGATCATTGAGAGCTGCTGCCTGAGCGGATAATTCTTCACTTGCTGCCGCACTTTCTTCGCTGGTTGCGGAGTTTGTCTGTACAACGCCGTTGATCTGATCAAGGCCGATATTAATCATAGCAAAGGATTCTGCCTGATTTTCAGACTGCTTTGCAATATCGTCCACTCTGCCTCTTACATTGTTTGCAAGCTCTACTACAGCTTCAAGGCTCTGAGCAGTTTCAGCAACTATTGCATTACCATTGTTTACCGCCGCCACTGTATCAGCGATAAGAGCGTTTGTTGTATTAGCCGCTTCAGCACTCTTTGAAGCAAGGTTTCTTACTTCGTCAGCAACTACCGCAAAGCCCTTACCCGCTTCTCCTGCTCTTGCCGCTTCTACCGCCGCATTCAGAGCAAGGATATTTGTCTGGAAAGCAATATCTTCGATCGTTCTTATAATGTTGCTTATTTCATCCGACTTGTCGGAAATAGCATCCATCGCCGCTGTAACCTCGTTCATCTTTTCACGGGAGGCGATTATTTCTGCTACAGTGTCATCTGTTTCCTTATGAGCAGATGCGGCACTTTCAGCATTCTTCTTAGCCTGAGCTGTAAGCTCTGTAATAGTAGCCGCTAACTCCTGAACAGAGGATGCCTGCTGTGTTGCACCGATAGACAGTGCATTTGCACCGCTTGATACCTGCTTTGCACCATCAGATACCTGATCTGCATTTTCATTTATCTGCTTTAACGTGCGGTTAAGAGAATCTATAATAGTTTCAAGAGATGTCTTTATCTTACCGAAATCGCCCTTGTATTCTGCGGTAATATCAAGAGCAAAGTTGCCGTTTGCCATTTCGCCAAGGTTTTCGGAAACGTCACCGATAGCCGCATTAAGCTCTGTGATAACGCTCTTCATATCTCTCATAAGTCCGCCGATTTCATCATTTGATGTAGCGGCAGGAACGGGAGAAGTAAGATCACCGTCAGCAAGCTTTCTCAGTCTTCCTGCACATAAGGTTATAGGCTTTGCTATAGCGTTTGCAAAGAATACTGATACTACTGCGGCAATAGCTAAAATAGCCAGTGCAACTATAATATTAATAATAATGGATACATATACGCCGCCTAAGAATTCCTGCTGTTCAACATTTATACCTATAGTCCAGCCTGCTGTATTGGCAATGGGGGCATAGGCAATGTATTCTGTATTTCCGCCAAAGGAATAGGTAGAGAAGCCGGGTTCACCCTCCATCATCTTCTTTTCAACCTCGGCACGGCTCTTGTGTGAAGCGTCTTCGAGGGCAAGCTCCTGAGAGTTTACGCCGACAAGCTCTGTATTCACATTACACATTGTGATACCTGTACCTGAAAGAAGATATGCGTTACCTTTTTCGCCTACCTTGATAGAAGCCGCAAGATCTTCAAAGAAGGTTGCAGCAGGTATTACGTAAACTACACCGATAATAGTTGTACCAACAACGCCGCCCTTCCAGATAGGAGCTGCAACTATTGCTGTATTATAAGCCATAATCGGACTTTCAAGGTAGAAGTCGGATATATTAGCCTTACCATCAAATGCCTTTTTAAAGAATTCTTCTTCTGAGCAGTCAGCACCTGTTGCTATATTTTTACCGTCAGCACCTAAAATGCCGCCTGCACTGAGTCCGTATCTTGCTAATCTGTCTTCGATTGCCGCAGCTCTCTTTAATGAACCACCCTCTTCGTCTGCTACTGAAGCAGTGCAGCCAAGCTCTGTGGCTATAGTTATATAAAGCTGTAGCTCTTTCTCTACTCTTGATGCCGCAACCTTTGCCGTTTCGGTAAGGGATTTGCTCATTACGTCATTTGCAGAAGAGAAATTAAGTATTGTTCCTGCGATTCCGAGTGCAACGGATGATAAAAGTCCTATTACCATCATTGCCGCCATAATTTTTATTTTGATGCTTTTCATCTGGATATACCTCCTGTTTGCAATTAAAAGCTATAACAGAATTGTATCACAAATAAACTATTAAGTAAAGGCAAAAACGGATTTTTTTGGCAATAAGACGTAATAATCAACAATTATCATAATAAACGATGTTGTTTTTTGTGCGAAACGACAATAAATTTCTATCAGTTGCAGGATTATCGTAACTCTGATATAATATTTTTTATAACAGCAGACCATAAATTAAAACCGGGAGGCGTTTATGCTAAGACTGAGACCTTATAAAAAATGCGATGCAAAAACCATACTTGGATGGATAAAGGATGAATATTCCTTCCGTCAATGGAGTGCAGACAGATATAAAAAATACCCTCCAAAAGCCGCTGATATGATAAAGATGTATGAAAGTGTTGAATATAACGACACCTTTTTCGCCTTCACAGCCTTTGACGAAGGCTCTGTTGTAGGTCATCTTACAATGCGTTTTACCGATGAAGAAAAAAAGATAGTCCGCTTTGGCTTTGTAATTGTAGATGACAGCAAGCGTGGTAACGGCTACGGTAAAGAAATGTTACAGCTTGCAATAAAATACAGCTTTGAAATTTTAAAGGCGGAAAAGATAACTCTTGGCGTGTTTGAAAATAACACTTCCGCTTATAATTGCTATAAGTCTGTTGGCTTTAAAAACGTCACGTTAAGCGAACGAGAAAGCTATAAAATCTTCGGTGAATGCTGGAACTGTATCGAGATGGAATATGAAGTGAATTAACAGAAAAGTCCGTGAGTGCTTTAAACAGCGTTCACGGACTTTTTATAATCTTATTTGATTTCTCGCTAAATTTATCTTCCCGAAAAAATAGCGTCTATTTTATCTTTTGCTTCCCTTAAGCCGACGCCTGCTGCCCTTCTGTAAAAGTCTATTGCCTTAACCTTTTCTCCTGTGGGAAGATAACGGCCTCTGATATAATCGGCAATTGCCTGAGGGTCAAGCTCTCCTTTAATTACCTTGTCGCCCACTTCTATCTGCTCTTTTGTTATACCGGACAGAATAAGCCCGATCTTGTCGCCCTTCTTTGCACTGTCCAGCATTTTTCTGAACTGCTCGATTGCAACTACGGTGCAATTTGTATTATAGCCGTTGTTCTTCATAATCTTTACACTATCGCCTGTATGTATTTCGCCTAAAGCGACCTCGCCTGTTACAGCTATGCCTCTGCCTGCTATGGCAAAGACACCCTCAGCTTTCATGGAAAATTCGATACCCGATATTGCGGCAGAAGATACGCCGTTTTTTTCGCCGCTGAAAATACCAAATCCACCGCTTGCGGATATAGAATATTTTGTTCCGCAATATTTACAGGTACAGATAGCACCAGCCTGAGGTTCAAGTCCTGCACCGCACATTTCACATTTATATGTCTGCATTTTAAATTCTCCTGTTTGGAAATATACAAAAAAAGACGATTCAATAAGAATCGTCTTTTTGGCACGCCAAGAGGGATTCGAACCCCCGACCCTCTGGTTCGTAGCCAGATACTCTATCCAGCTGAGCTATTGGCGCACATCTCAACACCAATATATTTTATCACATCAGGCCTTAATTGTCAAGCATTTTTTTATATTTTTAAATTTTTGTGGCTTTTATATAAAAGTAGGAGATTTCGCCCTGTGATATCATATCAACACGATAAAAACGCCCGACCTTTCGGTCGGGCAGGTAGTATCAAATTAATAGTTTTCTTCGCTTATTTCGAAATAGCTCTTGGGATGTGCACAAGTAGGACATACTTCGGGAGCCTTTGTGCCAACGATGATGTGACCGCAGTTTCTGCATTCCCATACCTTTACTTCGCTCTTTTCAAATACCTGAGCTGTTTCTACATTCTTTAACAATGCACGATAACGTTCTTCGTGGTGCTTTTCGATTGCCGCTACAAGACGGAACTTCTTTGCAAGTACTGTAAAGCCTTCTGCTTCAGCTGTCTTTGCAAATTCTTCGTACATATCTGTCCATTCGTAGTTTTCACCGTCTGCTGCCGCTTCTAAATTTTCTGCGGTTGAGCCGATACCCTCAAGCTCCTTGAACCACATTTTAGCGTGTTCCTTTTCGTTTTCTGCTGTCTTTAAAAAGAGTGCTGCAATCTGTTCAAAGCCTTCCTTCTTTGCCTTTGATGCAAAGTAGGTGTACTTGTTTCTTGCCTGAGATTCGCCTGCAAATGCAGTCATAAGATTCTGTTCTGTCTTTGTGCCCTTAAGATTCATGATTGTTCTCCTTAAATAAAATTCTTTTTTGATTTTTGACTGAAGCTTGGCATATTA
>JAZSHW010000089.1:0-7201 GCA_045533495.1 Ruminiclostridium sp. | reverse complement strand
CTCTGCGGTCTTTTTTCTGTGCGAAATACCTGCTCTGAACATTACAAAGCCGAATATCGCTGCACCAACAACAAACGCTACCGCAATGAGTGTGACTGCCAGCCACGGTTCCATTGTAGCGTCCTCCTTAAGTTAAAATTGCTCATATCATATAGATATGGCGGGATTTTACATTAAACATTCAATTGTTTGTATGTATGTAAAATCGTGGGTACGTATGCCGCAGAGTATAAAATACCGATATAACGGAGTTTCTGCAACAAGAAAATATACCCCGAGTTTAAATTAAAAATTACTCTATTTAATTTTACGGCATTTTTACCAAATTGTCAAGGGTTTTTTATAAATTTATACTGAAAAATTTTGAAAATTAAATAAAATCTATTGACAACGCCTATAACCTGTGATATAATTATCAAATCGAAATCAGCTGTAAAGTAAAATCAGTTGACAGGAAAACCGAATATTCGCCGGCATGATGGAATGGCAGACGTGGCGGACTCAAAATCCGCTGGTAGCAATACCGTGTGGGTTCAAGTCCCACTGCCGGCACCAGAAAAAATCCTAACGCTTTGCGTTAGGATTTTTTCAACTAAATCCGTCCTTACGGACGGAATAAATCCCACTATAGTGGGATGAAATCACTTCGTGATGAAATCCGACTTCGTCGGGAGCATGGACGGATTTAATTTCATCTGAAGCCGAAGGCTGAAGATTTCATCCGAGCTTGCTCGGATTTCATCGTGCGACAGCACGATTTCATTGAAATATGCTATAACTTATGATATAATTTATAGTGAGGTGATTTTGATGGCAGAAAATAAACTTGCAGATTTGTCAACTGAATTTGCAATTAAAATATTAAAGCTTACAGATGGTATAAAAGGACATTATTCCTTATCCAATCAGCTTGAAAGAAGTGGTACAAGTATCGGAGCTAATATTCGTGAAGCAAAATATGCACATAGCCGTCCTGATTTTATAGCCAAACTACAGATTGCACTAAAGGAATGTTATGAAACAGAATATTGGATTGAGATTGCACAAAAATCGGGTTTGATCGCTGATGATATGACAAGAAATATTTTGCACGATTGTGGTTCTATACGCAGAATGCTCATCTCCTCCCTCAACACCGCAAAGGAGAATGAATAATGAGCCTACTAAACCTATTCCAAAAAACCAAACCCAAAATTTCCGCTGACCCTGAAAAATGGAATAAGATGTGTGATATGTGGGCAGAAGGGGAGATGCAGTCACCTTATTCTGAGCTTATGACATATCAGGGGGAAGTGTACAACGGCGGGCATTACCAGTACTTTGACAATGTCAGATCAGAAGGCACTTTAGAAAAAGATATGTGTGAGCTTGAAACTATTCTGCCGCCTAAATTTAAAAAGAATCTGAAAAAGGCATATAAAGCCTATCTTATTCTTGAAGAAAATGAAGATGAAAACGAAAAGGCTGAGGATATCATAGCAAAATGTGACGATCTGTTTTATGATAATGAGGATGATATAAATCAGATACTCGAAAGATATGCTTGTGAAATCAAGCTTTAATATTAAGATACGCCCCTCTTTTACTATTAAGGTAAGAGAGGGGTAAATTGTTATTTGACGGTGTGTTATATGTAAAAATCCCCTCGTCAGTCCTTGCGGACTGCCATCCCCCTTTAGGCAAGGGGGGCTTTTCGGTGCCGCATCAACCAAAGTCCCCCTTGCCTAAAGGGGGATGACGGCGATAGCCGTCAGGGGGATTCGTTGCACCACATCTCCTCGTCAAATTTCAATTTGACAAACACTTAATATGTAACCTCGCCGCCGCACGTTTGAATTACAATCGCCCTTTATACATAATCCACAAAACCTGCCTTTAAAATTTGTTAAATTTCATTGTAAAAAGCGTTGACATTCTGACGCTTTTATTGATATAATAAAATTGTTAAAAAAATAACGGCAAGTCTCTGATTTTGTGGGATTTTCCGCTGTTTTCGGGATAAGATAAGGTTATCCCGCATTATATAGATAGTTTAAAACAAAAAATTCGGAAAGGAATAAGAGCAATGGCAAAGAAGAACATTGTAAAGACAAGAAAAGCGCCTGCACTAAAGACTCCTGTAAGCCCTGAGATAGTTGACAGCGTAGACGCACTTAAAATCCGTATGGCTGAAGTAAGAGCAGCACAGGAAATTTTTGCAGAATACACACAGGAGCAGGTAGATAAGATATTTTTAGCCGCTGCCGCTGCTGCTAACAGAATGAGAATTCCTCTTGCTAAAATGGCAGTAGAGGAAACAGGTATGGGCGTTGTTGAAGATAAGGTTATCAAAAACAACTACGCCAGCGAATACATCTATAACGCATATAAAGATACAAAGACCTGCGGTATCATAAGCCGTGACGAAGCCTTCGGCACAGCAACGGTAGCAGAGCCTATCGGTGTTATTGCCGCAGTTATCCCTACAACAAACCCCACTTCTACAGCAATATTCAAGGCACTTTTAAGCCTTAAGACAAGAAACGGTATCATATTCAGCCCTCACCCCAGAGCAAAGAACTGTACTATTGAAGCTGCAAAGGTAGTCCTTGACGCAGCGGTAGAGGCAGGTGCTCCCAAGGGCATTATTGCATGGATAGATATTCCTTCTCTTGATATGACAAACGAAGTAATGAGAAGTGCTGATATCATATTAGCGACAGGCGGTCCCGGTATGGTAAAGGCGGCTTATTCCTCAGGCAAGCCCGCACTCGGTGTCGGTGCAGGTAACACTCCTGCAATTATCGACAGCACAGCGGATATCAAGCTTGCAGTAAGCTCTATCATTCACTCCAAGACCTTTGATAATGGTATGATCTGTGCTTCTGAACAGTCAGTTATCGTTATTGACAAGATCTATTCAAAGGTGAAAAAGGAATTTGCGGCTATGGGCTGTTACTTCCTTAACGAAGAAGAAACCGAAAAGGTCAGAAAGACCATTATTATAAATAACGCTCTCAATGCAAAGATCGTTGGTCAGACAGCGGTAAAGATTGCTGAGCTTGCAGGTATCAAGGTTCCCGAAAAGACAAAGATCCTTATCGGCGAGGTTGAAAGCGTATCCCTTGACGAAGAATTTGCACACGAAAAGCTTTCTCCCGTTCTTGCTATGTACAGAGCAAAGGACTTTAGGGAAGCGGTTGCAAAGGCTGAGGTCTTAGTTGCAGACGGCGGCTACGGTCACACCTCATCTCTTTACTGCAATGCGGTAACAGAAAGAGAAAAGATAGAATTCTTCGGCGAAAAGATGAAGACCTGCCGAATTTTAGTAAACACACCCTCCTCTCACGGTGGTATCGGTGATTTATACAACTTCAAGCTTGCTCCCTCCCTCACACTTGGTTGCGGTAGCTGGGGCGGTAACTCGGTATCCGAGAACGTTGGCGTAAAGCACTTATTAAACTACAAGACAGTAGCCGAGAGGAGAGAAAATATGCTTTGGATGAGAGTACCTGAAAAGGTATATTTCAAGAAGGGTTGTATGCCCGTTGCCCTTGACGAATTAGGAACAGTAATGAACAAGAAGAAGGCATTTATTGTAACAGACTCCTTCTTATTCAATAACGGTAACACAAAGCCCATCACAGATAAGCTTGACAGTATGGGTATTATCCACACTACATTCTTCAATGTAGAGCCCGACCCCACTTTAGCCTGTGCTAAGGAAGGTGCCGCAGTTATGGCACAGTTCCAGCCTGACGTTATCATTGCCCTCGGTGGCGGTTCTGCGATGGATGCCGCTAAGATCATGTGGGTGCTTTATGAACATCCCGAGGCTGACTTTATGGATATGGCTATGCGTTTTATAGATATCCGCAAGAGAATATACAAATTCCCCAAGATGGGAGAAAAGGCTTACTTTGTAGCTATCCCCACATCTTCCGGTACAGGTAGTGAATGTACTCCCTTCGCTGTTATCACAGATGAAAAGACAGGTGTCAAGTATCCTCTTGCCGACTATGAATTACTGCCAAATATGGCTATCATCGACACAGACAATATGATGACACAGCCTAAGGGTCTTACAAGTGCATCAGGTATTGACGCACTTACCCACGCTCTTGAAGCTTATGCTTCTGTAATGGCGACAGATTATACAGACGGCCTTGCATTAAAGGCTATAAAGAATATATTTGAGTATCTCCCCAGAGCCTACAACGACGGTCTTACAGATGTTAAGGCGAGAGAAAAGATGGCGGACGCATCCACAATTGCAGGTATCGCCTTTGCCAACGCTTTCCTCGGTGTATGTCACTCAATGGCTCATAAGCTCGGTGCTTTCCACCACCTGCCTCACGGTGTGGCAAACGCTCTGCTTATCACACAGGTTATGAGATACAATGCTGTTTTATGTCCCGTTAAGATGGGTACTTTCTCCCAGTATGACCATCCTCACACTCTTGAAAGATATCTTGAAATTGCCGACTTCCTCGGAATTTCAGGCAAGAACAAGAAGGAACGCTTTGAAAAGCTCATCGAAAAGATTGAAGAACTCAAGGCTCAGGTGGGCATAAAGAAGACCATCAAGGATTACGACATTGATGAAAAAGACTTCCTCGAAAGACTCGATGCAATGGTTGAGCAGGCGTTTGACGATCAGTGTACAGGTGCTAACCCCAGATATCCTCTTATGAGCGAGATAAAGCAGATGTACCTGAATGCTTACTACGGCAATGACGAAACCGTATAATTTGCTTATTCCTAAATGTTTTAAACTATATATGCGACAGTCCCCAAGCCGATAGGCTTGGGGGTTGTTGTTTATAATCGGTTATACAATTGAAATTCTGTCTTTTTTATGATACAATAGTTCTACAGAACTTTTAAGGAGGACAGAATGAATTTACCCACCTTTGATATAAATAAAGTGAAAACTCCCTGCTATGTGACTGAGGAGTGCTATTTAAAGTATAACGGTGAGATTTTAAAGTCCGTTCAGCAAAGGACAGGCTGTAAAATACTTCTTGCTCAGAAGGCATTTTCTATGTACAGCACCTATCCGCTTTTGAAAAACTACCTTGCAGGTACTACCGCAAGCGGTGTTTATGAGGCAAGACTCGGCTATGAGCATTTCGGTAAGGAAACCCACGTCTTTTCTCCCGCTTATACAAAAAAGGATATGGATGAGCTTTTAAAATATGCGGGTCACTTCGTTTTCAACAGCATAAGACAGTTTGCTTTACATAAGGACAGGATGTCGGGTAAGGAGTGCGGTATAAGAGTAAATCCACGCTTTTCAACGCAAGAAGGCCACGAAATTTACGACCCTTGTGCTAAAAATTCAAGACTCGGGCAGACTTTGGCATCCTTTGAAGCGGATGTGGAAAAGTACGGGCTTGACGGAATTTCGGGTATACACTTCCATACCTTATGCGAACAGAATTCCGACGACCTTGAAAAAACTGCTATGGTGGTAGAAGAGCAGTTCGGAAAATATTTCGGTAAAATGAAATGGATAAATTTCGGCGGCGGCCATCACATTACAAGAGAGGATTATGACATAGAAACTCTTATAAAGGTGATAGAGCATTTTAAGGATAAATACGGACTTCAGGTATATTTAGAGCCGGGCGAGGCTGTAGCTCTCAATGCAGGCTTTCTGGTATCAGAGGTCATTGATATAATAGACGGCACAGTAAACGGCGAAAGGGATATTGCAATAATGGATGTATCCGCCGCCTGCCATACGCCTGATGTTTTAGAGATGCCCTACCGCCCTAAAATACTTGACAGCAGAAATTCTCTTGCAGGAGAGGATGGAGAGAAGAAACACACCTACCGTCTTGGCACTCCCACCTGCCTTGCAGGCGATATTATCGGGGATTATTCCTTTGACAGACCTTTAAAAGTCGGAGACAGGCTGGTTTTCTGCGATATGGCGATATATTCTACCGTCAAGAACAACACCTTTAACGGGATGCCTTTACCGACTATTTATTACAACACAGATGTGGGCTTAAAGGTAATACACGAATTCACCTACGAAGATTTCAAAAGCAGAATTTAGGAGAAATTATGAAGATAAAAGCAGTTATATTTGATATGGACGGACTTATGTTAGATACCGAAAAGCTGTTGGTTAAATACTGGTGCGAAGCGGCAAATTCCTTAGGCTATCCTATGGAAAGATGGCACGCACTGGCACTCCGCTCCTTTTCGGGAAAATTTGCAAAGCCGCAGCTTAAAGAATGGTTTGGTGAAAGTTGTGACTATGTTACTATCCGCAATCTTCGTGTAAAGCTGATGGCGGAATATACCGATAAGCACGGTATAGAAAAGAAACAAGGGCTTGATACTCTCCTTGATTATCTTAAAGCTAACGGTTACCGTACTGCAGTAGCTACTGCTACAAATATCGAAAGGGCAGAGGAGTATCTTAAACAGATAGGGGTATATGATAAATTTGAGCAGATAATCTGCGGAAATATGCTGGAAAACGGCAAGCCCTGTCCCGATATTTATATCTATGCCTGCGAGAAATTAGGTCTTGCTCCTTCAGAATGTATCGCCCTTGAGGATAGCCCCAACGGGGTAAAGTCGGCAAGTACGGCAGGCTGTGTTACAGTTATGGTGCCTGATCTGACAAGCCCTGAAAAAGAACAGCTTGACGCAGTATATGCGGTAGCACCATCCCTTGATAAGGTTATTGATATTATAGAGAAAATCGGGGAGTAATATGGAAGATAAAAGGATTATCGACAGAGTGCGTCGTATGGAGCTTTATTTTGATACGATAAGCTACACGCAGAAAAATTATCCCGACCTGCTAAAAAAGGACAGATACATTTTAAAAATGCTGACTGCCCTTACAGATTATTATGAAAACGGTCAGTGGCTTAAAGATTACGAAGCTGACGAAAGGGGAGAGCTGCCCCACGACCTTAAAAGAGAGGTGCTTTCCGAGGATGGGGTTTATAATTTGTTGTCGGAGATTTCAGATTAAGAGAAAAATTTTTGGCGGAATGATAAATTGTTGTATGCGGCGAGCCGCCGCTCCCAATTCCGCCTTCGGCGGCGGGGCGTCAGAGGACATACCCTAAAGGGTGCCGCAATCCTTTGGATTGCTCGTCGCCCCCTACGCACAATCCGCAACGTTGCGGGGAAAATTGTAGGGGCAAACTGTTTCTTACGAAACAGTGACGGTCTTTAGACCAATGACTCC
>JAZSHW010000012.1:0-10480 GCA_045533495.1 Ruminiclostridium sp. | reverse complement strand
TGCCACCTCCCTTTAGGCAAGGGAGGCTTTTTGGTGCTACACCAACCAAAGTCCCCCTTGCCTAAAGGGGGATGGCGGCGATAGCCGTCAGGGGGATTCATTCCGTCACATCTCCCCGCTAACCAACAATTTATCGTTCTACCGCTTGATTTTTGTATAGAAAAGTAGTACAATAATAATAGCTAACTATAATCAAAATTCCATACGGAAAGGAATCATATATCATGGTGATAAAGACCTACTATTTAAATGAAGAAAGAACCGTCTACTTAAAGGCTTATATGCTGGATAATGTAGAAGGTCTTCAGTTCTGCGAAAAAAGACCTGCTATCCTCATTTTCCCCGGCGGCGGTTACGAATATTGCTCCGCAAGAGAGGGCGAGCCTATAGCAATGCGTTATCTTGCAGAGGGCTATAACGCTTTTATCCTGAATTACAGCTGTAATTCCCGTTACCCCTCAGCACTTCACAATGCGGCTTATGCGGTACTTAAGCTCAGACAAAGATGCGAAGAATTCGGCATCGACCCTCAGAAAATAGCAGTATGGGGAGCAAGTGCAGGCGGACATCTTGCGGCTTGTATAGCTACAATGTGGGGAGATCCGGCAGTATATAAACCCCTATCCTGCACTCCCGAGGATATAAGACCCAATGCGGCTGTACTCAGCTATCCTGTAATAAGCGGTGTTACAAATCCTCATAAAGGCTCTTTCGATGTGCTTCTCGGTGAGGATGCCACAAGAGACGAGCTTTCAAAGCTTTCTATCGAAAACAGAGTAACACCCAAGACTCCTCCCGTATTTTTATGGTGTACAGCAAGCGATGACTGCGTGCCTGCTCAGAACAGTCTTGTTATGGCTAAGGCTTGCGTATCAAATAAAGTTCCCTGCGAGCTTCACATGTTTGACGAAGGCCCTCATGGACTTTCTACCTGCGATAAGGTTACAGGCTGGAACGACTATTTCTACCGTGACAATTGCAAGCAGTGGATAAATATGTCGGTTAAATTCCTTGAAAAATATATGGGAGTTTAATAAATTCCTATTGACAAATACATAAAAGTGTAGTACTATATAGTTAGTTAGCTGAAACTAACTCAAAAAGAAAGGACAGAAATACTATGAAAACACCATTTGTATCAAAGGAAAAATTAGAAGAAATCATCAGCGATATTCCCACCCCTTTTCATATTTATGATGAAAAGGGAATAAGAGAAAACGCAAAGAAGTTAAAGCAGGCATTCTCCTGGAACAAGGGCTTCAGAGAATACTTTGCAGTAAAGGCTACTCCCAACCCCTTTATTATGGAAGTGTTACAGGAAGAGGGCTGCGGCTTTGACTGCTCCTCCTACACAGAGCTTATGTTATCCGACAGAGTAGGTGCAAAGCAGCACGATATTATGTTCAGCTCCAATGCAACACCCGATTGTGATTTCGAGCTTGCATATAAGTTAGGTGCAATTATAAACCTTGACGACTTTACACACATTGATATTCTTGAAAAGCTGACAGGTATTCCCGAAACAATCTCCTGCCGTTACAATCCCGGCGGAGAATTCAAGACCAGCGAAAAGGGTAACGTAATGGATACTCCCAAGGATGCAAAGTACGGCTTTACCCACGAGCAGATTATTGAAGGCTATCGTGTTCTTAAGCAAAAGGGTGCAAAGCGTTTTGGTATGCATGCGTTCTTAGCAAGTAACACTCTTACAAATGAGTACTATCCTGTACTTGCAGGTATTATGTTCAGAACTGCTGTAGAAATAAAGGAAAAAACAGGCGTTGAGCTCAGCTTCATTAACCTTTCGGGCGGTGTCGGTATTCCTTACAAGCCCGATCAGGAAGCAAACGACATTATGGCTATCGGTGAAGGCGTAAGAAAGGCTTATGAGGAGATTTTAGTTCCTGCCGGTCTTGGCGATGTTGCCATCTACACAGAGCTTGGCAGATTTATGCTTGCTCCCTATGGTGCTCTTGTTGCTACAGCTATCAGAGAAAAGCACATCCACAAGGAATATATCGGTCTTGATGCTTGTGCGGCAAACCTTATGAGACCCGCAGTTTACGGCTCATACCACCACATTACCGTAATGGGTAAGGAAAATGCCCCCTGCGATCATTTATACGATGTAACAGGCGGTCTTTGCGAAAATTGTGATAAGTTCGCAATTGACAGAATGTTACCTGAAATCGAAATGGGAGATATCATCTATATCCACGATACAGGTGCTCACGGCTTCTCGATGGGTTATAACTATAACGGTAAGCTCCGTTCAGCAGAGGTTATGTTAAAGCCCGATGGTTCATATAAGCTGATAAGAAGAGCAGAAACTCCTGAGGATTATTTTGCAACCTTTGATTTTACTGAAAAGTATAATTTCTCAAAGTAATTTACGATAAAAATCTGTAAAGGAGGTTATTCTATGACTATTAATAACGTGTCATTTTCAAGTGCAAGCTTTAACGGACTGAAGATGGAAGGAAAGCCTGCTGAAATTCACGAAGAAGAAAAGATACAGCAGGAAGAAAAGACCTCCCCATTACAGAAGCTACAGGAAAAACGCCGTACCGATCTTGAATACGCCAAAATGGAGCTGCAAAACCAACGTGAGAACGAGAAAAATGGTAGCACTCAGGGTGCTATGATGAGAGATTACGGCAAGCTCCTGAAAATCGCAATGCGTATAATGAACGGTGATTACGTTCCGCTTTCCGATAAGAAAAAATTAGCAGAAGCTATGCCTGATCTTTACAAGCAGGCGGAAATGATGAAGCGTACCGATAACGATAGTCCAAAAAAGTACAAGAAAGAATTTGAGGACGAGGAAGAACAGGACGTTCAGGAGATGATTTCTGAAAATGTAGAGAATATGGCGGCAGAGGCTATGGACGCTCAGATTTCAGAGTCATCGGAAGAATAAACAAATAAAAATCAAAAATCCTGAAAAGAAATTTCAGTTCTTTTCAGGATTTATTTTTATATATTCGTCTGATATTTAGGCTCGCAGGTGAGATTGATACCTAATCTTTTAAAGGTTCTTTCATCAATAGATGACAGCATAACGGTGGAGTGTACCTCACAGCCTCTTAGCTTGTCTATCTGCTCAATAGCCATTTTTGCCTGCTCGCTGGTGTTTGCACATATTGAAAGTGCGATAAGCGATTCATCTGTGTGCAGTCTCGGGTTCATATTGCCTAAGTGATGAACCTTGAGATTTTGTATAGGCTCTATTATCTGAGGTGACATCAGCAATGCCGCATCGTCAATTCCTGCAAAATATTTTAGTGCGTTAAGGAGCAGGGCAGAGGATGCACCGAGAAGATTTGACGTTTTGCCTGTTATAATAGTACCATCAGGTAATTCCATAGCTGCGGCAGGATAGCCGGTCTGTTCTTCCTTCTGAAGTGCGGCGGCTATCACCTTTCTGTCGTCCTTTGTTACTTTCGCTTTCTTCATCAAAAGCTCCAGTCCGTATACCTCGTCATCGGCAACAGTGCCTAAACGGTTGTTGCATAAAGCGGTGTAATATCTTCTGACAATTTCCTGACGGGAGGCTTCGCATACCACTTCATCATCAATAATGCAGTTGCCTACCATATTTACGCCCATATCGGTGGGTGATTTATAGGGTGAAACTCCCGATATTTTCTCAAACATTGCATTCAGCACAGGGAATATCTCAACATCTCTGTTGTAATTTACGGTGGTTTCGCCGTAGGCTTCAAGATGATAGGGGTCTATCATATTGACATCGTTTAAATCGGAGGTTGCCGCCTCATAGGCTAAGTTTACAGGGTGGCTCAGCGGAATATTCCATATAGGGAAGGTCTCGAATTTCGCATAGCCTGAATTTATATTGTTCTTATGCTCGTGATAGAGCTGGGATAAGCAGGTTGCCATCTTTCCGCTGCCTGGACCGGGTGCGGTGATGATTACAAGTCTGTGGGAGGTTTCTATATAATCGTTCTTGCCGAAGCCCTCATCACTCATTATATATTCAAGGTCAGAAGGGTAGCCCTTGATGTGATAATGATGATAAACCTTTACGCCCTGTGCTTCAAGCCTTTGCTGGAATACGTTTGCACTTGTCTGTCCTTCATACTGGGTAAGGACAACGCTTCCGACAAAAAGACCGATCTTTCCGAATATATTCAGCAGTCTTATAACCTCTGCATCGTAAGTGATGCCAAGGTCGCCTCGTACCTTATTCTTTTCGATATCAGCGGAATTTATAACTATAACTACCTCAGCTTCATCCTTTAACTGTAAAAGCATCTGCAGCTTACTGTCGGGCTTAAAGCCTGGGAGAACACGAGAAGCGTGAAAGTCATCAAAAAGCTTTCCGCCGAACTCAAGATACAGCTTATCACCGAATTGGGAGATACGCTCTCTTATGTGTTCGGACTGCATTTTCAGATATTTATCGTTGTCAAATCCGATTTTCCTGCCGTTCATATATATTACCGTCCCTTCTTATGTGTCTTGCTCCGAAATATGAGCCTGCACTATAATTCCTGTATATCAAAACACACTTCTAAGTATAGTACAAAACTAAGAAAAAAGCAAGCAAAAAAGACAAAATAAAATTTCTTTTTAAAAATTTACAGAATATACCTTTAAAGAAAAAATTTTATCTGTGAAATTACGGAGATTGTTAAAAATTTAATAAAAAAAGCTGATTTTGATATTTACTTTTTCTTAAAGGTGTGATATAATACTATGTTGAAGGCGTGGGAAAAAATATCCCCATGCAAATACAAAGGAGGACGATTCCAATGGGAAGACAAAAACTTACTATGGATGGTAACAACGCTGCCGGTCACGTATCCTATGCGTTTACTGACGTTGCTGCGATTTACCCCATTACACCCTCTTCAGTTATGGCTGAAGTAACAGATTCTTGGGCAACTGCCGGAAGAAAGAACATTTTCGGACAGGAAGTTAAGGTTGTAGAAATGCAGTCAGAAGCAGGTGCTGCTGGTGCAGTTCACGGCTCACTTTCAGCAGGTGCTTGCACAACAACTTACACAGCATCACAGGGCTTACTCCTGATGATCCCTAATATGTACAAGATCGCAGGCGAATTATTACCCAGCGTAATTCACGTTTCTGCTCGTGCTCTTGCAACACACGCACTTTCAATCTTCGGCGATCACAGCGACGTTTATGCTTGCCGTCAGACAGGCTACGCTGTGATGTGCTCAACAAACCCGCAGGAAGTTATGGACCTCGGTGCTGTAGCTCACCTTGCTACATTTGAAGCAAGAGTTCCTTTCCTTCACTTCTTCGACGGTTTCAGAACATCTCACGAAATCCAGAAGATCGAGGTTTGGGATTACGATACACTCGATAAGATGGTTGACCACGATGCTATTGATGCATTCCGCAACAGAGCGTTAAACCCTGAGCACCCCGTTCTTCACGGTACAGCTCAGAACCCTGACATCTTCTTCCAGGCTAAGGAAGCAAGCAACAAGTACTATGATGCTTGCCCCGAAATCGTACAGAAGTATATGGACAAGGTTAACGCTGAAATCGGTACAGATTATAAGCTCTTCAACTACTACGGTGCTGCTGATGCAGAACACGTAATCGTAGCTATGGGCTCTGCTTGTGACACAATTGAAGAAACAATCGACTATATGCTTGCACAGGGCAAGAAGGTTGGTCTTATCAAGGTAAGACTTTACAGACCTTTCGCTGTAAATGCATTCGTAGACGCTATTCCTTCTACAGTTAAGCAGATCACTGTTCTTGACAGAACAAAGGAACCCGGTGCACTCGGCGAACCTTTATACCTCGATGTAGTTGCAGCATTAAAGCAGGCTGACAAGTTCCAGAACGTTCCCGTATTCACAGGTCGTTACGGTCTTGGTTCAAAGGACTGCAACCCTGCACAGATCATCGCTGTATACAACAACACAACTAAGGCTAAGTTTACAATCGGTATCGAGGATGACGTTACAGGTCTTTCACTTCCTATCGGTGAAAACCCCAACACAACTCCCGAAGGTACAACTTGCTGCAAGTTCTGGGGTCTCGGCTCAGACGGTACTGTTGTTGCTAACAAGAACTCCATCAAGATCATCGGTGACCACACAGATATGTATGCTCAGGCATACTTCGCATACGACTCCAAGAAGTCAGGTGGTGTTACAATTTCTCACCTTCGTTTCGGTAAGTCACCCATCAAGTCTACTTACTTCGTAAACAAGGCTAACTTTGTAGCTTGCCACAACCCCTCATACATTGATAAGTATGATATGGTTCAGGATGTTATCCCCGGCGGTTCATTCTTACTTAACTGCCAGTGGTCAGTAGAAGAGCTCGACGAAAAGCTCCCTGCACCCGTTAAGGCTTACATCGCTAAGAACAATATCAACTTCTACATCATCAACGCTATCAAGGTTGCTAAGGAAATCGGCCTGGGCAACAAGACAAATACAGTATTACAGTCTGCATTCTTCTCAATCGCTAACATCATCCCTGCTGATGAAGCTATCGACTACATGAAGAAGGCTGCATACAAGTCATTCGCTAAGAAGGGCGAAGAAATTGTTAATATGAACTACGCTGCTATCGAAAGAGGTGCAGGTGAAGTAGTTAAGGTTGACGTTCCTGCTGCTTGGGCAGATGCTGAGGGTACACTCCCTGTAACAGTTGCAACAGGCGACAGAAAGGATCTCGTTGACTTTGTTAACAACATCCTCATCCCCGTAAACGCTCAGAGAGGTGACAGCCTCCCCGTTTCTACATTCGTAGATATGGCTGACGGTACATTCCCTCAGGGTTCTGCAGCTTACGAAAAGCGTGGTATCGCAGTAGATGTTCCTGAATGGATTCCTGAAAACTGCATCCAGTGTAACCAGTGTTCACTTGTATGTCCTCACGCTGTAATCCGTCCTATCATCCTTTCTGAAGAAGAAGCTGCTAAGGCTCCTGCTGGTGCAAAGGTTAAGGACGCTATGGGACTTCCCGGTATGAAGTTTGCTATGGTTACATCTGTACTTGACTGTACAGGTTGTGGTGCGTGCGTACAGGTTTGTCCTTCTAAGACAAAGGCTCTCGAAATGAAGCCTCTTGATTCTCAGATGGCTGAACAGGCTATGTTCGATTACGCTGTTACAGTTCCCGAAAAGCCTGAAGTAAACGAAAAGTTCAAGGAAACAACAGTTAAGGGCTCACAGTTCAAGCAGCCCCTCCTCGAATTCTCCGGTGCTTGTGCAGGTTGTGGTGAAACACCTTACGCTAAGCTTATCACACAGCTCTTCGGTGACAGAATGTACATTGCAAACGCTACAGGTTGTTCTTCAATCTGGGGTGGTTCTGCTCCTTCAACTCCTTACACAGTTAATAAGGAAGGCAAGGGTCCTGCTTGGGGTAACTCACTCTTCGAAGATAACGCTGAATACGGTCTCGGTATGTTCATCGCTCAGGATACATTAAGAGAAAGAGCACAGGGTCAGCTCAAGGCTATCGCTGAAAAGACAGAAAATGCTGATGTTAAGGCTAAGATCGATGCTTACTTTGAAACAGCAAACGATGGCAAGGCTAACGCTGCCGCTACTAAGGAATTAGTTGCTGCACTCGAAGCTTGCAACTGCGATTGTGCAGAAAAGAATGCTGTTCTCAAGGCTAAGGACTTCCTCGCTAAGAAATCCAACTGGATCTTCGGTGGTGACGGTTGGGCTTACGATATCGGTTACGGCGGTGTTGACCACGTTCTCGCTTCCGGCAAGAATGTAAACATCTTCGTATTTGATACAGAAGTTTACTCCAACACAGGCGGTCAGGCTTCCAAGGCTACAAACGTAGGTGCGGTTGCTCAGTTCGCTGCAGGTGGTAAGGATGTTAAGAAGAAGGATCTTTCCGGTATCGCTATGAAGTACGGTTACGTATATGTAGCACAGATCGCTATGGGTGCTGATATGAACCAGTGTATAAAGGCTATCGCAGAAGCTGAAGCTTATGACGGTCCTTCACTGATCATTGCATACGCTCCTTGTATCAACCACGGTATCAAGGGTGGTCTTACAATCGCTCAGAAGGTAGAAAAGGAAGCTGTACAGGCTGGTTACTGGCATTTATTCAGATTCAACCCTGCTGCTCCCGAAGGAACAAATCCCTTCTCACTCGACAGCAAGGCTCCTACAGGCGATTACAAGGAATTCATGATGAGAGAAGTTCGTTACAACTCCCTCATGCGTGCTAACCCTGACAGAGCTAACGCACTCTTTGACAGAGCTGTTGCTAACTCCAAGAAGCGTTACGAAGACCTCGTAGGTCTTGTAGAATACTACAAGCCCCAGGCGTAATTACTTAATAATTGATGCTACGTTTAAACGGCATATAAATAAAGCCGAATTGAATAACTCATAATAGGTTTAAAGCCCCTCCGACTTGATCGGAGGGGTGATTTTTTGTTGATTTTCGACACATAATATGTTATGATTAATTTATTAAAATTTTACAAAAGGAGAGCTGTCATGCTGGACAAATTTTTTGAAATGACCGCTCGCAAAACAAATGTAAGAACAGAGTTTTCTGCAGCTCTTACAACTTTTTTTGCGATGGTCTATATTCTTATGGTAAACCCCAACATTTTTTCAAATCCGCTCAGTGATGGATCCAATCCTCTCGGTGTATCCTTTGGTGCAATTTATATCGCTACAGCGGTATCTGCTATCATAGGTACTTTGCTTATCGGTCTGCTTGCCAATCTGCCTTTGGCACAGGCGAGCGGTATGGGACTTAATGCCTTTTGTGTATATACGGTCTGTTTAGGCTTTGGTTTCAGCTATGCAAACTCAATGGTGCTTGTGCTTGTTGACGGTATAGTATTCGTTCTGCTTACAGCTACAGGACTCCGAAAAAAGATATTTGATGCTATTCCTGCAATGGTAAGAGCTGGTATACCTGCAGGTATAGGTCTTTTCATCGCTCTTTTAGGGCTTAAGAATTCAGGCGTTGTTATAGTAACCTCATCAGGTATGGAGCTCGGCTCACTCAATATTCTGAGTATGGAGTGGGGCGATATTATGCCTCTTGTGGTCTGTCTTATTTCTTTCTTTGCTATAGTTGTTATGTCAAAGAAAAATATAAAGGGTTCAGTTTTATGGGGAATACTCATCGGTATGGCTATGTATTATCTCTTGGGTCTTACAATCCCTCAGTTCTACGACCGGCTCAATATATCCCTTACAAGCCCCTTTGCCGCATTCGGTGAATTTACAGAGCAGTCCTTGGGTAAGGTGTTTACTGAGGGCTTTGACTTCTCACACTTTATAGAAGCGAACGGAACGGCAAACTTTATTATTGTTATTCTTACAACTTCTCTTGCATTCTGTATGGTTGATATGTTTGATACGCTCGGTAACCTTTACGCCGCTTGCCGAAAGGGCAATCTTCTTACAAAGGATGACGATATCCCAAGAGTAAATCAGGCTATGATTTCTGACGCTGTTGCAACCTGTGTAGGTGCTGTCTGTGGTACATCTACCGTTACAACCTTTGCAGAATCTACGGCGGGTGTTGCTGAGGGTGGCAGAACGGGTCTTACATCAGTATTTACTGCTTTATTCTTCTTTATAGCAATGTTCCTAAGCCCTATAGCACAGCTTATACCGGGATGTGCAACCGCTGCCGCACTTATTTACGTAGGTGTGCTTATGATGAGCTCTATAAAGGATGTTGACTGGGATAAACTCGAAATTGCAGTTCCTGCGTTTCTGACGGTTGCAGTTATGCCTTTTACGGGAAACATTTCCTATGGTATTGCATTCGGTATGATCTCTCACGTAGTTATCGAGCTTTTCACAGGCAACGGCAAAAAGGTAAAGATCAGCACTTATATACTTGCTCTTATGTTTATAGTGCTTCTGCTTCTTACTCACTAAGGATGTATGAAAAAAATATCCCACCATCATAACGATGGTGGGATTTGTAATTTAATAATCAGTCTTCACAGCAGGTTTCGCAGTGTTCTTCAATAACACCAACGATAGGTGTGGGATCGATACCCTGACGGGTGTAATAATCAGCAAGAGCTGTCTTGATTGCCTGTTCTGCTAAAACAGAGCAGTGGATCTTTGCAGGGGGCAGACCGTCGAGTGCTTCTACAACTGCCTTGTTTGTGAGCTTTAAAGCATCCTCTACAGATTTACCCTTGATCATCTCTGTAGCAATTGAGCTTGTAGCGATAGCCGCACCGCAACCAAATGTCTTGAACTTTACATCTGTGATGATGCCGCCGTCGATCTTGAGATACATCTTCATTATATCTCCGCACTTTGCGTTACCTACCGTTCCTACACCGTCGGCGTTCTCGATCTCGCCAACGTTACGCGGATTCATAAAATGATACATTACCTTTTCACTGTACTGCATTTATATTACCTCACAATTATTTTTGATTCTTTACAACGTCTTCCCAAAGAGGGCTCATATTACGGAGCTTCTCGATGATGGGGGGAAGCGTTTC
>JAZSHW010000024.1:0-6260 GCA_045533495.1 Ruminiclostridium sp. | reverse complement strand
GGGGAAAATTGTAGGGGCAAACTGTTTCTTACGAAACAGTGACGGTCTTTAGACCAATGACTCCTGGACGCCCCGCCGCCGAAGGCGGAATTGGGTGCGGCGGCTTGCCGCCAAACAACAATTTGACAAGCACATCTATGTGACCCCGCCGTTTACGATGTTTCGCCAATTGAGATGATTTTTAAAGGCGAAAATTGGATCAAACGCCACGCGTTTGAACAACAATTTACCTGTCATATTTTTAAATAAAATTCCCACTAAAATTATAACCTCAAAAAATGTCTGAAATACTGATAAAATAAGCAATTTCGGGGTGTTTTTCATTGACTTTTTATTTCATCTGTGCTATAATTATATATAGTATTGTGGGAAAAGTTTCTTTTCTCCGCAAAAGGTGATTTTATTTTAGTAATATTTTTACCCGATAAGGAAAGGACATATAAAAAATGGCTGAAATTTTAGAAAACGGACAGGAAGTTATAGCAAATGAAGAGCCTGTAATTGACGGTGAAATTAAAGATATTGACAACAACACCCATGTAGATACAGAATACGGTGCAGATGACATACAAATTCTTGAGGGTCTTGAGGCGGTAAGAAAAAGACCGGGTATGTATATCGGTTCAACAGGTGAAAGCGGTCTGCATCACCTTGTTTATGAAATTGTTGATAACTCCATTGACGAGGCATTAGCAGGTCATTGTACAGAGATCAATGTAAGTATTCTGCCTGATAATGTTATTGAGGTAAAGGATAACGGACGTGGTATACCTACAGGTATTCACCCTACAGAAAAGATATCTGCGGCAACGGTAGTATACACTATACTCCATGCAGGCGGTAAATTCGGCGGCGGCGGATATAAGGTATCAGGTGGTCTTCACGGTGTTGGTGCGTCGGTTGTAAACGCTCTTTCCGAGTGGCTGGAGCTTACAGTACACGATGGGGAAAATATCCACTTTCAACGATTCCATAACGGCGGTCACTATGACGAGCAGATGAAGGTTATCGGTAAGACTGATAAGACAGGTACGCAGGTACGCTTCAGACCTGACCCTGAGATATTCCGTGTTATTGATTATAAATATGACATATTACTTGACAGATTGCGTGAGCAGGCGTTCTTAAACGGCGGTCTTAAGATAACGCTTACAGATCTTCGTGATGAGAATGATATAAAGCACAAGGATATGTGCTATGAGGGCGGTATTGTAAGCTATGTTGAATGGCTGCAGAAAAAGAGAGGAGCAGATGCTCTTCACCCTGATGTAGTATATATAGAGGGTATGCTTGAAGAGGTTTCTGTTGAAATTGCATTCCAGTTCAATACGGACTTCAACAGTGAGACCTTCCGTTCCTTTGCAAATAACATCCATACTATTGACGGTGGTACTCACGAGGTTTCCTTCAAAAAGGCACTTAACAAAGTTATCAATGACTTTGTAAAGAGCTATAAGGAACAGCAGGCGGCACTCAATAAAAAGTCAAAGAAGAAGAATGACGAGGCTAAGGAATTTACTCCTTTAAGCGGTGAAGCTATAAGAGAAGCTATCAATGCGGTAATATCTGTTAAAGTTCCCGAATGTGAATTTGAGGGACAGACAAAGGGTAAGCTTGGTAATCCTGAAGTCGGCCCTGTTGTATACAAGGTTACTACAGAAAAGCTGACTTATTATTTTGAAGAGCATCCCGAAACAATTGAAATAATAGCAAAGAAATGTATCAACGCTCAGGCGGCAAGAGATGCGGCAAAGAAAGCGATGGAAGCCAAGAGAAAGTCAGTTTCTGACGGTGCAGGACTCCCCGGTAAGCTTGCTGATTGCTCTGATACAGACCCTACAAGGACTGAAATATACATCGTCGAGGGTGACTCTGCGGGCGGTAGTGCAAAGCAGGGACGTGCCAGACGCTTCCAGGCTATTCTTCCTCTCTGGGGTAAAATGCTGAACGTCGAAAAGGCAAGAGCAGATAAGGTATACGGCAATGATAAGCTGTCTCCTGTTGTAAAGGCACTTGGTACAGGTATAGGTGAAGATTTTGATATTAGCAAGCTGCGTTACAGCAGAGTTGTAATTATGGCCGATGCCGACGTTGACGGCTCACATATCAGAACTCTTCTTTTAACCTTCTTCTTCCGCTTTATGAAGCCTCTTGTAGAGCAGGGTCATGTGTATATTGCACAGCCTCCGCTGTTCAAAGTTTCAAGAGGTAAGAAGGTAAGATATGCCTTTAGTGATGAGGAAAGAGATGCATATATTTCAGAGCTTGCAGGAGAAACTAATGCCAAGGTCGATGTACAGCGTTATAAAGGTCTTGGTGAGATGGACCCCGAACAGCTCTGGGAAACAACAATGGACCCTGAAGTAAGAACTATGGTAAAGGTTACGATGGAGGACGCTGCAAGAGCAGACGAAGTATTCTCTATCCTTATGGGTGATAAGGTAGAGCCAAGAAGAGAATTTATCGAACAGAATGCAAGATATGTAAAGGATCTTGATATATAAAGGAATTCTATATGAATAATGAAATTTTAAACACAAAAGAAGAAGTAATTGACGAAAAGGAGCTCTTAAGACGCCGTAAGGAAGAACAGGTCGAAAGAGTAAGAAGACAGTACGAAACAGACGCTAAGGAAAAGGAAGAAGCTCTTATCCGTATGAAAGAGGAGGAGGAGCTTGAAAATTCTCTTAAGGGACTGTATTCGGTAAGAAAGTTCTGCATCGGTATCTGTATTTTTATGTGGATATTTGCGGCATTCAGTATGCTTACAGGCAGTCTGGAAATGAAGATATTCCTGCCGATGTGTCTTTATGCTTTATGTGCTTTGGCGGCAGTCAATTCTCCTATCTTTTTCAGAAAGAAAAAAGTGTTTGACGGAATAATTGCTCTGGTATGTGCATTTATATGCTTTGGTACAGGATCTCTTATTCTGTTTATGGCACAATGAGGAAAACAGAATGAACGAAAGATTATTAAAAATAAGTTATGATATGGAGCTTTCTGAAATAGGCGAAGGCTTTAAGCTGTTTCAGAAAAAATATCAGTTTAAAAGAACAATTATCTTTACAATAGTTTATGCTATTGCGGCGATACTCGGTGCGGATATGATAATCAGAAATCCGCAGAATTTTTACGGATATCTGCTTATCGGTCTTGGTATCGGTCTTATCTTTATGCAGTGGTACAGACCTGTAATGATAAGAAAAAAGATGCTTAATACTTTAAGCTCAATGACTCAGGAAACCTATGAAACTGAGATTTTTTCCGACAGAATTCAGATAACAACAAAGGTTTTAACTGAAGAAGATACTGGTGAAGCTGAAAATGCTGAAGAAAAAACTGAGGGAGAAAATCCGTCAGAGGACAGCACAGAAACAGAAGAAGCGGAAATGCAGGAAGAAACGGTTGTATCGACCTTCTTCTTTGGTTCGGATCTGCTTGACGCTATGGAAAATGAAGAGCTTTTCTTACTGTTTGTAAACAGAAGTCTTATATACATCTATCCTAAAAGATGTCTTACAGAAGAGCAGCAGAATACACTAAGAGAAATATTTACAGACAAAGCTATACTCTGATAAAATAATACCGAAAGGGAAAAGTAATGGATAACAAAGACGTTAAAGAATTCAGCACTACAAATGAAAAGCTGATACAGGTCGACATTGAAAAGGAAATGAAGGAAAGCTTCATGCAGTATTCAATGGCGGTTATCGTATCCCGTGCGTTACCTGATGTAAGGGACGGTTTAAAGCCTGTACACAGAAGAATAATCTATACGATGAACGAGTCAAATAATACCTATACTAACCCTTACCGTAAGTGTGCATACACAGTCGGCGAGGTTTTAGGTAAATATCACCCTCATGGTGACGCATCGGTATATGATGCACTCGTAAGACTTGCCCAGGATTTCTCCTTAAGATATCCTCTTATTGACGGTCACGGCAACTTCGGTTCTATAGACGGTGACCCACCTGCTGCCTACCGTTATACAGAAGCAAGAATGGCAAAGATTGCGGGCGAGCTTTTAGGTGATATCAACAAGGATACTATAGACTGGGGTACAAACTATGATGATAAGTAAAAGGAGCCTACAGTTTTACCTGTAAAGATTCCTAACCTGCTTGTAAACGGTGCTACAGGTATTGCGGTAGGTATGGCGACAAATATTCCTCCTCACAATATGAGAGAGGTATGTGACGCTATTACTGCAAGAATTAATAATCCTGATTGCGGTATTGATGAATTACTTAACATAATAAAGGGTCCTGACTTCCCCACAGGCGGTATAATTATGGGTTACAGCGGTATCCGCAGTGCTTATTATACAGGTCGTGGCAAGATCACTCTGCGTAGCCGTGCGGAAATTGTTGAAGAGGGCAACCATACAAAAATTATCGTTACAGAAATTCCTTATATGGTAAATAAATCAAGGCTTCTTGAAAGCATAGGTCAGCTTATGCGTGACAAGAGAATTGAAGGTATTTCTGCACTGAGAGATGAAAGTGACAAGGACGGTATGAGAATCGTCTTTGAATTAAAGAGAGACGTTAATGCACAGGTTGTACTTAATAAGCTCTATAGCTTTTCACAGCTTCAGGACACTGTCGGCGTAATTATGCTTGCCCTTGTAAACGGCGGGCCTAAAATTCTGACACTGCCTCAGATACTTGATAACTATATTTCTTTCCAGAAAGAAATTGTTACAAGAAGAACACGCTTTGAGCTTAATAAGGCAAGAAACAGAGCACACATCTTACAGGGCTTTTTACTTGCTATTGATAATATTGACGAGGTTATTTCAATTCTCCGTTCAAGTAAGTCTGTTCAGGAAGGTAAGGAGCGTTTAATGGAACGCTTCAAGGAGGACGATCTGTCGCAGCTTTTACTTCGTGCAATGGGCGAGCAGTATAAGGATGTAAAATTCGAGCATGAGATAGGACTTTCAGAAGAGCAGGCTGAAGCTATTGTTCAGATGCGTCTCGGACAGCTTACAGGTCTTGAAAGAGACAAGGTAATCTCTGAGCTTGCTGAAATTATGAACAAGATAAACGATATGCTTGAAATTCTCGGCAGTGAAGAGAGAGTAAAGCAGATAATCGCTGAAGAAGTTGAAACTGTGAAGAACAAGTACGGTGATGAGAGAAGAACATCCATTGAGCCTGTCAGCGGTGAAGTGGATATTGAAGACCTTATTCCCGAAGAAGAAAGTGTTATCACCTATACACACATGGGATATATCAAGCGTCAGCCGGTAGATGTATATAATTTGCAGAAGCGTGGCGGTAAGGGTGTATCGGGTATGAAGCAGAGAGAAGAGGACTTTGTACAGAATGTCTTTATCAGCTCCACACACGATAATATTCTGTTTATTACAAATTATGGAAATATGTACAAGTTGAAATGTTTTGAAATTCCTGAAGGCTCAAAGCAGAGCAGAGGTACAAATATAGTAAATCTCCTGCAACTTTCTGAGGGAGAAAAAATTGCGGCAATGATGAAGACATCGGACTTTGCTGAAAATAAATTCTTTATCTGTGTAACAAAGTACGGTAAGATAAAGAGAACACCTCTTTATGACTTCAGAAACGTAAGAAAGAACGGTCTTCGTGCAATTACACTTGCTGAGGATGACGAAATTGCAGCAGCACATCTGACAGAGGGTGACAGCTCAGTTATCATTGCTACAAGAAATGGTATGGCTATCCACTTTGCGGAAGAAAAGATCAGAAGTATGGGCAGACTTGCTCAGGGTGTAAGATCTATAAGACTTAAAGACGACGACTATGTAGTTGGTGCGGCTAAGGTTTATGGAGAAGGTATGACTATTCTTACTGTAACAGACAAGGGTCTTGGCAGAAGAGCAGGAGTAGAGCAGTACCGTATGCAAAATCGTGGCGGTAACGGTCTTAAGAACTACAAGGTTAGTGATGAAAAGGGATATGTATGTGGTATCCGTTCATTACAGCAGGATGATGATGTAATTCTTATCAGTACTGACGGTGTAATTATCAGAATCAGAGCAAATGATTTAAGAGTTATGAACAGATACGCTATGGGTGTTCGTGTAATGAGACTTACTGACGATAACAGAGTAGTAACCTTTACAAGAACAGAGCATGACGAGTCTGAAGAGATAACTGAGGTAGAGCAGGCGAGTGAAGAGGATATTGCAGCATCTGAGGCAGAGGCACAGAATGAGGTAATAGTTGACGAGCCTGAAACTGAGGACGAAGAATAAGATTTCAAATAAGGGGACT
>JAZSHW010000133.1:0-8829 GCA_045533495.1 Ruminiclostridium sp. | reverse complement strand
GGCGATATCTATCCCTGCCACCAGTTTGTAGGAATTGAAGAGTGGAAGATGGGCGATATCTACACAGGCAAGGTAAACCAGCAGATAAAGGATTATTTTGCGGGAATCCACATCTACAGCAAGGAAGAGTGTGGCACCTGCTGGGCAAGATTTTACTGCAGCGGCGGTTGCAACGCAAACAGCTTTATTTATGAGGGCGATGTAAAGAAGCCCCACAAGCTCTCCTGCGAAATGCAGAAGAAGAGAATTGAGTGTGCTATCGCATTAGCGGCAGCCGAGAAGGCGGAATAAAACAAGTAACGGGCGACTTGTCGCCCGAATTTGTTTGTATAACACATTTCTTATCTCGTTTTGTGCGACAAAAAATGTGGATTACAAAGATAAGCTTGACACATTTGATATACTATGGTACAATAACAGTAATTGAAAGGCAGGTGAATGATATGAGAAAGTTAACAGTCCGTAATGGGAATATCTATCATTCGCATTTTTATGCTTAATGCAGTCAGAGCTATAATGTATATGGTGAAATTCAAGTGTTCCTGTTTCGGGAACACTTTTTTATTTGACTGCATTAAGGAGAGCTTATGAAACAGCTTATTTTTAAAACTATTGACACCAAAAACAATGATGAAGTTTACGAAAAAGCATTGAGAGAAGAAACCATTTCTTTTTTTGTCAGCGAATTTCCTACTTCTGAACTTGCAAAGAAAATAGCACAGGCACAATGGAAGAAACCTGAATGGTCGGGCAACATAATTAATTTTGTATATGAAGACAAAACAGAAACAGACTGCTTTAATGTTATTGCCATGAATGAATGTGACGAGGTTGTCGGAAGATTATATTGTCTGCAAAATGATGAAAACAGTAAACTGTGGTATTATGGCGATTTGTTTGTTGTTCCCAAGTATCGCCGCAGACACATAGCAGAAAAATTGCTCAAGCTTGCAGAACAGACATTGAGCGACAAATGGTGCGATACGCTTTGCTGCTATGTTGAACCTGAAAATACAATCTCACAAAGTCTGCAAATCAAGATGGGTTTTACCGAATGTCCATATAAGAACTTTAATTCCCTGATAAATGACGGTCAAATCATGTATGAAAAAAGTCTGACGGACTTAAATGCTAATACTGTTTCAGCTGACGACGCTTTATATGTAACAATGCTTTACGAAAGGAATGTAGAAGCACTTCACGGCAGAGAAATTCCATACAGTGAATGGTGTGATCTTCTCTCAGCGGAAGATACCGACGAGCGTCATTTTCTTATACGAAAAGGTGCTGTGCCGTGTGCATATCTGAAAGTAAACGGACTCCAAAGCGGTGATGAAACAGGCTGGATTTCAATGCTTGCGGTTGAGCCTGCTTTCCATCGGAAAGGAATAGGCAGCTACGCTGTAAGCTATGCTGAGAAATTTCTTCGTGATTTGGGCAAGTCTATCATAAAAATTCACACGACATCAGACAATACCCCTGCACAAAAACTGTATGAAAAATGCGGCTATGTCCTTTTTGATGATGGCGGGGAAAAGTTGACCTATACCAAATTACATATCTGAATATGATAATTTTCGGTTTTTGTTTTTAGTTATAATTTCAAATGTGATTTCACAAGTCCGTTGTAGATTATCCCTCACCGGTGGGTAGATTTTCATAGCTTTTTTTGGTACGAGTTCCATCCTTTACGGAAAAAAGTGCGGGGATATTAAGTGATATTGCCAAGTTATGCCACTCAAATTTGTGAATAAATTATGAAAAATCAGAAAAAATCTTGACTAATTGAAGTGTTTATAGTATAATACAATAATGTATAAAAATAAAAACCTATGCACTATGGTGCAGGAACGGAGTGAAACAATTGAAACGAGTATCAAAGCCTGTATTCTTCGTAGTTCTTCTACTCATATTAGCATTTACAGGCATAGTATTTTTCGGCATACATACCCAGTATGGCGACTTTACCTATCCTGTTATAAGAGGTGTCGGTGATATTCGCTGGGGTATTGATATCAGAGGCGGTGTAGACGTATCCTTTACTTCTCCCGAAGATTATGATGCTTCAGACACAGAGCTTGATGCGGCAAAGTCTATTGTAGAAACAAGACTTGTTGCAAACAACATCACAGACTATGAACTTTATATCGACTACGGCAACGATAAAATCATCGTACGCTTCCCCTGGCAGGCTGAAGATGAGGATTTCGATCCCGAAGAGGCTGTTAAGGAGCTTGGCGAAACTGCACTTCTTACCTTCAGAGAAGGTCAGGACGGCGATTGGGAAGAGGGCGGCTCTTATGAAGATCTCCCCCTTATCATCTCAGGTTCTGACGTAGAAAGTGCTACTGCACAGTATGCTCAGAAGAACGGCAGCAGTACAGAGTACGAATATATGGTAGCCTTAAAGCTTAAGGACAGCGGCAAGGAAAAGTTTGCTACAGCTACTGAAAAGCTTGCAAAGAACAGAGGCTATATCTCCACATATATGGATGGCGAAGTAATTTCCGTTGCGGTTGTAAACGAAAAGATTTCTGACGGTGAAGCGGTTATCAGCGGTAGCTTTACAGCTGAAGAGGTACAGGAGCTTGCAAACAAGATTAACGGCGGTGCGTTACCCTTTAAGCTTGAAACAGCTTCCTTCAGCACAATTTCTCCTACTCTTGGTACAGGTGCAAGAGATGCTATGGCTTTAGCAGGTATCGTTGCATTTGCATTCATAGCATTATTTATGATCGCACTCTATCGTTTACCCGGCGTAGTAGCGGTAATCGGTCTTATCGGACAGGTTGCGGGTACATTCTGTGCAATCTCAGGTTTCTTCCCCTTTGCAAGCAGCCTTACACTTACAATCCCGGGTATTGCAGGTATCATCCTCGCAGTAGGTATGGGCGTTGACGCAAACGTAATCGTAGGCGAAAGAATCAAGGAAGAAATTAACTCAGGCAAAACTATCAACAGTGCTATTTCAACCGGTTATAAGCGTGCATTTACCGCAGTATTTGACGGTAATATCACAATGATCATCGTAGCTATCATCCTTATGGGTGCTTTCGGTACTCCCGACAGCCTTGCGGCTATGATCTTAAAGCCCGTATTCTTTATGTTCGGTGCTTCTACAGAAGGTACTATCTACTCCTTCGGTTACACACTTATGGTCGGTGTTATCTTAAACTTCTTATTCGGTATTTTTGCGGCAAGACTGATGACATCATCTCTTGCAAACTTCAAGGTGTTCAGAAAGCCTGCGTTATACGGTGCTAAATCCGCTAAGAAGATTGCGGCAGAAAAGGCTGCAAAGGAAGGCGGTGCTGTATAATGGAAAAGAAACCTATTGATTTTATTGGTAAGAGAAAGATATTCTTTATAATCCCGATTCTCTTCTTAATTGCAACTATTGTCGGCACAATCGTGCTTGGCGTTGATATGTCCATCGAGTTCAAGGGCGGCACAATGCTGACCTACAGCTATGAAGGTACAGTTGACACAAATGCGATAAAGTCCACTGTTGAAGGTCAGGGCTTTGGTGCGGTGAATGTAATCACAGGTTCTGCAGTAAACGGCTCTATGGAAACTGTTCAGGTATCCTTCTCTTCATCAGAGGGCCTTACAGCAGATGTTCAGAAGGAGCTTACAGATAAGCTTCAGGAAACCTATAAGGACAACAAGCTTGAGCTTGTAAACAGCCAGGACGTAAACCCCACATCAGGCTTTGAGTTCTTCTTAAAGTGTGCGGTAGCGGTAATCTTCTCCTTTATCCTGCTTGTTATCTATATTGCGTTCCGTTTCAAGAAGATTGGCGGCCTTTCTGCAGGTGTGTTCTCGCTCGTTGCACTTATGCACGATATTATTATGGTTTATGCGGTATTCGTATTCTGCGGATTCCCCATCGACGCAAACTTTATGGCAGTTGTACTGACTATCCTCGGTAACTCCATCAACAACACAATCGTTGTATATGACCGTGTTCGTGAAAACCGTAACCTTTACGGTTCATCAATGGAGCTTAAGGAGCTTGTAAACTTAAGTATCACACAGTCAATCACCCGTGCAATCAATACAACAGTTACTACAGCCTTTGCGGTTATCGCAATCTGCGTAGTATGTGCTGTCTGCGGCGTAACTTCAATTATGACATTCGCTATTCCTATGGCGGCAGGTCTTATTTTCGGTACTTATTCTTCACTCTGCATCGCAGGTCCTCTGTGGGTGCTCTGGCAGGAAAAGTTCGGCAAGAACTATACCGGCAAGAAGAATAACAAGAGCAGTAAGAAGTCAAAGAAGGATATGGCTTCTACTCAGACAGACGCCAAGAAGCTTATGGTGTAAAAGATAAAAGCTCAATTCCCGCCTTTATGGGCGGGAATTACTTGCTTAAAGGTTAATGACTTTAAAGACAGAAAAGGTATATTTTCGGCAAATTACAAAAAGATAAAGACGATATGAAAAAAAGTTATTTTAAAAATCCACTTAGTCTTATGACATTTATTTTTCCGCCCCTTGCTGTAGCGGTGATACTGCTTACAGTCTATGCCCTGAGCGGTATGTACCCCTTTGGCGGAAAAACTCTTGCCTGGTGCGATATGCATCAGCAGGTATTGCCCTTACTTCTTAATTTCAAGGACATCTTAGAGGGAGAGGGTAACTTCTTTTTAAATATGCAGAATTCTGCGGGAATGAATTTCTACGGAGTATTTCTGTTTTTCATTTCAAGCCCTTTCAGCTTTTTAGTAATGTTTGTTGATAAAGCGGATATGATGAACTTTATGAACATACTTACTCTTCTGAAGATGATAACCTGTGCCGTAACGGCGAATATTTATTTCCGCCGTTGTCATAAAGGTCTGCATCCTTTCTGGCAGGCTTTGTTCAGCGTAGTCTACGCTTTCAGCGGATATGCTATGCTCTTTTATCAGAATACTGTATGGCTTGATGTAATGTATTTCTTCCCCCTCCTTCTTATTGCTTTTGACAGCCTTATAAAAAACAAGAAGATCGGCGGACTTATATTCTGCCTGTCGGGGATGCTGGTGCTGAATTATTACCTCAGCTATATGGTGGTGCTGTTTACCATCCTTTTCTTCGGACTGTATATCTTTTTGAACAGAAAGAGGAATATTGACGGCATTGCACCGAAATTTATCATCGGCTGTGTTATTGCGGCTCTTCTTACCGCTGTAATATGGCTGCCATCCTTTGCACAATATCTTTCCTCGGCAAGAGGAAATAATATAATAAAGGGACTTGTACAGTCGGGGATTTTTACAAATATCTATACCTGTCTGCCTTTCCTTTTCTGCTCGGCAATATGCGTTGCTATGTATGTTATCTTCTTTGCAAGAGAGGTAACGTCGCAGAGCAGATTTTATGCCGTAATGTCGATTCTTATGTTGCTTCCTGTGATGTTTGATCCTATCAATAAGATGTGGCATACGGGCGACTATATGGCGTTCCCTATCCGTTATGGCTATATGGTTACAATGATGCTGCTTTGCTATGCGTCTGTAAAGCTGAAAAATCTGTCTGTAGCTGATTACGGTACGGTAACAAAGAAAAGATATGCCGTTCCTATGTTTATTTTGACAGCTGTTTTCGGCGGCTTTTCGGTATGGTATTACTATAATTTCAGGGAAAGTCTTGATAATTACAGCACAACTCTCTGGGGTAACGAAACCTCCTTTTTAATGCTCCTTATCATAACCTGCGGCTTTGCGATGATATATACGCTTGCTATGGGGTTCGGAGTGTTCAGAAAGCTGAAATTTCCTGTACTTTGCATTATGCTTTCTTTAGTAACTGCTTTTGAATGTTTCTTTAATGCAAATGTTTATATTTCTGCCGCCGCATATACTCCCACAAAGTTCAATAATGCGATAGTGCTGGAGGATAAAATTAAGGATGACGAAAAATTCTGGAGAGTAAAGTTAGCTCAGGGACAGTATAAATATTTTGATGCTAACCTTATCGGTGGACTCGGATATAACTCCTTTGCCCATTACACCTCCCTCACATCAGAGGACTATATGTTTGCGATGAAGCGGCTTGGCTATTCGTCCTACTGGATGGAGGTCACAGGTAACGGCGGTACACTCCTTACCGACGCTATGATGTCGGTAGGATATTCTATAGAACGCTTTACCGCAAGAGAGCCTGTCCTTTACAGAGATAAATCTTATTCTATATTTGAAACAGAATATTTTATGCCCCTTGGCATTGTAAGCGACAATGATCTGTCGCAGGCGGCAGAGCTTCCGCTTGCGGAAAGAATAGATATCCAGCGTTTTGTGGCTGAAAAGCTGTTTGGTGCCGAGGAAGATATATTCACGGAATATCAACCCACAGGACAGAGGAATATCAGTTTCTATAAAGAAGATGATAAATATCACTTTGTCCCTGTGATGGCGTCGAAAAATTCTGCTCTTACCTACAAAATATATGTAGAGGATAAGCAGACTCTTTATTTTGACTGCTTTGACCTTGTGACAACCAATGTAAGAGAGCATATTTACGATTCTTTTGCCGTTTATGCAAACGGGGTAAAGGTAAACACCTCATATCCCGGTCAGGATGTCAACGGACTTCTTGATTTAGGCACTTATGAAAATGAATATGTAACTGTAGAAGTTTCGCTAAATAAACGCAGTTACTGTTCAAGCTTCGGCGTTTACGGACTTTCTCACGAAAAGCTCGGCGAAATAATCAATCCCGAAAAATCCGCAAATCTTAAAGTGGACGGAACAACAATTTCCGGCAGCTACAAGGCTCAGAAGGATGGACAGTATCTGTTCCTCTCCGTTCCCTTTGACAAGGGGTTCAGTGCCTTTGTAAACGGTGAAGAGGTTGAAATCAGCCGAACACTCGGCGGCTTTATGGCGATAAGACTCGGCGAGGGAGAAAATGATATAACCTTTACCTTTTCACCTCAGGGCTTTAAGGCGGGACTGCTTATAAGCATTTTCGGTGCGGTTATTCTTGCACTCTGGCTTGTATTCGGAAAACGATTGGAAAAAATTATTGCGAAAACAGAAAAACTTTGCCGTATAGGTGTTTATGCACTCTTGTCGGTGGTGCTGATTGTAATTTATCTTGTACCGATGGTGCTTTGCATAACAGGTACTATATACGATAAGCTTTCATAAAAAATTAAGAAAGGAAGAAGAAAATGGATGTAGGTGCTTCAACTGCCTGTCTTTATCCTCTTGAAACGGAAAAGGCACTATATGAGCTTGCTGTACGAGGCGTTAAAAATGTTGAAATTTTTATAAACTCTATTGATGAGCTTGAAGGCGAAATTTACGCAGATATGAAGAAAACAATAAGAGACTACGGCATCAATGTAAGATCCTTTCATCCCTTTTCTTCGCCAATGGAAACGCTTTTCCTCTTCGGAAACTATCCAAGAAGAACAGACTATCTTATAGATATATATAAAAGATATTTTGAAAAGCTCTCGGAGCTTGGAGCGAGGTTTTTTGTACTGCACGGTGCAATACTCAGCTCCAATGTCCCTGATGACAGATATATGGAAAGATATTTAAGACTCTATCGCACAGCACAGGAATTTGGCATTACCGCACTGCAGGAAAATATCTGTTATTGCAAGAGCAAGGATTTGGATTTTATTAAAAAAATGTCTAAGCAGCTCGGCGATGAAGTAAGATTTGTCCTTGATACAAAGCAGGCAAGACGAAGCGGCGTGGATGTTTTCGAGTATCTTGATGCGGTGGGTGACAAGGTGGAGCATATCCATATCAGCGACTGCAATGATAAATGCGACTGTCTGCCGATAGGCAAGGGTGAATTCGATTTTATAAAGTTGCTTAAAAGACTTGACGAGCTTCATTATGACAATTCGATGATAGTTGAGCTTTACAGAGAAAATTACACAAGCTATGATGATTTAAGCGACTGTGTAAAAGCACTTCAGAGCATAGTTGAAAGCTACAGATTACAGTAATAAAATTTTATGTAAAGTATTGAAAATGACTTTTTTATGTGTTAAAATATGAATATAAAGGGTTGACAAAAGGAGAGAAATTATCATGAAGTGTCCTGAATGTGGATTTGATGATAGCAAAGTAATAGATTCAAGACCTGCGGAAAATAAAATCAGACGCAGAAGAGAATGTTTAGAATGTAAATGCAGATTTACTACTTATGAAATAGTTGAAAATATTCCCCTTATGATTGTAAAGAAGGGGAATGTGTTAGAGGCCTTTGACAGAGAAAAGCTTATAAAGAGTCTTACTATCGCTACTGCAAAGCGTCCTGTCCAGATGGCGGATCTTGAAAATATCGTTGAGGATATTGTGCAGGATTTGAAAAACCAGTTCCGCAGAGAAGCTACATCCTATGAAATCGGAGAAATGGTATTGTACCGTCTTAAAGAAATTGATAAGGTGGCTTACATCAGATTTGCATCCGTTTATAAGGATTTCAATGACGTTGATAGCTTTGTAAAAATTATTTCCGAGCTTAACGGAGAAAATTAATTTGCTGTATAATATAAGGAACGGCATACGTGTCGTTCTTTTTTATTTTGGCCGGAATTTATTTTGCTAATGCGAAGAATTGAAAGCGGCACTATATATTGGGTCTGAATGTCTGTATTTTGTGGTGCTTGTCGAAATGCCCAATCAGGACGAAGAAAAAACACAATGTTTTAGTGAAAAATTTCGTCAAAAAACTGTTGACAAACCCGAAATAACGTGATATAATAGACAAGCACTCTTCAAGAGAGGCAAGCGAAAAAGAACTGAATACAGCATAACAAAGCGGATTTGGTTATCAGGGCGGTTAGGCTGAAAAACAGAACGAAAAACTTTTTTT
>JAZSHW010000029.1:0-18372 GCA_045533495.1 Ruminiclostridium sp. | reverse complement strand
TTTATTTAAAAATATGACAGGTAAATTGTTGTTCAAACGCGTGGCGTTTGATCCAATTTTCGCCTTTAAAAATCATCTCAATTGGCGAAACATCGTAAACGGCGGGGTCACATACATCTGCTTGTCAAATTGTTGTTTGGCGGCAAGCCGCCGCACCCAATTCCGCCTTCGGCGGCGGGGCGTCCAGGAGTCATTGGTCTAAAGACCGTCACTGTTTCGTAAGAAACAGTTTGCCCCTACAATTTTCCCCACAACGTTGCGGATTGCGTGTAGGGGTCGACAAGCAATCCAAAGGATTGCGGCACCCTTTAGGGTATGTCCTCTGACGACCCGTTATGATACATAAACACAAACCGTCAACCCGCCGTCAAATTTCAATTTTCTCTTTTTTATAATTCAATTTCACCCATTTTGAAACTTTTTCGTTTTCCTCTTGCAAAATTTCCTGTTATGTAGTAAAATAAATACAAATAAATTTTCTTGTAATTTTAAGGTAAAGGAAATATAAAAATATGCAGCAGGATCTTTTAATTGAAATAGAAAATAAAATGCAGAGCTTTTCAAAAAGTCAGAAGCTGATAGGCTCATTTATTTTAGAAAGCTATGAAAAAGCAGCATTTATGACCGCCTTAAAGCTTGGTAATGCAGTTGGCGTCAGCGAATCCACAGTTGTAAGATTTGCGATTGAAATGGGCTTTGAGGGCTATCCTGAGCTTCAGAAGGCTTTACAGTCACTTATGAAAAACCGCCTTACTGCAGTACAGAGAATAAACATCACAAATGACCGCATCGGCGAAGACGGAGTGCTTAAAAATATACTCAGTCAGGATATGGACAGAATACGTCACACCCTTGAAGAAATAGACAAGGATATGTTCGATACTGCTATTGAAAAGATAAGCAACGCAAAAAATATCTACATTTTAGGTTCAATGAGCAGTAGTATTCTTGCAAGATTTTTAGACTACAACTTTCAACTTATGTTTGATAACGTACATTTTGTACAGGCAGTGGGTACAAGCGGTATCTATCAGCAGATATTCAAAATATCAGAGGATGACGTATTTATTTCTATCTCATTCCCCCGCTATTCTCAGAGTACCGCAAAGGCTACAGCTTATGCAAAAAGCAGAAATGCAAATATTGTTGCCTTAACAGACAGCGTTACTTCTCCTTTAGCTGAATTTGCTGATGAACTTTTAATTGCAAGAAGTGATATGGCAAGCTTTGCCGATTCTCTTGTTGCACCTTTAAGCCTTATTAATGCAATAATAGTTGCCCTCGGTGCTAAGAATAAAGAAAAGATAGAAAAGAACTTCCTTATGCTTGAATCCTTATGGGAAGAGCATGACGTATATAAAAAGGATGTCTGATATGAATTATGATGTAATAATCATAGGCGGTGGTGCGGCAGGTATGGTTGCCGCAATAACCTCTGCCGAACAGGGACTTAAAACCCTTATCTTAGAACGAAATGACATACTCGGTAAAAAGCTGCTTATCACAGGTAAAGGCAGATGTAACGTCACCAATAACAGCGACAACGACAATATAATGAAAAATATCCCCACTAACAGCAGATTTCTTTACAGTGCATTAGCGGGGTTTTCAGCTTATGATGTTATGGATTTTTTTGAGTCTTTAGGCGTTCGCTTAAAAACAGAAAGAGGTAACAGAGTTTTCCCTGTATCAGATAAAGCCTCAGATATTGTAAACGCTTTAAAGAACAGACTTAAAGAGCTTGATGTAACTGTAATAAATGAGAGAGCTGAAAAAATTCTTACTGAAAAATCTGATGAAAAGGCTTTTGTTACAGGTGTTAAATGCGGCAAGAATATTTACTGTGCAGAAAAAATAATTCTCTGCACAGGCGGTAAAAGCTACCCCGGTACAGGCTCTACAGGTGACGGATATAAAATGGCAAAAGAACTCGGTCATACCGTTACCGAATTAAAACCCTCTTTAGTACCTATTAATACCGAAGAGGATACAAAATCTATGATGGGGCTATCTTTAAAGAATGTCACCCTTACATTGAAAAATGAAAAAAATAAAGCTCTTTACAGTGAGCTTGGCGAAATGCTTTTTACTCATTTCGGCGTCAGCGGACCTCTCGTTTTATCCGCCTCAGCCTTTATAAAAAATGAAAGCTATAAATTATATATTGACTTAAAACCGGCCCTTGATGAAAAAAAGCTTGACGCCCGAATTTTAAGAGATTTTGAAGAGGCTAAAAACAAGCAGATTTCAAATGTAATAAGAAAATTATTACCCGAAAAGCTGATATCTGAAATTCTTTTAAGAAGCGGAATTTCTCCCGATACAAAGGTAAATGTTATCACTAAGGAGCAAAGAAAAAAGCTTATCGAAAATCTGAAAGCCTTCACCCTTACAGTAAAATCTCTCCGACCCATTGAAGAAGCTATTATTACCGACGGCGGAATTTCTGTAAGAGAGATAGATCCTAAAACCATGCAGTCAAAATTAGTCGATGGCTTATATTTTGCAGGAGAGATTATAGACTGTGCTGCATACACAGGTGGATATAATCTGCAGATTGCATTTTCGACAGCCCGCCTTGCCGGTCAAACGCATGGCGTTTGATCCAATCTCCTCCTTTTATAATTTTTGTAGATGGCGTAACCTCGTGAACGGCGGGGTTACATAATTGTTCACGATAAATTTTTGTTTGGAGTAGGGATATATGAAAAACGAATCCCCCGTCAGTCCTGACGGACTGACACCCCCCTTTAGGCAAGGGGGGCTTAGAGTTTGCATTATTTATAGGCTTGCAAACAACTAAAAACCTTGTATAACGCTATATTAAGATTATCATATCAAAATTTCAAATTTCATCAAAAGCCCCCAGTTGCCGTTGCCCTGAAGGGCAATCATTCTTTCAGACTGTTTTAGGGAAATGATGACGGAGTCGCCGAAAGTATTCTTTCTTTTATCATTCTTACTTAAAAATCTCCACTATAAAGCCCCCCTTGCCTAAAGGGGGGTGAATGCAGAAGATAGACGGGGGGATTCTTTATATATTTTCTTAATCTTCTATAACAACAAAATTCCCGATTTTTTATCGGGGATTTATTTTTTCTTTTACAATTATTTCAATATAATCACAAACATATCTGAAATTTTTATTTATTTCGTTATTAGGTATCCTCATCACCGTTAAATCTCTTTTTTCTATTTTTTCAGTTCTTATTTTATCTTTTCTTAAACCTTCATCTTCAAAATGTTGAGATCCGTCTAATTCAATTATCAGCCTTGCTTCGTGACAATAAAAATCAACTATATAGTTATCTATAACCTTCTGTTTTAAAAATCTGATCGGATAATTACGAAGAAAATCATACCATAAGTGTTTTTCTTCTTTGGTCATATTTTTTCTTAATTTTCTTGCATTTTCTGTTAATTCAGGATTATATTTTCTATCCATTTATTTCCTCTTTAAATAATCAGATGTTATAATTAATATATTTGTGTAGGAATCCCCCGTCAGTCCTTATGGACTGCCACCTTTCAGGCTGAATCCCCCCGTCAGTCCTTGCGGACTGACACCCCCCTTTAGGCAAGGGGGGCTTAATGGGGGCTTTTTTTTCTTACTTATTTTTAATAATACATTCTTTTCAATTTACTTTTAAGTAACTCGTAAAAATCTGCAAGTTCATTTTCATTAACTTTATTTTTATCTACAACAAGCTTTCTTTCATCATTTAAAACAATAAAAATATAATTTTTATATTCCATATAATTTAAAAAGGCTTTCCATTCTAATTCACTCTTTCCGACAGATGATTCTATAATTACCTTATCTTCAGAAAAAGTATATCTTCTGAAACCTGATATCACATTCTGATCCAGTTTACTCTGTGCCTTTTTGATGCTGTTTTTCAAGACCTTTCTTGTTGCAAAAATAGTAAACAGAATAATGAAAGCAGTCCCGATAAGCATCATAATTGTGAATATATTATTATTTACAAGCGGTATTAAGCATATAAATAAAAATGCTCCTATCAGACATCTTATTCTATACATTCTTAATTGCTTAATTCCTACAGGTGTAAGCAATGTTACATCTATCAAAGCATCTGACATTTCCTTTGTTACTTCATATTCATAAATCATAGCTTAACTTTCAAACCTTTCTGTTCATCCTCTTTTTAAGCGTGAACACACTCACATTGGTAATATAAACATACTTTTCTGTCACCACAAAGCTTTTCGGCATATCGTAGGACACATAATATATTTTACCCTGCTTCTGAAGATTCTTTAAATACAGATTGACCTCCTTATTAACGGAGGTCTTTTCTATATCAAATATTCCTATTATCTTATCTGCAGGTAAAGAAATATCTCCACCTATATGAATATACATTTTATCACCCTTTACATAAGTGTAAAATTACCCTTTTCTACTCTCCAGACCTTTCCTTGCTCCATATTTTTTACATCATCAATATTACAGCAAGTAATAAATACCTGAGAATTTACAATATTGTTAAGTACAAACTGCTGTCTCATACTATCAAGCTCGCTCAGAACATCATCAAGAATCATAATAGGAGTTTCTTCTCTTTGTCTTATTATTTCAGCCTCTGCAAGCTTTAAAACAAGAGCAATACTTCTCTGCTGACCCTGACTGCCGAACTCCCTTGCATCAAAGCCGTTTATAAAGAAGTTCATATCATCTCTATGCACTCCCGAAACGGTATGCTTTAATTTTACTTCCTTTGTAAAATCCTCTGACAGCTTTTTAAGATAGAGATTTAATAATCCCCCTATCTCATCAGGTGACATATCATCTCTTTCAAATATACTTGAATAATACTTTAACGTCAGCTCTTCCCCACCTGATATTTCTCTGTAGAGCTTATTTGCAATTTCCTTTAAGGTAGCAAAATATTTAAGTCTGCCATAAGTTACGTTAAGACCCTCAGCACCAAGAATTTCATTCCAGCTCTCTATCTGAGGAATAATGTAGCTTAAATCATTGTCGTTAAATATTCCTGCAAGTATATTATTTTTATTTTTTAACGCTTTGTTATATCTTGACAGCTTTTTTAAATGTACAGGAGTCTGCATCATTGCTACGCTATCAAGATAATCACGTCTTAGCTCAGGATTACCCTTTATTAAATTCAGATGTTCAGGTATAAATACGACATATTTTAATACACCGTATAATTCCATTGCACTTTTTATCGGGATACTGTTATATAAAATCTCCTTTTTACCGTTTGCTATGACAAATTCAATAACATTTTCCTTATCGGTAAGGTTTGTAGTAAACCATATTTTTATAACAGTCTTTTCCTTTGTCTGATCCAAAGAAAAAGGAATATAAGAGCTTTGTCGGCTTCCTTTAAAGGAAGGACCCATACAAAGTGAAATCGCTTCACATAAATTTGTCTTACCCTGGGCATTGTTACCGCAAAGTACGTTTAAATTTTCGTGAAACAAAAATTCCTGTTCCCTGATATTCCTGAAGTTTCTTACATATAATTTTTTTATATTCATAATTTTTTAAAATACGCATTTATAAAGCTCATCATCAAGCTCTATTATATCGCCCTCGACGATCTTTTTTCCTCTCATTGTGCATATTTCGTTGTTTACAAGAACATATCCGTTCTGTATAGCAAGCTTTGCTTCTCCGCCTGTTTCACAAGCTCCTGAGAATTTTAAAAACTGCTCTAACTTTATAAAAGGAGGTGCAACCTTAACTTCTATCATACCTACTCCCTCTTTCTTTCATACTCTATAGTTTCATTTTCTCCCTCAGAAGAAGGAATTATAATATATAATTTTCCATTTTCAAACTTATACAGAATTTTAAAATATTCTTCATTTATGGCAATAGCGATGACATTTTCTTCACCATCGGGGAAAATATATTTTCTGCTTGAGCCGTCGATGGTGATATAGCCTTCAATTATTTCCATCTCAACTCCTTCAGAGGAGATCCATTTTCCGAAAATGGGATTTTTATTTCCGTTAGCAGAGTAAATTGCAATAATAACACAAAGTCCGATTATCATAACTGCAACAGCTATTATTGCAATAATTCTTGGAGCTTTGCTTTTTTTAACACTGTAATTTGTACTGTGTTTTACTATAAAATCAGCAATATCAAAATCTTCACTTTCGGGATTTTCTGTACCTGTCTGATTTTCGTCGTTTGCGGTTATTTTCTTAAAAGCCTTTAACTGCTCTTCAGACATACCTGCAGCAATTTTTTTATTATCACTCATAAACTCTCTGTAAAATCTCCGGACTGTCGGAATTTTCCGAATATATACCTATTTTTTCACCGTGTATTATAATATCATAAACTGTCTTATTTTCGCCAATCTGTAATATAAGCTGTTTATTATCCTTTAAGACATATCCATAAAGCCTGCTTTCCTTACTGTCGACAAAGGTAAGAGTAAGAGTATTTTCATCAAACTGATAGATCCTTGCTCTGTCTTCACTTTCCCATTTACCGATAAGAATATTTTTTCCGAGCTTTGAAAAAATAACAAAGCCAAGTACTATAACAGTAAAAACTATAAAAGCGATATAGATAAATAATCTTTTTTTCTTAAAGAGCTTCATAAAAATCAGCGACGGCGTACAGGGCTTACAATAAATACAAAGCTTTCACCTTCCATGGGAAGAATTTTAAGTGAAGGCATACCGTTTGTAACAAAGCAGAATTTAACCTTATCACATTCTGTATTGCGAAGTGCATCTATAAGATACTTGCTGTTGAAGGATACACCGAATTCTCTGCCTGTAAAATCTACCTTTATCTGCTGATCTACCTTACCTATAGCTGTTTCACAGAATACTCTCAAATTGTTTTCTGTAAAGGTAAGATCTACAGGAGAACGGAACTTGTCGCTTATAAGTAAAAGTGTTCTGTCTACGCATTCAGTAAGCTCTCTTACATTGATGATAGCTTCAATATCATGCTTTGAGCTGATGATCTTTGAATAATCAAAGAATTCACCCTCTAAAAGACGGGAGAAGATAGTATATTTATCAATGCTGAAAATGCACTGATTTCTGTCTACTGAAATTGTAGCTATCTTCTTTTCATCATCAGATAAAAGTCTTAAGATTTCTGAAAGGGTCTTTGCAGGTACTACAAAATCAAATTCTTCATGTAAAAGACTTTCTGTTCTTACAGCAATTCTGATACCGTCAACCGATGCAACGCTTAAAACATTATCCTTTATTTCAAACTTACTGCCCATTAAAACAGGCTTTGTATCAATAACTGCAACTGCATAAAGAGTCTGACCTATCATGCTCTTTAAAAGAGGCTCTGCAATTTCAAAGCTGTCGCCACGGGATAATTCGGGGATAAGAGGATATTCCTCACTGCTGATACCCATAATAGAGTACTTTACATCACCTGATGTAAGATCTATTCTTAAATTCTCATTTTCTGTAAAGGTAATTTCGCCATTAGGCATTTTTCTTATAATATCACAGATAAGTCTTGAATTAAGAACAAATTCTCCGTCGCTTTCGCCTTTAACTTCTATTACAGACTTGATACCTATTTCAAGATCATAGCCTGTAACTGTAAGATAGTTTCCTCTGAGGCAGAAATAAACACCCTCGAGTGAACTTATAACTGACTTTGCAGCAGCAGCCTTTGCAGTTGTTGCAATAATTTCGGATATATCACTTTTCTGTACTGAAAACTTTAACATTTTTTATACCTTCCTTTATTTTTATGTGGCACAGTTTTTAACATTCGTTTTTTATCAGAATAAAATTTGCGGAGCAAATAAAATAATATAATATTATATATTTTTGGTATTGATAATGGGGGCGGTTTAAACTGTGGAAAACTCCGCCGAAGCTTTTTATAAGCGAAATTATCTGTTTTTCTTAATGTTTAAAACTTGATTAAAGAAAGATGAAAAAGGTTGAAAGGTTTTTAACACTTTTAACATCTTTAAACATTAAACATTTTTAAACTGCTTTCAACCGTTGATAACTAAAACTCAGTTGAAAGATTTTTATGCGTTATTGCTTAAGTTTTTTATCATATCCTCTATCATACCCTTAAAGGATGGATCCTTCTTTATTACGGATTTTACCTTGTTGATGGAATAAACGATAGTAGAATGATCTCTGTTACCGAATTCTCTGCCTATAAGAGAATAGGAAAGACCTGTTATCTTTGATACAAGATATACCGCTACCTGTCTTGCAGTGGATATCTGTGAAGAACGCTTTTCACTACCGATATCTTCGGGAGATACGCTGTATACCTTAGCTACCTCATTGATTATCTTTTCCACTGTAACGGGAATAGGCTCGTGATTTGACTGGATGTCCTTTACAACATTCTGTGCAATATTAAGAGTAGGTGTAACACCCGTTACTACTGTAAGAGCGTTTATCTTTGTAATTGCACCCTCTAAAAGTCTGATGTTTGTTTTAAGCTTGTCCGCTAAGAAATGAATAATGTTATCTGCAAGATTCATATTATAAAGCTCTGCTTTACGCTTTATGATCGCTACTCTTGTTTCATATTCAGGCGGAGCAATATCAGCAAGCAGACCCCATTCAAAACGGCTTATCAGTCGTTCTTCAACACCGTTAAGATCCTTTGGAGCACGGTCTGATGTGAAGATGATCTGCTTTCCGTTGTTTCTTAAAATATTGAAGGTATGGAATAATTCCTGCTGAGTTTCTACCTTGTTTGCAATAAACTGGATATCGTCTATAAGAAGCATATCACAGTCGTGATATTTTTTCTTAAAGGATTCGGTATTATTGTTGCGGATAGCATTTACAAAGTCATCGGTAAAGGTATCGGCAGTTGTATATATAATATGCATATCGGGATTTTTCTTTTCCATCTCCGCTTTAACTGCTGATAAAAGGTGAGTCTTACCAAGACCCGGCTCGCTGTATATGTATAAGGGATTATACATAGTACTGGGTTCCTGTACTACAGATTTGCAGGCAGAATAAGCAAGCTTGTTTGTATCACCTACGATAAAGGTATCAAAGGTATGCTGATAGTTACTCTGTAATTCACTCTTTGTAAGACGGCTCTTTACTACATCGTCATCATCAAGCTCTTTTGTAAGCTCTTCCTTTGTGCTTGAATCAAGTCCGTAACGTGTGAGCTGCTCAGGTGAAAGATTCTTTTCACTGAATATCTGCACTTCTACCTCAAAACCAAGCAGGTCGGCAAAGGCCTCCTCCATTTTTGTCTTGAAGTTTGTATATGCCATTTCTCTTGCAAAGTCGTTTTCAACATAAAGCTGAACTATGTTGTTATTGAGCTTTATAGGCTTTAAAGGCTCGATCCATAATTTCATAGCCGTTGAAGAAAGAGTAAGTCTTTTCTTCATTTCTTCAAAAATATCATTGAAAGAATTATATGAATTCATAATACACCCCGATTTCTTAAAAAACGCATTTTTATTGTCGAAATTAATAAAATTTTAATTAGATTTTTGTAATATAAAACGACAAAATCCTGCGGATTTTAATAAAGAATAATTAAGATTATAATACCATATTTTATGTTTTGTGTCAAGGAAACAAGCGGTATTTAAGGGGTATAGAATAAACAAAAAAACGGCTCGTATTTTGTAGAAAATACAGATAGAAAATTTATGGTAATGATATAATGTGGTTCGCATAGTCAGGGGGTACAATATGCTGATTTTTGAGAAATGATATGAAAATCAAACGTGTGGCGTTCACCAAATTCCGCCGAAGGCGGAATTGCCCGCGGGAGCAAACCGTCATAAAAATCAATGTTATCGGCATTAGCAACCAAAATTTATATACGCCAAAAAAACGTAGGGGCGACTATTAGTCGCCCGCTTGAAATAAAATAAATATATTAACTATTAAATTAACTCCATAGCTCTTTCAAGTCTTGACACAGTTTCATCCTTACCGATTAACTGCATAATAGTGTATAAATCAGGAGTATTTCTTCTGCCTGTTACTGCTACACGGATAATTGTGCAGGCATCAGCCACACTTCCCTTGTAACTATCGGGATCTGCCTTATACGCCTTGATATCAGGGCAGAAGCCGAGCGGCTCGCCGATAGCCTTTACATCATTAAACCACTGAGAATTATCTGTATCGTGGTTATAAGACTTTATATAGCTTTCAAGGAACTGCTTTGTATCTTCCTTTGATATCTTTTCATCAAAATCATATTCACTGATTTTTTCATCGCTGTAAAGATAGGGGAACATTTCTATAAGCTCGCTCCACTTGGCAACGTCCTTGCGTACCTTTTTGCCGTTATACTTCCAGAGCTTTATGCTGTCCTTGAATTTCTGCTCGTTACCCTCAATATAAGCTGACAGCTTTTCGTCATTATCCTTTGCCCACTTTGATATAAGGTCGAATAATTCTTCCTCGCTCATTTTGGAGATAACATCACGGCTGACGCTGTAAAGCTTATCCATATCGAATAAAGCACCGCTTATTGACATCTTTTTAAGGCTGAAATTAAAATCATTCATATCAGCGTCGGGAGATTTCATTCTCCATTCCTCATAAGCGGAATTTGCAATAGTCATAAGATATTCAAGCACTGATTTTACAGGGAAGCCCTGCTTTGCATAATAGCTTACACTTGCTTCAGGGTCCTTTCTCTTGCTTATCTTACGCTTTGTCTTTGTTTCATCATCCAGCTTCATAATAGGAGCAATGTGAGCGTATTTGGGCATTTTGAAGCCGCTTACTTCAAATAACTGCTGATGGATGGGGAAAGAGCTTATCCACTCATCACCACGGATAACGTGGGTAGTACCCATAAGAAAATCATCCACGGCGTGAGCATAGTGATAGGTGGGTATTCCGTCAGACTTTAACAGTACCACATCCATTATGTTACGGGGCATTTCAATTCTGCCTCTTATGATATCATTGCAGAATATCTTTTCTCCCTCGGCACCTTGAGCTCTCAGTCTTAAAACATACTCCTTGCCCTGCTTTATATTTTCTTCAATCTGCTCGAAGGTAAGATTACGGCACTTTGCATACTCACCATAATATCCCTTGTCATCAAGCTTTAACTCCTCCTGTTTTGTACGAAGCTCGTCTAATTCTTCCGCTGTGCAGAAGCAGGGATATGCAAGACCCTTTCTTACAAGCTCCTTTGCAAAGGTCTGATATATTTCCTTACGCTGGCTCTGACGGTAAGGACCGTAGCTTCCGACTTCATCACAGCCGTCAGCCGCCGCACCCTCATCAAAAATGATACCGTAGCCTGCGAGAGAATTTATAATTTCATCCGCACCGTGAGCCACTTCTCTTTTCTTGTCGGTGTCTTCAAGTCGTAAGTAAATAAGTCCGCCGCTCTGCTTTGCAATCTTCTGAGAGATAAGAGTAGCGTAAAGTCCGCCTATGTGCATATAGCCTGTGGGGCTGGGTGCAAAACGGGTTACTGCCGCATTTTCGTTTAAATTTCTTGCGGGATATCTTGCTATGATATCCTCGGGAGTTGTCTTAATGTCGCCGAATAAAAGCTCGGCAAGTGAGTTAAAGTCCATAGCTTTACCTTTCTTATGTTTACTTTAATTTTTTCTTTCCTATACGGATTATCTGTAATATAGTGGGGTTAAGTAAAATGTTGATACCAAGCTCAATAAAGAAATTAAAGCCTACAAGACCCACTAACATATACACGAATACGTTTGTATCCCCTGCCCACATTGTAATTGTGTCAAGGAAGAATACGGCACTGCCGAGCAGGAATATACCCGTATTTACAACAGGAGCTGCTATTGCTGCTGCAATAACGCCTGCAATCTGATTTTTCTTGCTGACAAGATGATAAACAAGTCCTGCCGCAAGTCCTGCTAAAGCACCCTTTAAAAGTACCGTAATTATTGTACCTATGGCGTTTATCTGTAAAAATGCCGCCGCATCGCCTGTAAGTATTACCGCTCCGCCGAAAACAAGACCAAGCCATGCGCCTGCCTTCCAGTTATACAGAGCCGCACCTACTACGATAGGTACAAGAGTGAGTGTGATGCTGAACATTCCGAATCTGAGTGCCATTGATACAAGCTGTAAAACTACTACGATAGCAGTCAGCAGTCCTATTCCGACAATGGTCGAAACGTTCATTTTCTTCTGTGTTTTTGTGTTTGACATAATTTTCTCCTTTACTGAAGCCTCTTGTCAGGAGTGCCTCGTAGGGTTTTAAAATATAATTTACGCATTTCTCTGATTTTTATTGTAGATAATGCGTAGACCCTCTAAAACTAAATCGGGATCAAGCTCTGTACTTCTTCTGCATAAAGGAGTAACCAGAGCCGCATAGCCGCCCGTTGCAACTACGCTTGCCTTTTCGCCGAGGACTTCCTCATAGCGTTCTATCATACCGTCTATCATGCAGGCTGTACCTGTGATAACGCCTGCACGCATACTGTCGGGGCTGTTTGTGCCTATTACCTTTTCAACAGGCTGTGCACCGATAAGAGGTAATGATGCAGTCTTTGAAGATAACGCCTCAAAGGACAGCTTTACACCGGGACCTATTGCACCGCCTAATAATGCTCCGTCCTTATCAAGAGCGAAAATCTTTAAACAAGTACCTATATCTATAAAAATGCAGGGCATTTTATATTTGCTTTTTGCCGCTACTGCCGCACAGGCAAGGTCACTACCGAGTATTGACGGATCGTCTATCTTTATATTAAGACCTGTCTTTATACCGGGAGATACAACAAGTGGCTTTACCTTGCAGAGCTTTTCAATGCCACGGCTTAAATGGGTAGTGATGGGAGGTACGACTGATGAAATAATACAGCCCGTTATCTCTTTTTCGCTGTGTCCGTAAAGACTTAATATGTCACGGAGCTTTATAGCGTACTGATCCTCCATCCTTGACACTTCAGTGTTGAGTCTTGAAATGAATTTCAGATCATCGCCCTCATATCCGCCGAAAACTATATTGGTATTTCCTACATCTACCGCTAAAATCATTGTCTGTTCCTTTCTCTTAAAGGGATTTATTCTGTGTCTGTTTCGTCTTTTGATTGTTCTTTTTCTGTTTGCTCTTCGTGATAAAGCTCTTCTTCAGTATCAATTGCCTTTGAAGCGTCAGCTACCTTAAGCTTTATCGGAGTTTTGAATTTGATATCAATAAGGATAAGGCATACGAATATCAGTATACCGCAGATGGTACAGATTATGCCGAGATCCATTCTTGCAGGGAAGAATTTGAATTCTACCTTATGCTCGCCTGCTGTAACGGGTATACCCATAAGTGCTTCTTCCACTAATTTTACGGGTTTTGTTTCTTTACCGTCAACATAGATAGTCCAGCCCTGCTCGTAAGGAATAGTTGTAAATAACATCTGATCCTTTGCGGCTGTGACATTTGCTACAACCTCAGTACCTGAGAGCTTTTCTACTGTTGTAGCAGTATTCATTTGCTGTAAGGCAGAGATTGCGTTATTATACTTTTCAGTATCAAGTGTGGCAAACTGGGGAGTTTTAAAATAAAGGTCGCTCTTGTCAAGTCGCATACGGACTTCTATCTGTTCGCCCTTTTTGAAGTTGCCAAGGTTCTTTATATTATGATTATCGCTTTCAAACATAGCGCCTATATATTTTTCATTTACATAGACTGTTACCTGACGCTGATAGTCGGTGGGTACATACATATATATATCACCGTCGGCAATGGCGGTAACTCTGTAGGTTACAGAGGCCTCGTCCTTTACATTGGTAAAACCGATGTGACCGCCTGCATAGTTACCCTTTGTACAGTTTTTAATTGTAGGCAGACCGTCTGCGGCAAAGGTCATAAAATATTCATCGTGAATACCTGTCAGATATGATATCAGCAAATTCTGATTTTCAAATACCATATCCTTATTAAGCTCCATATCCTCTATGCCCATATCTGAAAGATAGGTTATAGGCAAAGCGTCAGGGTTTTCTGTAACGGTGATGTCCTCTGCACTTTCTATATTTACAGTGTTATGATCCTTGCAGTCAAGGATATATTTTACACCGAAAATATCGCTTGTTACGGGAGTATTACCTGAAAATCTTGAATAATGTCCGTTTGATGTAAAGCCGAAGAAGCCCAGCATATCAATAGCCTTTTCGTTAAGAGTACTGCTTGAGTGGGAAAGGCCGTACATACCTGTTGCGATAGGATCGTTTACCGAGCGGAAGAAGTTCTTTTCAATTCTGTAAAAGCCCTCGTCCTTTTCCTTTATCTGTTCTACCTTTTCACGCAGGGGCAGTACCACATCAAGATAGCTTGCCCTTGTAGAAAATACGATATCTGTATGCATCTTCTTTATTGTAGCGGCAGTATTGAAGCAAAGCTCTGCAACGATTATCGCACAAAGCCCTATAGATGCGGCTTTGGTAAGATTTTTCGTATCGTGTTTTCTTGAGATGAGGTAAAGTGTTATTCCTGCCACAGCCATAAAAAGTATAGCAGGTAAAGCTACGGAAATTCCTTCAAAAATCTCTCTGCCTTCATTTCCTAAGGCAGAATTAAAGGTATCAGTCGACTCTACATATATGATAAGTCCGATATAGCATACTGTGATAAAGCCGAGTGTCTTTTTACTTATGCTCTTAATTTCCTCAAACGCCTGCGCTGATAGCATTACGAGTATAAAGGATACCATAAAGGAGTAGCGATAAGGTAACCAGTTGGGCATCTGTCCGCCGTGCCACATCATATCTATGGGACGGATATACATACATATAAGCATTCCTGCGATAAGAGCGGCAGCAGATATCTTCTGACTGAAGCGGAACTTACGGCAGCAGAAATATCCTGCTGTCAGAATAAGTGCGACAGAGCCGCAGAATATAAAGGGCAGACCCTCCATTCTGACTGTGTCGTAACTGTTGGGGAAAAGCTTTGTAGCTATATCAAGTAAATCGTAATTGCTTTTAAAGGTATAATCGGGTGTGGTAAAGGTAAATTTACCGTTCTGCAAAGCACTGTAAACAGGCAGTATCATAAAGGCACTCATAAGTGCGGCGGTTATTCCGCAAAGACCTGTAAACGCACCCTTCTTGATAAGCGGGAGGATAACTCCCTTAGCACTGTTATATTCTGTATTTGCAAAGAAGTAATAAAGGAAATAGATAACTGTAAATATAGCTATCATAAATCCGATATAGAAGTTTGTGATAAATGCATAGCAAAGAGAAGCAACGAGGAGCTTAAAGCGGTTTTCTCTTATAAGGGATTCAATGCCGTAGCATACTAAAGGCAGTATCAGTACGCCGTCAAGCCACATGGGGTTCATAGTCTCTACTACCATATATGCACAAAGGGAGTACATAAGGGAGAACAGAGCGGCGGTTTGTTTTGAGAGCTTTCTTGATTTGTGGGCATATATTGCAAAGCAGACGCCGCAGGCACCGAACTTTGCAAGCATCATTGTCATAAGTCCCTCTGTTATCATCTCTCTGGGGAATAACCAGACAAGGAGATTGAAGGGGCTTGCAAGATAATATCCTATTATTCCTATAAATTCGCCCGACAGATTTCTGCTCCAGCTGTACAGCAGACTTTCGCCGTTTCCTATTACATCGTGTACATAGTCAAAATAAAAGACATATTGTGCGTTAAGGTCAAGACAAAGCACCGACCTTTCGCCTATCGGCCACATACCAAAGTTTATATAGCCGACTATCATAACGGCAATAGGTATAAAAAATGCCGCAAACAGATATCCGTTTTTATAGCACAGATGTCTAAAATGTATCAGTTTTTCCTTTACTGCCTGCATTGAAAATCCTCTTTTATTATCTCTTGTTATCCTGTCCCAGCTCTCCTGTCTTTTCGGACACTATGTATCTGGGACGGAATTTTATCTCTTCGTAAATCTTGCTCAGATAGTATCCTATAATGCCGATACCAAGCATTAAAATACTGCCGACTATAAGTATAAGCAGTATGACGGTTGAAAAGCCGTCAGCGGCTGTACCCATACAGAAATTGACGATAGTCTGCACGCCGAGAATAATAGCAAAGATAAAGAACAGTATTCCCGATACGGTTATTATCTGCATCGGAACATTTGTAAAGCTTGTGATGGAGCTTAATGCATATTTGAATAATTTTCGGAAGGACCACTTTGTCTTTCCTGCATTTCTTGGTGCTACGTCAAATTCAATACGCTCTGTCTTAAAGCCTACCCAGCAGGATAAGGCCCTGAAAAAGGTAAGTCTTTCAGGCATATCGTTTAAAGCCTCAACGACCTTTCTGTCCATCAGCTTATAGTCACTCGCACCGTCTAAATTTATATTGGAGCTGTTTTTCATCATACGGTAAAAGCCCTTTGCAAAAAGCTTATATATGATGCCCTCTTTACCACGGGAGGATTTTACCGCCTCCACCACCTCTGCTCCGTTTTTCCAAGCGTCAAGCATATCAGGGAGCAGCTCAGGGGGATGCTGTAAATCGCAGTCGATGACTGCCACACAGTCACCCGATGCGGCTTTAAGCCCTGCAAAGATAGCTCCCTCTTTTCCAAAGTTACGGGAGAAGTGCAGACCCTTTACCGTTTTTTCTTTTTCGGCAAGCTCTTTTATTATATTCCAGGTGTTATCCCTTGACCCGTCATCCACAAAAATAAGCTCGAAATCTGTTATGGGAGAAAGTATTTCCGAAAGTCTTTCTGCGGCGGCAGGTATATTTTCCTGCTCATTAAAGGCAGGGATTACTACTGACAGCATTATTTATTCTCCGATAATTGTTACTTCAATCAGCTTTTCTCTTTCGCCGTCAAAGTCCATATAGATGATGAACTGTGACAGACCGAGGCAGAGATTACCATCTTCAACAGGCATAGTAACGCCGTTGCCTGCAAGCTGATGCTTTATGGCAGGACGCAGGGATTCTTCTGCGAGGGTTGTCAGCTTATCATAGAATTTAAGATAGCTTTCAAGAGTTTCAGGGTCGTTCTTTCCTGTAAATACCGATGCTGTATTGTGCATTGTGTTTACAGTGCAGATACCTGTCTTGATGTTGGAATTTCTCACGCAAGCCTGAACATCATCGGTGAGATCCATATAGCCCTGTTTTTCGGGCACTGTGATTGTGAAGGTCTGTTTTGCGCTTTTCATACTGTACATTCCTTTCTTATATTACTGTTTTCCTGTAATTATACGCACCTTTCCTGAAGCGGAAGAAACTTTAAGCTTATGGGGTGCCGATACATCCTCTCCGCCCTGTACCGCAAGTCCGTTTATATAACAACGGCTGCCTGCTAAAACACAGGTTTCAATGTCCTCAGTAAAGGTAAGATTTATGTTTCCGGTTCGGTTTTTAAGCTCTCCCCCGGAAAATTCCGAAATGTTGATGTCTGCCTGTCCGCTGTCATTTTCTATTGTCAGACGGGTATGGCATTTTATATCCTTTATTTCTACAGTTCCGCTTTTTGATGTAATATTCACCACATTGCTGTTTAAAACATCGCTGTAAAGCGGAGCGTCAGAGGTGGCGAGTATTATACTGCTGAAAGTCCTTTCAGGCAGATAAACTTCTATTTTATAATGGAGCTGGGAAAAGGAGAAAAGCGAGAAGACAAAGTCCCCCTCCTGCCTTATTACAAGCCTTCCCTTTTCTTCGTGAACAGTTATTTCACTGTCGGACAGATATTTTACGTTTATGTTTTCATCCTTTGACGGATAAATATAAACGGGTATATTTTCGGTTATCACCGACAGATGCTCATAATATGGAAAGCTCAGCTCTTCTGATTTTACCGAGCTTTTATAGTCATTTTCAAATGTGGTAAAGCAAAGTACTGCGGCTATAAGACAAATTACCGCACCAACGGCACAGATTCTTGATATTATCTGCAACCTTGTCAGCTTTTCCACCCTTATATGACGGAATTTCAGTTTTTTAAGCAGTTTCATTTTCTGTTACCATCTCCGAATATGCGAAGAACGAAGGCGGCGGCTGTGGGACATAATCTGCCTGCAGTAAAGAGTATCAAAGCCCCTCCCGAAAGTAACATAAAGCCGCCTGCAAAAAGCATTGTAAGGGGCGGCAGATCCGATACGAAGAACCGCTCTGCTCCGATTATCCTTGCCGCAGCCGCAGGGGCTGTTATAAGTCCGCCTGAGATAAGTGCTAACGAAATGATCAGGAGTATAAATATTCCGAGGAAGATGCCGACCGCTGTAAAACATCTGCCGACCTTATGCGTTGTAAACAGCTTTTTTATCGCTTTACCGTTCATAAGAACACTCCCCCTATTATGATGATTTATAATCTATTATAGTATATCATATTTTCTATGTGTTGTCAAACGGAGGCGGCGGGTTGCACCCGCGGGCAGTTTCCTATTGTTTTTAAAATCAAAGATT
>JAZSHW010000121.1:0-11144 GCA_045533495.1 Ruminiclostridium sp. | reverse complement strand
GGTGTAGTACACATTGCTCCCGCCTTCGGTGAAGACGACGCCAAGGTAGGCAAAAACTACGACCTTCCCTTCGTTCAGCTTGTAAACGGCAAGGGCGAAATGACAGAGGAAACCGACTATGGAGGCGTATTCTGCAAGAAGGCTGATCCTATGGTGGTTAAGGAGCTGGAGGCAAGGGGACTCTTATTCGTTGCACCCAAGTTTGAGCTTGGCTATCCTCACTGCTGGAGATGTGATACTCCTCTCATCTACTATGCAAGAGAATCCTGGTTCATCAAGATGACAGCGGTTCGTGAGGATCTTATAAGAAACAACGAAACAATCAACTGGATTCCCGAAAGCGTTGGTAAGAACCGTTTCGGTGACTGGTTACAGAACGTTCAGGACTGGGGCCTTTCCCGTAACCGTTACTGGGGCACACCTCTCAATATCTGGGAGTGCGAATGCGGTCACAGACACGCAATCGGCAGCATTGAAGAATTAAAGAGTATGTCCGATAACTGTCCTGATGATATCGAATTACACCGTCCTTACATCGACGCTGTAACTATCAGGTGTCCTCACTGCGGCAAGCAGATGACGAGAGTACCCGAGGTTATTGACTGCTGGTTTGACTCAGGTTCAATGCCCTTTGCACAGCATCACTATCCCTTTGAAAATCAGGATCTTTTTGAAAAGCAGTTCCCTGCAGACTTCATTTCCGAAGCGGTTGACCAGACAAGAGGCTGGTTCTATTCTCTGCTTGCTATCTCCACTCTGCTCTTCAACAAGTCACCCTATAAGAATGTTATAGTTTTAGGTCTTGTACTTGACGGCGAAGGACAGAAGATGTCCAAGTCCAAGGGCAATGCGGTAGATCCCTTTGAGTCTCTCGCAACCCACGGTGCAGACGCTATCCGCTGGTACTTCTATACAAACTCTGCTCCCTGGTTACCTAACCGTTTCCACGCAAAGGCAGTAAATGAAGGTCAGAGAAAGTATATCTCAACTCTCTGGAACACCTATGCGTTCTATGTGCTTTATGCAAACATCGACAGCTTTGACGCTACAAAGTATAAATTAGAACCTGAAAAGCTTTCCGTAATGGATAAGTGGCTTTTATCAAAGCTTAATACTGTAGTGGGCGAGGTTGACAATAATCTTGCAAACTATCGTATTCCCGAAGCGGCAAGAGCTTTACAGGATTTCGTTGACGAAATGTCCAACTGGTATGTAAGACGCAGCAGAGAACGCTTCTGGTCAAAGGAACTGACACAGGACAAGATCAATGCTTATATGACATTATATACAGCACTTGTTACTATAGCTAAGACCTCTGCTCCTATGACTCCCTTCGTATGTGATGATATCTACAGAAATCTCGTATGCTCACTTGATAAGCAGGCTCCTATAAGCGTACACCTCTGCGACTTCCCTGAAGTTTGCGAAGCTCTCGTTGACAAGGCACTCGAAGAGGAAATGGAAACTGTTCTTACTATCGTTACAAACGGCAGAGCGGCAAGAAATGCAGCTAACATCAAGAACAGACAGCCTATCGCAAATATAATGGTAAAGGGAGACAAGACCTTACAGCCTATGTTTGCTGATATCGTTAAGGATGAGCTTAACATCAAGGCTATCTCCTTTGTAGAGGATACAGACGAATTTACTTCCTATTCCTTCAAGCCCCAGCTTAAGACTCTTGGTGCAAAGTTCGGCAAAAGAATAGGCGAAGTAAGAACTGCTCTTGCAGAGGTTGACGGTACAAAGGCTATGGCTGAAATCAGAAAGAGCGGCGTTATGACCCTTACACTTTCTGACGGCGATGTTATGATAGCTGAAGAGGATCTGCTTATCGAAGAAAAGCAGAAGGAAGGCTATGCAGTAGTAACCGACAGAGGCTATACTGTAGTACTTGATACAACTCTTACACCTGAGCTGATCGAAGAAGGCTTTGTTAGAGAAATTGTAAGCAAGATCCAGTCTATGCGTAAGGATGCAGGCTTTGAGGTTATGGACCACATCACAATTTACTGTGACGGTAATGACAAGGTTGCTGAAATCCTTACAAGAAACAGCGAAGAAATTTCCGATGATACACTTGCAGAAAGCATTGTTACAGGCTCTATGGACGGATACAATGCTGAGTGGGATATCAACGGCGAAAAGGTAACTCTCGGCGTTAAGAAGATATGAGCAAGCTGAAGAATTTCTTTCAGAACAAAATAGTCAAAACAATATATACCTGGCTGATAGTTATTGCAGTGGGAGCAACAGTACTGCTGACCCAGTTTATGTTCCCCCTGCATATAAGCTACAGCGGTATTACACTCACCACCTACAGCGGTGACAATTTTGAGCTTGATATAAAAGCTATGTATGATAAGCTCGTTGATGGTGAGCATAAAAACAGTACGCTACTGAGTGATACCGGGTTTGATATGACAAGGGAAGAGGACTTTTTAAGAGTGGGTATTTCCTTTAATTTCACCAATATCGGTATGTACAAGATAAATGACGTCCAGTTTAAAATAGAGGATATGGGAGAATACAAAAATGCCTTTGTTTTTAAGGAGGCCAATGTAGCTGAAATTAACCGCTTTTCATATAATACAGTAACTCTTTATTTTGTAATCTGTACAAAGGATTTAACGGAAGAAGAGGTAGAAAAAGCGGTAAATTCTATAAAATTATCCTATACATTTAATCGGCCCGAGCTATTTGCTTCGGGAGGGAATATAGAACTGCCACAGATATCTGTGCCCTTCGACTGTGTTGTAAAGAAGTGATAATTTGAGTAAATTAAAACTATCGGCTATTCCCGATAAGTATAAGGGAATTGCCTGTATCGTAGCGTCAGCCTTCTGCTTTACGGTGATGAACAGCTTTGTCCGTCTCGCAGGAAGCGAAATCCCCTCAATACAAAAAAGCTTTTTCAGAAATGTGATAGCCTTTGTTTTTGCACTCATAGTACTGCTCAAATCAGGCTCGTCATTACTTCCGAAAAATAAAAGCAATTTAGGAGTATTTATACTCCGTGCCACCTGCGGCACTATAGGAATACTGTGTAATTTCTATGCGGTGGATAATTTAGTGCTGTCAGATGCTACAATGCTTAATAAGATGTCGCCCTTCTTTGCGGTGGTCTTTTCGTTGATATTCCTACGGGAAAAGACGACTATAGTGCAGACGATGGGTGTAATAATTGCCTTTTTGGGCAGTCTGCTTATTATAAAGCCGACCTTTACCAATATGGAGCTTATCCCGTCGATCATCGGACTTGTGGGCGGAATTGCCGCAGGTGCTGCTTATACAGCGGTAAGGTGGCTCGGATTAAAAGGTGAAAAGGGTTCGTATATCGTATTTTTCTTTTCGGGCTTTTCCTGTCTTGTGACATTGCCGTTTCTGATATTCGACTTTCATCCCATGGAATTATGGCAGTGGATAATCCTTATAATAGCAGGTCTTGCGGGAGCAGGCGGACAATTTACAATTACCGCCGCTTACAGATATGCACCTGCAAAGGAAATATCGGTATATGATTATTCGCAGATAATCTTTGCGGCAGTATTCGGCTTTTTCATGTTCTCACAGATACCTGATGGCTGGAGCGTACTGGGATATATCATAATCTGCGGTATGGCAGTGGTGATGTTCCTTTATAATAACAGGAAAATTAAGAAAAAGGAATAAAAATAAAGGGTACTACGAAAGTAGTACCCTTTTTATACTTCAGGGCAGGGTGGCAGGTATTTTGAAAATACCCTTACATACCTTGAATTTATTGTAACGCTTGTTATCGCTGAAAAGGGGATGATGGTATTGTCGTAAAGCCAGTTGCCCTCTGCATCAAATTCCCGCAGTAAGAGAAAATCACCATGTACCTCAGCAATTCTTCCTATTGCAAACTGACAGTCGTCGGCTATACTTGATTCCTTTTCAATAATTATGTTTTCTCCTATATTTTTAAGTGCTTTAAAGGCACTATGCCAGTCGCTTATATCTATTTCAGGCAGATCAAGTTCATCCAGCAGGCCTTCGGCTATATCTATTTCAAGACATTTGTCATCCTTGATCTTGACGCTTATTACATCCTTTATTCGTCTTATGGTGAAGCCGTCGATGGAAAAGTCGTCTTCATTTGCACCGATAAAGAGATCTTTACTGACCGCAATGGGGAAGTAGTAAAAATAATTCGGGTCATAGTTGAAATACACACGGCATATTTTCGGATCTTCAACTGCCGATGCAAGTACAATTCTGATTTCGTTTTCGGTCAGGATAATCACCTCTTTCTGCGTTTTAATATAATCAGTCGAGTATAACCTCAGGCTTTTCTATCTGTCCTATATCGTTCATATTGGATATTTCGAGCACATAGTTTATATCTGTTTCAACGTCTTGCTTTTCGCTCTGTGAAGCTTTGCCTGTCTGCTCCATCTTTGTTAGATACCCTTCGCTGTCAAGAGTATATATTACCTTAAAAGAAAGCAGTTCTCCCACAAGACCGAGCTGATTTTTCATAGAGCTGTTAAGTGCTTTATGGTCATAAGTCATTTCTATGATTTTTCCGCTTTCGGTATTCGTCACCTTTGACTCTGTTATACTTTCGCCTTTTAAGAATATCATTCCTTCATCCACCATCGACATTTTAGCCATCTTTGTGTAGAAGCGATAATTCTCATCTCCGTCAGTCAGGGTCTTCCATTCGTCATCTTCAAAATAGCTGTATTCATAGCCGTTATGATATTCGTAAAGAGATATATTTCCGTCTGTTCCGAAATAGCTGTAGGAAAGTCTTTCCTGTATATCGTATGTAAATTTCAGATGCTGGGTAAGTTCTCCCTTTGCGGCGTCCGTTACGGTAAGCTCTGCCGAGTTAAGAGAAGCGTAGAGCTTTCTTGCGTTTGCTATATCGTCATAGCCTTCTATATGTGAATAATTTGCCGAACAGCCGCTGAGCATAATTACAGCCGCTAAAACAAATGCAGTCAGTTTCTTTAACATAATTTACCTTTCAGTTTACGAAATTTTAAAAAATATAAAGCCGCTGAAAAAGTCCCAGCGGCTTATTTCGTCGTGATGTACACAAACAAAATATAGTGATTTCTTTAACTACACATTAAATGTTTCTATCTTTATTATTCTGCGAAACCGCTTTCAACGAGCTTTACAAGTCCTTCAACAGCGAGCTGTTCGTCAGAACCGTCAGCAATGATTCTGATTGTTGTACCGCCAACGATACCGAGAGAAAGGATACCTAAAAGGCTCTTAGCGTTTACTCTGCGTTCTTCCTTTTCAACCCAGATGGAAGACTTGTATTCGTTAGCCTTCTGGATGAAGAATGTTGCAGGTCTTGCGTGTAAACCAACCTGGTTCTTTACGCTTACTTCTTTAACGTACATAATTAACTACCTCCGTCGATTAGTTTTTACTTTCCGATAAACATAGCCCCAAAAGCTGTGTCCGTTAGTTATTAGTATAGCCGTATTTACGGATTTCGTCAACTCACTTTTGGGTTTTTGTCAATATTTCTGTAATTATTTTTGTATTTTGTTCAATAGTCCTTTACAAATCCACAGAAATTTATTCACTTTGCACAAAAAGTTTTCAACTTTATATCCAACATATACATTAGTTTTCAACATAAGGAATACTGTTATCAGCGGCATCAAAGCCTGCTCTTATATCGTCTTCCCATAGCATTTTGCCCATAAAATCGGCAAAAATCACTTCAAAAGGGATTTCATGAGCGGTAAGAATGTCAAGTAATGGCGAGTACATACGCAAAATGTCGAAGGCTTTGTCTGTTTTGAGATAAATTACCGCATTTTTAGGGCAATCTGCACAAAAAGGATCAGGCAGATTTTCCTTGAACCATATTTCTGCCTTTTTCCATTGCTTTTCCTCTCTGTTTGTGAGAATTCTTTTTCTTTTAAGAATTCCCATAAGCGTCACTATATCGGGCTTTATTCCGTTTTTATCGGAGTTTCCGCCCTGCACCCTTACATATTTTGCATAGGGTTTGTTACCGCTGAAGCTATCATACAGAAGCTCGGGACGCTTTCTCTTAGTCACTTCAAAGGACATTTCCTCCTGCCACTTTAAAATGTTTTCGTGATGTCCCGTGAGTAATACTTCGGGAACCTTTCTGCCTCTCCACACCTCAGGTCTTGAATATTGGGGATGTTCGAGCATACCGCTATAATGACTTTCGATAGAATAGGCGTCGGAGTTCGGCAGAACTCCTTCCTGCATTCTTGCAATGGCGTCTGCAAGGGTGAGGGCAGGTAATTCTCCACCCGTCAGTACATAGTCACCGACTGAGATCTCTTCAACGTTCAGTTCATCAAGAACTCTCTGATCTACACCCTCGTAATGTCCGCAGAGTATGATTATATTTGATAATTCTGACAGTTCTTTTACTTTGCTTTGTGTAAGCGTCTTACCCTGAGGTGACATATATATCACCTTTGCATTTTCGTCTGTCTTTTTCTTTATATCGCAGATGCAGTCGTATATAGGCTGAGCCTGCATTACCATACCCGTACCGCCGCCATAGGGCTTGTCATCCACACGGTTGTGCTTGTTGTCTGTATATTTTCTGATATCGTGACATTCTATTTCAATAAAGCCTGCTTCTCTGCCTCTGCCGACAATACTTGCAGATAAGACCGATTCGCACATATCAGGGAAAAGGGTGGCTATATCAATTCTTATCATTCGCCCTTTATCTCCTCTATATCATCAAAAAGACCTTTCAGCGGTCTTATTATCATTTCTCCTCCGTCAATGTTCACTTCTAAAAGCACTTCAGGTATAGCAGGAAACATAAGCTGATTGCCGCTTTCCGTCTTTATGGAATATACGTCTGCCGCACCATTCTGGTACACATCGTCTATTCTGCCGTAAATTCTGCCTGTGTCAGCGTCCTTTACAGTAAGACCGATAAGATCCTGGATAAAGTATACATCTTCGGGGAGTTCTGCGTCATCTCTGTTCATATAGAGCATTTTTCCGACAATAGTCTTTGCCTGCTCTACAGTATCTATACCCTTTACCTTAAGTACTGCAAGAGTTTTATGAGGACGGGCGTCAGTTACTTCAAGCTCCTGCTTTTCCTTGCCTAAAAAGAGTCTGTCAAAGCTGCATATTACCTCTGCATTATCGCAGTAATACTGCACCCTGAATTCGCCCTTAAGTCCTTGTGTAGCCACTACTTTTCCTATTTCAAGATACTGTTTTCTCATACATACCTCGCATCAGATAAAATTTAATATATCAAGCGGCTTTTCTGCAATGAATTTTGCACCGCCGTTTATAAGCTCGTCCTTTGTTCTGAAGCCCCAGAGTACACCAAGGGCAGTAAAGCCTGCATTTTTCGCCGTCTGCATATCAACACCGCTGTCTCCGATATAAAGCACTTCTGACGGTTTTACTTTAAGCTTTTCAGCCACCGATAAAGCACCCGCAGGGTCAGGCTTTGCCTTTATACTGCTGTCAAGACCTCTTATGTATCCGAATACATCCTTGCCGAAATAATCCTCCACTACACCGACTGCTATATCGTGTGCCTTATTTGTGATGACTCCGAGCAAAATGCCTTTGTCACAAAGCTTGCTGAGAAGCTGCGGAATATCCTTATAAGGAGCAGTCTTATCCTTGCTGTGAACAGCATAATATCCGCTGAATGCAGATAGTGCTTTTTCGTGATATTCCTGCCTGTCCTTCGGCAGACAACGCTCGATAAGCTTTGGTATACCGTTGCCTATAAAGTACTTGTAAGCGTCAATATCGTGAGTAGGAAAGCCGAGCTCAGAAAGTACGTGATTTGCACTGTCCGCAAGGTCATCAAGTGTATTTAAAAGTGTTCCGTCAAGGTCGAAAATGACCGCTTTGAATTTCATAATATCACCAAGTCTATTATATATTCAAAGTGTCCTACTGTCAACCAAAAGAAACCTTATGCAATTTATTTTGTTCAAATTTGCCAAAATCTATTGATTTATATTTTTTTTATGGTAAAATAATTAGTATAAAATCGGTATTGACGGTTTTGAAAGGAAGTACCATTATGGCAACATTACTTATTAATTCAAAGGATAACAAGGGCAGAATAAACCCCGAATTATACGGACATTTTTCCGAGCATTTGGGCAGATGCATCTATAACGGCATCTATGTGGGAGAGGACAGCTCTATCCCAAATACAAAGGGTATCAGAAATGATATTATCGAGGCGTTTAAAAATATAAAAATGCCTGTACTTCGTTGGCCGGGTGGTTGCTTTGCCGACGAATATCACTGGAAAGACGGTATCGGTGAAAAGAGTGACAGAAAAAAGATGATAAATACCCACTGGGGCGGGGTTACTGAGGATAACAGCTTCGGCACACACGAGTTTTTTGATTTCTGCGAAATGGTAGGCTGTGAGCCTTATCTTGCAGGCAATTTAGGCTCAGGTAGCGTAGAGGAGCTTTCTCAGTGGATAGAATACATAACCTCCGATGACATTTCCCCTATGGCTGACCTTCGCCGTAAGAACGGCAGAGAAAAGGCATGGAAGTTAAAATATCTCGGCATAGGTAACGAAAACTGGGGTTGCGGCGGTAATATGACCCCTGAATATTATTCAGAGCTTTACCGCAGATATCAGACCTATTGCAGAAACTACAGCGGTAACGAGCTTTATAAGGTCGCTTGCGGCCCTAATGCCGAGGATTACAACTGGACAAAGGTGCTCACCGATAAGGTAAAGCACTGGCATACAAAGGCGATAAGCCTACACTATTACACAGTGCCTTCAGGCAACTGGGAGGATAAGGGCAGTGCGACAGTTTTTACTGATGAGGAATATTACAAGACTCTTGAAAAGACAATGTATATGGAAACTCTCATCACAAAGCACCTTGAAATAATGTCGATGAACGACCCTGAGCATAAGATAGGTCTTATCGTTGACGAATGGGGTACCTGGTACAATGTTGAAGAGGGTACAAATCCCGGCTTCTTATATCAGCAGAATACAATGCGTGACGCTGTTCTTGCCGCAAAGAATTTAGATATCTTCAACAGCCACTGTGACAGAGTGGTTATGGCAAATCTTGCTCAGGCAGTAAACGTACTTCAGGCACTTATTCTTACAGAGGGTGAGCAGATGGTGCTTACACCCACTTACCACGTATTTGATCTTTATAAACGTCATCAGGGTAATAAGCTCTGCTACAGCCATATTGACAGCGAAAAGGCTGAAGGCTTTAACCTTGACCTGCTTTCAAAGAGTGTATCTGTAAATGATAAGGGAGAAATGGTAATCACAATTTCCAACTGTTCATTAGATAAGGCACAGGAAATAAATGCAGTTATTCCCGGCTTTACTTTTGATAAAATTTCTGCAAGAATGTTAAAGCAGGACGTAAGAGCATATAATACCTTTGATAATCCCGAAAATGTAAAGATAGAAGACTTTAACGAGGTAACAAAGACAGCTGACGGTATCAGCTTTACATTACCTGCTTGCAGTATCGCCGAGATAGTATTAGGATGAATAACTGCAAACGGTGTTTACTAAAGGAAATGAGCGATAAAGCCTATGAAAATATAGGTGAATGTATATCGCTTATTCCTGATGAAAAAAAGGCGGACGACAGTCTTTACAGAGAAAGACTTTCAATATGTAAGAGCTGTGACTGCCTTATAAACGGTATGTGTAATAAATGCGGTTGCTTTGTGGAGCTGAGGGCGGCATACAGTCACACCCGATGTCCCCACGAGGACAAACTGTGGTAATAAATCATATTCAGGAAAGGACGAAAAATTATGGCAAATATGAAAAAGCTTCGCCGTGATTACGGCGACAACATCTTATGGACAGGTAAGAAGTGCTTTATGGGTCTTCCCATTTCCTTCACCCGTTACATTATAACTGACACAGTGCTTTACACAAGGATAGGCTTCCTCAACATAAAAGAAGACGAGGTAGAGCTTTACAAGGTTACTGATAAGACTATGAAGTTTACTTTAGGTCAGAGAATTTTCGGTTGCGGTACAATCTCCATTACAGCAAGAGACTGCGATACACCTGATAAGCACCTCATTTCTATAAAGAAGCCCAGAGAAGTAAAGAAGATACTTGACGAAGCAGTTAAGGAACAGCGTGATAAGTATATGGTAAGAGGCAGAGATATGATGGGTGCAGGCTTCCATGATCACAGCGATGCAGATGCTGCTCTTGATGATATGATCGAATATTAATGGTGTAGGATGGAACAAATAAAGGAGATATTAAGGCTTGGTATAAATCCTAAAAACTGGCCCGAGCTTTTTAAAAAATACCGTGAGATAATAATGTATATTATCTTCGGTGCACTGACAACACTTGTATCTATCGTAACTTATTTTATTGTAAGAAATATATTCCCCGATGAGCAGAGTGCTCCCGAATTTTTAAAGTGGACTTACCGTCTGTCCTTCGGAGAAGGAGATTCTTCCACAGTGCTCCCGAATATTATTTCCTGGATAGTATCTGTGACCTTTGCTTTTATAACCAATCGTATATGGGTGTTCAAAAGCAAGGTAAAGGGAGTGGGGAAAATTCTGCTTCAGGCAGGATCATTCTATGCGGCAAGACTGTTTACTTTATTCGTTGACCTTGCAATAATGTATTTACTCGTAAATCTGCCGAATATCGAAAATGGCTTTTACGAACTGTGCATCAAGGTATTTTCAAATATCGTGGTGCTGGTGCTGAATTACATTTTCAGCAAGCTGTTTATATTTAAGAAAAAACAATAAAGACACTAATAACAAAACCCCTTTATCCTTTCGGATAAAGGGGTTCAGCGTGTAAACAAAGTCTTTGTTTACACGCTGTCAGACGATGAAAAACGCACGTCAGCCATTGATTTTGACCCGTTCGGTCAAAATCGTCAACCGCCCCGACAGGCGTACAGATAGTACGTTGAGGGGCGGTTGACAAAGTAAGCAAAGATGCTTTAGGGGAGCCGTTTGCGGCTCCCCTAAACTTCTGTATCAATGTTTTTATATGCTCGCAAGATAAGTACAAAGTTTTACGCATTTTTGCGGTGCGTGAGTTTGTCTTCAGTCTGATCCCTTTAAGTCGGAGGCCAAGCGGTCTTAGGAAGAGAAGCAAGTTGTTCAACTCC
>JAZSHW010000119.1:0-10315 GCA_045533495.1 Ruminiclostridium sp. | reverse complement strand
GATAAATTGTTGTTTGAACGCGTGGCGTTCAACAAATTCCACCTTCGGCGGAGGGTCGTCCGGGAGGCCGACCCCTACACGCAACCCGCAATGTTATGGGGAAAATTGTAGGGGGGGGCGGGCAATCCAAAGGATTGCGGCATCCTTTAGGGTCTGTCCTCTGACGCCCCGTTATGATACATAAACACAAACCGTCAACCCGCCGCCAAACAACAATTTATCTTTCTCTCAGCTACAAAAAAAACGGAGGTTCGCTCCGTCTTTTTATGTATTATCTGCTGTATTTCAGCTTTGTGGCAAGGCCACCTCTGATATGTCGCTCTTCTTTATTTTTCTCCAGCACTTCCCTCACCTTTTTATGTAATTCGGGATTCAGCTTTTCAAGTCGGGAGGTCACATCCTGATGTACTGTACTTTTACTTATTCCGAAAACCTTTGCGGCACTTCTTACTGTCGCGTTGTTTTCCACTATATATTCTGCTAATATGATACATCTTTCCTGTTTTGAGTCCGATAAAATATCTCTGGCTTTCACAAAATCGCCCCTTTCTTGCGGAAGTTAATCCGTTGCTCATTTATATGCGTGAGCAGGGGGATTTATGTATAGCAAAAGAAAAAAGAGCTTTGATTAAATCAAAACTCTTATCTATGATATTTGATTTTACATTAAATAGATACTAATCGTAAGTATTCACTAATAGGCGAAGCCTGTGCAGCTTCATAAAGTTTCTTTTGCTTCAATGTAGCCAGTTCTCCATCATCAGACAAATGCGACAACCAATACACAAGCGGTTTTGGAGTCAGTAAAATACCATTATCAAATGAAATTGTATTATGAGCAATCTTCACTTTGCTTTCAGTTGGCAATGAGTTTAGTAACTCTTTATTATCCTTGATATAATCACAAACACAGTCATTGGTGTTTATATATCCGTATTGTCTGCAGATAAGAGGACGCACCTCGTAAATACGACAAGCACCTGTAGCATCATCCACAAATATACATCTGTTACCGATTTCAAAGCCTTGATTTGCTATAAATTCATCAGCCTTTCTTTTAAAAAGCTGAGTATCCTTTGTTATCTCAAGAGCATTAAGTATCATAAAAAACTCTGCTTGTGAAATCGAGAATGAAGCTTCACAGCATTTACTACAGCCTTTCTTGCACATCGAATTGTCTATAAGAGCTTGTTCATCATCAATTTCCTTGTAATACTTCAGAAGTGTTGCAAACAGACTCTTTTCGTGAATATCAGGATGACATTTCTTTTTCTTTTTTCCGCTTCCGCAGAAGCACAGACTGTTTCTGTCGTTGCTCATAAGACCTCCTTGAGCTACTAAAGTTATTCGGAAAAACTTCTTTTTTTCTGTTTCAGGGTCTATGAGGCAAATTGTCTTGATATTATCCGTCATAATTCCTGTACCTCCATTCTATCATACAAGCTATATATTGTCAAATAAAAAAGAGCTTTGAATAAATCAAAACTCTTATCTGTGGTATTAAATTGTATAACCGCCCTTGTGCTTCCAACAAAGGCGGTTATAGGTTAAATTAGCAAAAGCAACTTTAGATAGCCTCATTTATCCTATCAGATAAACGCACGTTCTTAATTTACTGTTAAATTACCATCTACCGCCATCTATGACATATATCGTATAATACTGTTTTGCATAGAATTCTTCTTCAGTCATACCGTATTTGGATGAATATTCATCCTTTTCAATATATATCGCAAATGTATCTCCGGGGTCTAAATGACGAGATTCTGTTTTTACCGCCATCAGCGTTTCGATATCTGCTTCAAGCTTACCGGGCAACATTGTAATATTTATTGTATCCGGGAATCCCCACGTTGTACCATCAAGGCTTTCACCGGCAGCATCGTACACAAGTCCGTATTCCTTTGTACCTATTTCGATGAGCCTCTGCTTCATACCTTCAATATCGTAATTTTCGTATATTGGATTCATATACGCCTTTACGGGACTGAAATCAGAAGATTTGACATACAAACCATTATATCGCTCAGTCTGAGGAGTGTCCCCTATTAACTGATATATGTCATCGTTTATCTTTACAGCCTTGTAGCTTGTGTTTCTGACACCACTTCCGCCTGCATATTTTGTGCATTCGATATCAGAATAAAAGTTACTTGATTTTCCATCAAGACTTTTAGTGTACCGTGAGTATATAACTATAACTTCCTGCTTCGGCTGTTCTTGTGGCTTTTCCGTTTCGGGAGCAGGGGTTTCCTGCGGTTTAGGAGTAGTAGTCTGAACTGTAGTGGTTGTTATAACAACCTTGCTGTCAGAAAGATAATCAGAGTGTATAAAATAGCCAGTATCGAGCTTGTAGTAACCCGTATTGGTTTTTGCTACAACTGTTACCTTGTCATTGACATTGTACAGCTTGACTGTTTCCGCACCGAGTACAGCTTTCTTACGGCTGTAGCAAGCAGTATTGACATACTTTGTACCACTCACCTTGCTCTCGTCCCATTCGGGAGCAGGGGTTGTGGTAACTGTAGTAGCAGGTGTTGTAACCTGTGCTTCAGTCTGAGGAGTAGTAGTCTGTTCCGTTTCGGGAGCAGGGGTATCAGATGTTACGGAGCTTTCAGTCTGTTCTTTTTCTGTGGCTTCATCCTTCTGCTCTGTTTCTACAGGGGCAGGAGTAGTAGTCGTTTCAGGAGCAGGTGTCTGAAGTTCCGTATAAGTTGTAGTAACAGTATCGGAGGACAGATTATCACTGTTTACTCCGTTACTGCAAGCAGTCATTGTCGCAAGGATATATACTGCTGTTACTATGGAAGCTAATGTTGTCTTACGGGTTTTCTTTGTCATAATAATGCCCTTTTATTTATTCATCCGAAAACCGCCCTTGTAATACAAAGGCGGTTTTTATTTTATTTTATTCTTCCACTGATTCGGGAGCTTCTTCAGAATTTACTTCAGAAGCTTCTGTCTGTTCTGTTTCACCCGATGATTCAGGAGTGCTTTCCTCTTCGCTTTCGGTAACACTTTCCGTTTCACTGATCGGTTCGCTTTCTGTTTCACTGATCGGTTCACTTTCTGTTTCACTGATCGGTTCACTTTCAGGAACGCTTTCTGTCTGTGAGGTTGTAGTTGTTACTGACTGAGTGGGACGGGAAGGCTTTTTCTTCGTTGTGGTAGTTGATTCATCAATATAAGGAATACGTGCAATAGCTATCTTCTTTATGGTGATAGATACTGTAGGTTTGGAATCAATCCCCTGCTTATCATCAAGCTCGTTTCCTGAGGATACCTCTACTTCGGATATCTTGTCGATGAATTCAAAACCTTCTATGCACTGTCCGAAAATGGTGTAATTTCCGTCAATGGCAAAAGAGCCGCCTTTAGTCAGATACTTCTGCTTTACGTCATCACTTACTGCGTTAAGTGACGCAAGATATTCTTCGTAATACTTCTTATCCTCTTCGGTAAGGCGGTCCGCATATTCTTCAAGATCGGACCTGATATTTTCTGCAGTCTTTGCTATATCAAAGGGATTGTTGTTATTAACGATAAAGAACTGGCTGTTGATACCTGTACTGCTTTCAGCATAGCCTAAAGCACCGTAGTAAGCTCTCATACGGTCGTTTGTTTCACGAGGGACATCTACCTTATTGGCGGTAGTGCCACCTGCTCCGTCACCTCTTAACGAGCCGCCCTGAATCATAAAATCTTCAATTACACGGTGAATTGTCTTTCCGTCATAATAGCCGTTTTCAGCAAGCTTAACGAAATTATCCACGCCCTTAGGTGCTACGTCAGGGAACAGCTTAAAGCGTATCTTACCTGTTTCTTCACCTATCTGAATGGTCATTTCAGCTAAAATATCACCGGGATTTACTGTGATCTCAGAGGTGTTGTCCTCAGGTATTTTACCCTGACAACCGCTCGCTCCTACAGCTATTACAGCGGTCATAAGCAATGCCGCCGCTTTTGTAATTACAGATCTAACCTTCATCTGTCATCAGTTCCTTTCCTGAAACCCTGCTTACTGTTCTTTCTTACCCATACTTACGTAAAGCTTGATGGTAGAATTTTTCTGAACCTCTGTTCCTGCCGCAGGCTCTGTTCTTATAACACAGTCTTCTGCAACATTATCATCATGGATCTTGTAAACTTCTGTCTTTATGCCAAGCTCGTCAAGCTTTTTCTTTACATCTTCCTGCTTCTGATCCTTATAATCTTCAAGCTTTACAGATGCCTGCGAAGAAGTATTTGAGTTAAGCTGCTGTTCGAGTTTATCTATTTCTTCCTTAGTAAGATACTTATCCGCTGTAGGTTCTTCAAGTGTGAATTTACCTTCGGAATAGGTATCAAGTGTGATCTTCTTTATCTTTATATCCTTTTCGGGCTTTTTGCTGTTTATATCAGAGGCTGTCCATAAAATCTCGTCAAGTGCGTCAAAGCCACTGATAACCTGACCGAATACTGTGTAGGATGCCGCAAATCCGGGGACACTACCCTCAGTTGTAAAAGCATTTATCAGTTCATCGGGAATAACCTGCTTGCTGGTTTCTTCGTGAGTATAGCCCTTTAATTCATTGATATTCTCCTGTGTTATTTCAATAGCACCTGAGAAGAAGAAGCGGCTGTCAGAATAACCTGCATTACTGCTGTAGCCCATAAGAGCACCCTTAAAGGGCCATAAGTCAACGGAGCATTCATTCTCGATAAACTTACCGTCATCGGTAACACCCTCTGTTCCCTCTTCGTTTGATGCACCTGTGATGGCATAGATACCTGTTTCTATAGCGAAGAAGGATTTACCCTCGTAAAAGCCTTCGTTTACACGATTTTTAAAGTTTGCTATAGTTTTAGGTGCATATTCTGTATAAAGTACTGCTGTAATAGTTCCACAGTCGGTTTCGATAATTGCTACATCCTGACCTTCAGCGGGCTTTTCAAGCTGAACAAGGTGCATTTCTTCAAAATTATAGCTCCCCATTGCGTTGGTGTTACGCTGCTGGAAGAAGGAGCAGCCTGAAAATGTCATAACTGCCGCAGTTGCAAGAGCTGCAACGGATAAAATTCTCTTTTTCACTTTCTTTTCCTTTCAGATGTTCTGTTACTTTTATTTATTTCTCTCGGAAATCAGAGCTTATACTCCGACTTATTATAATTATACAGCAATAGGCATAAAAAGTCAAGAGAAAGGCATATTATGAAAAGAAACAGAGTTGCCAAATTCTGACTTGAAAAGTTCCATAATTTATGATACAATAAGAAAAAATTATAAAGGTATGAATAATATGAAAAAAACAGCAGCAATAATATTATCTGTCGCCATTGCTCTTTTGTCTGTTCTTACCGGATGTCAGCAGGAAAAGCCGAAAAGCAATGTTGATTACTCTGACGCAAATAACTGGGCGTACTGTGAAAAGGATGATAAGGAAACTAAAGCGGACGTCTTCTTTGTCTGTCCTACCGTATATAAGGGCGATGAAAACAGCTTCAATATGTCACTTTCTGACGAAGAAACAAGGAATGCTTTTGTAGGAGCTACCAATATGGAGAAGGGTATATATGATGAGGATGCACGATTCTTTGCACCCTTTTATAGTCAAGCAGGACTGAACGCTTATACTCTTGCAGCAGAAGACAGAGAGCAGTATCTGCTTTATGCATACGAGGATATAAGATCTGCTTTCAGATATTATCTTGACAACTACAATGAAGGAAGATCAGTTGTTCTTGCAGGTTTCTCTCAGGGTGCAGATCTGTGCATAAGACTTATGAAGGAATTCTTCACTGATGATAAACTCCAGGATCAGCTTGTAGCCTGCTACGCTATAGGCCGGGCAATAACAGAAGAAGAACTGACAGAGTACCCTCATCTGAAATTTGCTACAAGTAAAGCGGATACGGGAGTTATCATTTCCTTTAACTGTGAGGCTGAAAATGTAACCGATTCACCGCTTGTCCCCGAAGGCACAAAGGCACTTGCTATAAATCCTCTCAGCTGGAGAACAAATAGCGAAAAAGCGGATAAGGAGAAAAACAAAGGCGCTTGCTTTACCGATTACAATGGAAATATCAAGAGTGAAATTCCTAACCTTACAGGTGCTTATATCGACGGCAAAAGAGGCACGTTAAAGATAACAGATGTCACTGCCGAAGATTATCCTGCGGGGCTTGATATCTTTGAAGATGGTGTTTTCCATCTTTACGATTATCAGTTCTTCTACCGCAATCTGCAGGAAAATGTAAGCTACAGAATCAAAAGACATTTATCAGGCGAACCTTCTATTTCAATAGGCGAAAATGTAAATATCGGTGTCGGAGTAAAGGCCGCGTAAGTATTTTCAATTGACAAACAGAAAAATATAGTGTATAATAAACAAGGTGTTCCGGCAGGCAGGCTTAAACTGTCGGGATGCCTGTTTTTAATGGAGACGTATCAAAGCGGCACCAGCGGCAGATGAAGCGAGGCTGATTGTGGTACAGCGGTCGAAAAAACAGATCCATAGGTGAAAGTTTTTTCGGGAACCGCAAATGAACATAACGGGAACGACTCCACATAAAAATTTAATACGGAGAGTTGTCCGAGTGGTCGAAGGTGCGAAACTCGAAATTTCGTGTCGGTGATGAGCCGACCTAGGGTTCAAATCCCTAACTCTCCGCCAATGCGAGCTGAAAATCACAGATTTTCAGCTCTTTTTCTTTTGTCGGTGAGCTTCGTTTTGAGGCTTTCTTAAAGCATTTTCAGGCAAACATTATATTATCACATTTTGGGGTGTAAGTCTAGAGGTTTTTATATAAAAATGAAAAACCGCTCCTTCGCTTTTGCGAAGGAACGGAAATTATGGATTTTCAGGTTATGTAAGGAAACATACATTTAATTTATTACTAAATTCACCGATATAAAATATGAGGTGATGCATTATGTTATTTGGCACAATAAACAGTACACTAAATCAGCTTAAATTAGCCGGCAAATGGGAAGCCAAGAAAAGCAGTGGCGATGTGACTTCAAAAGACAAAGAAAACATGACAGAAGACGAACTCACTATACATCGTTTTAATGAGCAGCTGAAAGCAGAGCGTGAAAATTCAGAATACAGCAAGATACAATATAAAATATTAAACGGCGAAGAGCTTTCAGATGAAGAACTCAAAAAGCTGAAAACAAAAAACCCACAGGCTTATCGGGATTACATATCTGACAGGGCGGAAGAAAAGAGTTATGAAAAGAAGCTACAAAACTGTAAGACCAAGGAAGAAGCGAAAAAACTGCATTCAAATAAAATAAACGGCGAGCTTTCAAAATTCAGAAGTATCGTCAATGATCCCATTATTCCCAAAAGCGAAAAATATGCTCTGGCGTGCCGTATTACAGGCAAAACAAAACGTATGGCGAAGATTTTTGAAAAATTCGCCGAAACGACTGAATACGAAAAATTACCCGAAACCGAGCAACAAAGAAATGATATCAAAAACGCCGAAGGACACGGCAAAGAAAAGGTGGAAGAGATTGCAAAGGATATATCAATCGATATTAACAACGCGGAAAACGCCGAGGAAACAACCGAAAAAACTACCGAGAAAACTACCGATATTGTAATAAAAAAGCCCGACAAAAAAGAATCTCACGATGGCGAGATATCCGATACGGCGGTTAATGAAATGACGACCACAACCGAAAAAATTGGTGAAAACATTCAACATCGCAGAAAGCTGAATGTAAAAGCGTAAGGTTGTTATTATTGTCTATTCACAAGATATAAGATAGCAGAGAGATTTAAACGGGTTTATATTTTACCGTCTCCGCCAACGCGAGCTGAAAATCACAGATTTTCAGCTCTTTTTCTTTTGACGGTGGTTTTCGTTTTACTGATTTCCTAAAGTATTTTCGGGCAAAATTATATTATCGCATTTTGGGGGTAAGTCCAGGGGATTTTATATAAAAAATGAAAAAACGCTCCTTCGCTTTTGCGAAGGAACGGAAATTATGGATTATTAGTTTCACTTAAAATCTGTGTGCCTGATACTACATAGCTTACGTTTTTTGCACCGCTCTTGCCGATACGCACGCCATCGGAATTGTAAGTATAATTTGTGGTAGTACCTGATGTGCTTGTATAAGACTTTAACTGACGACCGTTCCAAGCAAGCGTGCCGTTGCGATATGAAAGCGGATTGCCTATGCTATCGTAGGTTATAGATTATTTGTACTTGTCTATCACATTTGGAATGCGACTTATAATCTGCGTTTCTATAACATTTTCTTTATCGACCATCTTTTTAGGCAGTATGATCATATTATCATAAGAGATTGTGGACATTGATTTTGTGTTGATTATTCTTTTAGCTTTTTTTTCGTCTATTGGGTGGGCAGAAAGAACCCAAAAGCTGTGTCCGTGTATGGTTAAACAGCGATAGGCATATTTCAGCTCATCCCAAGGTACAAATATATGTCCTTTATTTTTAACGCCTGTTATCCGCAAACCTTCTGCTTCAACTATCAATATGAGCTTTGAGCTATCATAAAACTCTTTAGCGAGGACAATGAAGAGTATTGCAACGATAGGCAACAAAATGCTATCGATATTAAAATCGTGCAATAAATATCCGAAGAGAATCAGAAGAAAAACAGATTCCGCTATCATAATAAAAGCAAAGATAACGTTTGATTTATCCGGTCTGTATTCTAACATTATTGTTTCTAACCTCCATTAGGCATTCCATAAAGACATTTCTGGTAATTTTCTTATTTTCTTGTATTAATTTCAGATGAGAAACTATAATATCTCCGCATGTTATAAGCGTGGATGTTTCTGCCCATAGTACAGCGGTTCCAATTGCATCACCACCATCAGTTGCAGCATAGCCGCTAACAGCAAACTGAAACGCAAAGGACAACGCAAGGAATATGCTTATGAATTTTTTTGATTAGGGGTGTCATAAGATTTACACTTTGTTAATTTTTATCTCTTATTTCTACCGCTCCATTATCTCTGATTATACCCAACAAAAACTCGTAATTTGTGGCATTTTCGGCTATACGGATGGTACCATTTTTCGTTTTGATTGCGATACAATTAGACTCATATTTGTAGCTTATACAATCGCTATACTGTATTTCTGTTTTTTTAAAGAAAGTCCTGTAAGTAAAGTAAGGTTTACTTCTGTAAACGTCAATTTTCCAGATCTTTACGAGCAAAACAATATAAAGACCAAGCGCTAAAAACAAACTGACTGAAATCACAACCCAAGGCTGTACCGAATCATTCGGAAATAAAATCATATAAGCGAATAATATCAGAAAAAACAAAATGTCGGCGTATCCAATCCCTAAATAAGATCTGGGATACCGTACAACAATATGCTCTTTCCCTAAATTCTTTATTAGTTCTTCGCCGTGACTACGTATGTCAATAAACGAAATTAAACCAAGAACAACCGATATAAGTACAGGGATTGTTAAACGCATTATAAAATTCTCCATTTAGTTATCCTCCGTTTAATACCCAAATTCAAATCGGGTATATGTACCACCGATTATACTCAAGGCAAACCGACCAAATGTGATTTTTACTGCATTTTCTACAGCTTCTTGTTCTGCGGTATATTTCACAATTTGTTTAGCTGCATATTTAGTGTTGGCTCTGTGAGCTTCCTTGATTAATCCTTTAGATGCACTCTTCCATGCATTATGAAGACCTTTTGCGTTTGCACCAGAACCACCAATCAATCCGGCTACACCGCCAGCGAAAGCACTGACAGCTACACCTTCAAGTGTAATCTCCTCACCTTTTATAACTTGCTCACCAACATATGTTGCCGCACCCAAAGCTGCGTTCGCTCCAACAGATAACCCAAGACCAATACCAGTAGTAGCTAAAGCACCAGATATAGCACCAGCTACGGCATTAACTCCAACTACACCCCAATTTATTTCTCCTGTCGTTACCTGTTGTGAAATAGCAGAAACTGCACCAACAATAACAGCACCTGCAACCGCACCTACAATAATAGCTGTTAATAAAAACTCTCCGTTTTCATCTTTAAACATAACCGGATTATTCGCACAATACGCATACACATTGTATCCTAATAATCCAGCACCGCTGTCAAAACCGCCGATGTCAACGTTTGGTTCGGGGTTCAAAAACCTACCCGTAGTCGGGTCATAGTATCTGCTATTTAAGTAATAATATCCTGTCTCGCTATCGTAATAATATCCACGGTACCTAAAGGGATTCGCCTGACCTACGGTAGCTACCGCAGAGCCACCCATACTAACGATTCTGCCCCAGGCATTGTAGGTATAGGTGCAGACTTCCGT
>JAZSHW010000106.1:0-16888 GCA_045533495.1 Ruminiclostridium sp. | reverse complement strand
GATATGTCTAAAATGATGTGGGCGGGAAGATTTTCAAAAGAGGTCGATTCAAAGGTAAATGACTTCAACTCCTCGATTTCTTTTGATGCCAGAATGTATAAGCATGATATTATGGGTTCTGTAGCACACGCTACAATGTTAAGTGAGCAGGGTATTATAAGTACAGAAGACTGCAAGGTTATCATTGACGGTTTAAACGGTATTTTATCTGATATCGAAAATGGAATGCTCAGTTTTGATCCTAATGCAGAAGATATTCACATGTTTATCGAAGCTGAACTTACTGAGCGTATAGGCGATGCAGGCAAACGCTTACATACAGCACGAAGCAGAAATGATCAGGTGGCTGTAGATATCAAGCTTTATTTAAAGGACGAAGTAAAGGAAATTGAGGCACTTGTAAAAGAGCTTATTATAACTATAACAGATATAGCTGAAAAGCATCTCGAAACTGTAATGCCCGGTTATACTCATCTGCAGAGAGCTCAGCCCATAACCTTTGCTCATCACCTTATGGCTTATGCACAAATGCTGATGCGAGACCTTACAAGACTTCAGGACTGTCTTTACAGAATGGATGTAATGCCTTTAGGCTCTTGTGCTCTTGCAGGTACTACATATCCCCTTAACAGAAAGCGTACGGCTGAGCTTTTAAATTTCAGAGAGTTTACAATGAACAGCCTTGATGGTGTTTCTGACAGAGACTTCTGCATAGAATTATGTTCTGATATTTCTATTTTAATGATGCATCTTTCAAGATTTTCTGAAGAAATAATTATGTGGTGCAGCTGGGAATTCAAGTTTATCGAACTTGATGATGCCTATTCCACAGGTAGCTCAATTATGCCTCAGAAGAAAAATCCTGATATCACTGAGCTTATAAGAGGTAAGACGGGTCGAGTATACGGCGATCTTCAGACACTTCTTTCTATGATGAAGGGACTTCCTTTAGCGTATAACAAGGATATGCAGGAGGATAAGGAAGCTATATTCGATGCCGTTGATACAGTAAAGCTATGTATTTCTACATTTATCCCTATGCTTGCTACAATGAATGTAAATAAGCAGAATATGAGAATGGCGGCAGCAAAGGGATTTATTAATGCAACAGATTGTGCTGACTATCTTGTAAAGAAAGGATTGCCTTTCAGAACAGCATATAAAATCACAGGTACGCTTGTAGCCCTTTGCATCGAAAAGAATACTACACTCGAAGAGCTTGCTTTAGATGAATACAAAAAGCTCTGCGATGTATTTGATAACGATGTTTATGATGCAATAAGCCTTGATACCTGTGTAATGCAGAGAAATGTAGATGGTGGACCTGCTCCTGAAGCTGTTAAAAAGCAGATTACAGATCTTAAAAATAAACTGAACGGAATAAACATTTAATGATAACTTACGAATTAAGAATACCGAAGGACATAAATTCATTCAGACGTAGCGTTGGCTGGTACGAGCTTTCAGAAAGACAGCTCAATGCAGCAAAGAATAACTCGGTTTTCGCAATTACCGCTCTTGATGGAGAAAAAGAAGTAGGCTCAGCAAGAGTAGTGGGCGATGGTGGATATCAGTTCTTTATTTCAGATGTTATTGTCCGTCCTGAATATCAGGGAATGGGCATAGGCAGAGAAATGCTGAACAGACTTATGGATTGTGCGTTATCCGTTGCAGATGATGGTGAAACTATAATGATAAACCTTATGTCAGCAAAGGATAAGGAAGGCTTTTATGAAAAGCTTGGCTTTATGCGTAGACCTAACGATGAACGAGGATGCGGAATGACATTGTTCTTAACAAAATAAAAGATGAACAAAATGAAAGGCGAGACAAATGAGCGTAAAAGTGTATATAGATGGCCAGGAAGGTACTACAGGCCTTAAAATCCTTCAGCGTTTTGAAGGAAGAAATGATATAGAGATATTAAGAATATCCGAGGATAAGCGTAAGGATAACGATGAAAGAAAGAAGTTTATCAATTCTTCTGATTTTACTTTTCTTTGCTTACCGGATTCAGCTTCAAGAGAAGCGGTATCTTTTATAGAAAATGATAAGGTACGAATTATTGACGCATCAACAGCTCACAGAACAAATCCCGACTGGGCTTATGGTTTTCCTGAACTGTCAGAAGCACACAGAGAAAAGATTGTAAATTCGAGTCGCGTTGCAGTTCCCGGTTGCTATGCGAGTGGTTTTGCATCGCTTATGTATCCTCTTGTAAGCAGTGGTGTTGTTCCTGTTGATTATCCCGTTGTATGTCATGCGGTATCCGGCTATAGCGGAGCAGGTAAGAAAGCTATTGCAATTTATGAGGGCGATGAAAAGCCCTATGAATATAACAGTCCCAGACAGTATGCCTTGCCTCAGGCACATAAGCACCTGCCTGAAATGATGAAGATAAGCGGTCTTGCTTATGAACCTGTATTTAATCCTCTTATCTGTGACTATTTCAGCGGTATGGTGGTAACTGTTCCGATTATTACAAGACTTTTGCCTAAGAAATATACTCTTGATGATATTCATAAAATTTTTGCTGAGCATTATGAAGGTCAGAAGCTTGTAAAGGTTATGCCAAAAATGGGTGAAGGTGTTTTAGAAGACGGATTTTTAGCAGCTAATACACTTTCTGACAGAAATGATATGGAAATATTCGTTTGCGGAAACGATGACAGAATAGTACTTTGTTCACGACTTGACAATTTAGGCAAGGGTGCAAGCGGTGCGGCTGTACAGTGCCTTAACATTATGATGGGTATAGACGAAACAACAGGACTTGTATAATTTGAAAGGTAATTATTATGGTAGAATTTGATAATTTTAAGCTTGTTGATGGTGGCGTATGTGCCGCAAAGGGTTTTATTGCAGGTGGAATCAATGTTGGTATAAAACCAGGAAGCACAAAAAGAGATTTAGCTATCATCAGTTGCGAAAAGAAATGCACAGCGGCAGCTATGTATACACAGAATAAGGTAAAGGGTGCACCTATTACTGTTACGAAAAAACACCTTGAAGACGGAATAGCTCAGGCTGTTATAGTAAACAGCGGTAACGCAAACACCTGTAATGCTAACGGCATTGAAATTGCAGAACAGATGTGTGAGCTTTGTGCTAAGCAGCTTGGTATTGATAAGAATGACGTTATAGTAGGTTCGACAGGTGTTATCGGTCAGAAACTTTCTATTGATCCCGTTAAAAACAATATCGAAAAGCTTACGAATAGTTTATCAGTCGATGGTAGCACACTTGCTTGTGAAGCTATTATGACAACTGATACAAGAAAGAAAGAGCTTGCGGTTGAATTTGAGCTTGATGGTAAAGTATGTCATATCGGCGGTATCAGTAAGGGTAGCGGTATGATAAATCCCAATATGGCTACAATGCTTGCTTTTATAACAACCGACGTTAATATTAATGCCGAACTTCTCAAAAAGGCGTTAAAGCGTACTACAGGAATCACTTATAATATGGTGAGCGTTGATGGCGATACATCCACTAATGATACAGTATGTATTATGGCGTCAGGACTTGCTGAAAATAAGGAAATTACTGCTGAAGATGGAAATTATGAAGTTTTTCTCAACGGCCTTTATGCAGTTATGATGAATCTTGCAAGAGAAACTGCAAGGGATGGCGAAGGAGCTACAAAGCTTATGGAGTGTGTAGTTCGTAATGCCCCTACAGAGGCTATAGCAAAGAGTGTAGCCTTATCCGTGATAAACAGCAGCCTTTTAAAAGCAGCTATATTTGCCGCAGATGCAAACTGGGGAAGAATTTTATGTGCTATCGGATATGCAGAGGGTGATTTTGACATTTCAAAGGTTGAGGTCCTTCTTTCATCCGACAAGGGTACAGTAAAAGTCTGCGAAAACGGTGCAGGCGTTGACTTTTCTGAGGATAAGGCATTCGCAATTCTCTCTGAAGATGAAATTGTAATTATTGTTGATCTTCACGATGGTTTTGAAAAGTCTGTAGCCTGGGGTTGCGATCTTACTTATGAATATGTAAAGATTAATGCAGAATACAGAAGCTAAGAAAGAACAGGAAAGGAAAATAAAAGATGTCTATAGAACACGAAAGCAGAGCACAGATATTAAGCGATGCTCTCCCTTATATACAGAAATACGCCAATAAAGTCGTTGTTGTAAAATATGGCGGAAACGCAATGACAAATAATGAGCTTAAGCAGGCAGTTATGTCTGATATAGTTCTTCTGTCTCTTTGTGGAATCAAGATTGTGCTTGTACACGGCGGTGGTCCTGAAATCAATGCAATGCTCAATAAGGTCGGCAAGGAAAGCAAGTTTGTTAATGGCCTTCGCTATACCGATCAGGAAACTATTGATATAGTTCAGATGGTGCTTTGCGGTAAGGTAAACAAGGATCTCGTGGATCTTCTTTACACTCACAAGGGTGAAGCTATCGGTCTTTGTGGACTTGATTCACACATGATTGAAGCAGAGCAGTTATCTCCTGATTTAGGTCTTGTTGGTGAGATTACAAATATCAATGCAAAGGTAATCGAGGATGTGCTCGAAAAGGGTTATATTCCTGTAATTTCTACAGTAGCTGCTGGTAAGGATGGGACAGTATATAATATAAATGCTGATACAGCTGCTGCTCGTATTGCTGCCGAGCTTAAGGCAGAAAGCCTTATTCTTCTTACAGATATCAAGGGCCTTTTGAGAGATAAGGATGACGAGAGTACACTCATATATTCAGTCGGTGTCAGTGAAGTGCCTTATTTAAAGGAGCAGGGAATAATCTCAGGTGGTATGATACCCAAGATTGACTGCTGTGTAGAAGCTGTAAGACGAGGAGTAAAACAGGCCAATATCATTGATGGAAGAATTCCTCACTCAATACTTATCGAACTTCTCACCAATGAAGGTGCAGGTACGATGATTATATAATCTGAAAGGACACAAAAATGAATACAATAGAACAATTTAACGCTCATGTTATGGGTTCTTACGGCAGGTTTGACCTTGTTCTTGAAAAGGGAGAAAATCAGTGTGCTACTGATGAAAACGGAAAAGAGTACATAGATTTCGGTAGCGGTATTGGTACAAACTCACTCGGTTATTGTAACGAAGACTGGGTAAATGCTGTTTGTGCTCAGGTAAAGAGCCTTCAGCATACATCAAATTACTATTATACAAAGGTTCAGGCTGATTTTGCTGAAAGACTCAGTGAAGCTACAGGACTTAAAAATATGTTTTTCTGTAACTCAGGTGCAGAGGCTAACGAATGTGCTATAAAAATTGCAAGAAAATACAGTTTTGACAAATACGGAAAGGGAAGACACAATATAATTACACTTGTGAATTCCTTCCACGGAAGAACAATGTGTACTTTGTCTGCTACAGGTCAGGAAGTTTTTCACAATTATTTCTTCCCCTTTGTAGAAGGCTTCAGATATGTAGAAGCAAACAACATTGATGATTTAAAAGCAAAGCTTGATGATACTGTATGTGCCGTAATGTTTGAATATATTCAGGGCGAAGGCGGTGTTATGGCTTTAGAACAGAGCTTTGTGGATGAAATATTCAGACTCTGTGAAAAGATGGATGTACTTACAATCGCTGACGAAGTACAGACAGGTGTCGGCAGAACCGGTAAATTCCTTGCAGGTGATAATTTTGGTAAAAAGGCAGATATAATCACTCTTGCAAAGGGTATTGCAGGCGGTATACCTATGGGTGCTTGTCTTGCCGGTGATAAATGTGCGGATGTTTTAACTCCCGGTACTCACGGCTCTACCTTTGGAGGTAATCCTATTGCTTGTGCAGGCGGTCTTGCGGTTCTGAAAAAAGCAGCAGACAATGTTTTTCTTGCCGAGGTTACCGCAAAGGGCGAATATATCAGAGAAAAAGTTCTAAAGATGCCGAATGTAAAATCCATAAGCGGTATGGGACTGATGATTGGTATAGAGCTTGAAAACGGAAAAGAAGCAAAGGTCGTAGTGAAAAATGCACTTGATAAGGGTCTGTTACTTCTTACCGCTAAAGAAAAGGTAAGACTTTTACCACCTCTTACAATAAGCTATGAAGAGCTTGACAAGGGACTTATGATTTTAGAAGAATTACTTAAATAAAAGAAAGGAAAATTTATTATGAAACATTTACTTAAAATGCTTGATTTAAGCCGTGAAGAAATTATGGAGATTTTAAATCTTGCTGATCAGTTGAAATATGAACAGAAACACGGAATACCTCACAATCACCTTCAGGGAAAGACACTCGGTATGATTTTCCAGAAGGCATCCACAAGAACAAGAGTTTCTTTCGAAACAGGTATGTATCAGCTTGGCGGTAATGCACTTTTCTTATCAGCAAGTGAAATGCAGATAGGCAGAGGCGAACCTGTTCAGGATACAGCAAGAGTTCTTTCAAGATACATTGATGGTATTATGATCAGAACTTTTGAACAGTCGGAGGTTGAAGCACTTGCAGAGTTCGGTACAATCCCCGTAATCAATGGCCTTACCGATTTCTGTCATCCTTGTCAGATTCTTGCTGATCTTATGACTGTAAGAGAACACAAGAACAGACTCGAAGGTCTTAAGATGTGTTACATAGGAGATGGCAACAATATGGCAAATTCTCTTGCGGTTGGTTGTCTCAAGGTTGGCATGGATGTGTCTCTTGCTTGTCCTGAAGGATATTATCCTGATGCTGAAGTTTTAGAGTTCTGCAAGCAGTATCCTAACTTCAAGCTCGTTAACGATCCTATCGAAGCTGCAAAGGACGCTGATGTACTCTTTACTGATGTATGGGCATCTATGGGTCAGGAAGGTGAAGCAGAGCAGAGAAAGATAGCGTTCAAAGGCTATCAGATAAATGATGAGGTTATGGCGGTTGCAAAGCCTGACGCTATGGTACAGCACTGTCTTCCCGCTCACAGAGAAGAAGAGATTACAGCTAAGGTATTTGAAGAACACGCTACAGAAATATTTGATGAAGCAGAAAACAGACTGCACGCACAGAAGGCTGTTATGGTTATGCTTATGGCTGATAAAAACTAATTTAATGAAAAATTGAGGGTAAAGCAAATGCTTTGATCCTCAATTTTTTATAGAGAGGTAATTATGACAAATTTACTTATACGCCTATTTATAAAGGATAGAAATAATATATCGGATCCTGCAGTACGCACCCGATATGGATACCTTGGTTCTTTTACAGGTATAGCACTTAATATCCTTTTGTTTTTGGGAAAGTTTATTGCAGGTCTTATTTCAGGTGCTGTTTCTGTTATGGCTGATGCTTTTAACAATTTATCTGACGCAGGTTCATCAATTATGACGTTTGTAGGCTTTAAAATGGCAAGTATGCCCGCTGATAACGAACACCCGTACGGACACGGACGAATGGAGTATGTTTCAGGTCTTATTATTGCTGTAATCATTATGCTTATGGGGTTTGAACTTGGAAAAACATCTGTTGAAAAGATAATAAATCCTGAAGAATTTACATTCAGTATGCTTTCGTTATGTATACTTATTGTGTCTGTTCTTGTAAAGCTATGGATGGCGTTATTTAACAGAAAACTCGGTAAAACAATAAACTCAAAAGCAATGAAGGCTACTGCGATGGATTCTCTTACAGACTGCATTTCCACCACAGTTGTTATTCTGACTATACTTCTTGCTTTATTTACAGGAATAAATCTGGATGCTTATGCCGGACTTTTGGTTGCTGCATTTATTCTTTACACAGGTTTTAACACTTTCAAAGACAGCCTTACTCCATTGCTTGGCGAAAAGCCAAGTCCTGAGCTTGTTAAAGAAATAGAGGAAACTGTAATGAGCTATCCGGGGATAATAGGAGTTCATGATCTTATGGTACACGATTACGGGGTAGGCAATATGATAATTTCTATGCATGCAGAAGTCCCTTGTAAATCAGATATAATGGAGGTTCATGAGCTTATAGATCTTATAGAGGATGATCTTAAAATAAAATATAAAAGCGTTGTTTCTATCCATATGGATCCCGTTGCTAATGATGATGAGGAAACAATACAGATGAAAGAAATGGTTACAAAGATCGTGAAGGATATAGATGAAATATTAAGTATTCATGATTTCAGAATGACAAAAGGTACACAGCACGTCAATTTCATTTTTGATCTGGTAACTCCTTTCAAATTCAGAATATCTGATAATGAACTTGTAGAAATTATTAGAAAACAACTTGATGAGATAGATAAGAAATATTTTGCAGTTATAACTGTGGAACATTCTATGTGCTGAATATTCTTTGTTCGATTAAAGTTGACTAAATTAATAAAATGTGGTACAATAAAAATGTATAGTTGTATTTTATTCGGAAGGAATGTTTTAATTGAACGGTAAGCTTATAGTTATTGAAGGGCTTGACGGATGCGGAAAAAGCACTCAGCTTGAATTACTTCAGAAAAAATTAAGTGGTAAAGCAGAATTTATAAGCTTTCCTAATTATGAAAGTGCGAGTGGCAGTATAGTTAAGGATTATCTTTCGGGCAAGTTTATTGAAGATGATGCTATGACGGGATGCTTCACTGCCAGTAGTTTTTATGCAGTCGATAGATACACAAGCTACAAGAATTACTGGGAAGAAAGCTATAAAAACGGAATGAACATTATAGCTGCAAGATACACAACATCAAATGCTATATATCAGATGGCAAAGCTTGAAAAAGATAAATGGGATGAATATCTTAGCTGGCTGTGGGATTTTGAATATAATAAATTTTCTATTCCTAAACCTGATAAGGTGATATTTCTTGATATGCCGTTAGAAATATCTCAGAAGCTTTTATCAAAGCGATATGACGGAGATGAAAGTAAAAAAGATATCCACGAAAAAAATATAGATTTTCTCAGAAAATGCAGAGAAACTGCACTTTACACCGCAACTCATAATAATTGGCAGATAGTTAGTTGTGCTGATGGAGAAAATATACGCACAATAGAAGAAATCAACAAGGAGCTTTACGAAATTATAAATTCAGTTTTTTAATAATAAGGATGAAATAATTTGCTACATTTTAAACCAATTGAATTAACAGACAAGCCCTGGATAGACGAATTGCTTTCTATATCTGATTTTCAGGGATGCGAATATAATTTTACCAATAATTATGTATGGCGAAATATTTACGGAATATCAATCTGCAGATTTAAGGATTTTTATATTGTTAAATCTTCAAAGGGGTTCTTCTTTCCTGCAGGACGGGGTGACATCAGAGAGCTTATAAATGAGCTGAATGGTTATTCTGCAAAAGAAGGGGATAAGCTTCGTTTTATAACTATGGACAAGGCTTCAAAAGAACTGCTTGAAAAAGAATTTCCGGGAAGCTTTGTTTTCCAAACCGACGAAGATGTATATGATTACGTTTATACAGCCGAAAGTCTTTCGACGCTTTCAGGGAAGAAGTTACATTCAAAAAGGAATTATATAAACCGTTTCAAACAACTTGACTGGAGCTATGAACATATCACAGAAGATAATATAGATGAATGCAGAGAGATGAGCACTATATGGTGCAAGCTCAATGACTGTGATATGAATGAAGAAAAGGCCGAGGAAATGTGTAGTGTTGAAAATGGTCTTGATAATTTTGCTGCATTAGGTCTGCAGGGATTGATTCTCAGAGTCGATGGAAAAATTCAGGCGTTTTCCTATGGAGAAAGGCTTAATAGCGATACATTTGTTACTCATGTTGAGAAAGCCCTTACAGAATTCGACGGAACGTATCCAATGATAAATTATCTTATGGCAAATGAATTTTGTAAAGAATTTAAGTATATAAACAGGGAGGAAGATATGGGTGAAGAAAATCTTAGAAAAGCAAAGCGTTCATATCGCCCGTGTTTTATGATCGAAAAATTCAGTGCCCAATATATCGGATAAAGAAAGGAAATTTAACTATGATATACGTATTTCTTGCTAATGGATTTGAAGAGACAGAAGCAATAGCACCGATAGACATCCTTAAAAGATGCGAGGTTGAGGTTGCTACTGTTGGAATTGGTGGAGATCAGATTACCAGCACACATGGAATTACTGTATTTACAGATATGGTAGAAAGTGATGTTATTTTATCAGATGAAGTGGATATGATTGTTCTTCCGGGAGGTATGCCCGGCACTCTTAATCTTGAAAAGAATGAAACAGTACGAGAGGCTATTCGTTTTTGTGCTGAAAACAATAAATATATCGGTGCTATATGTGCAGCACCTTCAATACTCGGAAAGATGAACTTGCTTGAAGGGAAGAAAGCGACCTGTTTCCCGGGGTTTGAACAATTCTTACTTGGTGCTGAGCTTGGCGAGGAAAAAGTTTATGTTGACGGTAACATTATTACTGCAAAGGGTGCAGGTGTTGCTATTGAATTCGGTCTTGCACTTGCTGAACTCATAAAAGGAAAAGGTAAGGCTTCTGCCATTCGCAAGTCTTTACAGTGTATGTGATTTATGACACTTAAGGAACAAAAATATGCTTTAAGGAAAACTCTTAAAGCGAAAAGAAAAGAACTTATTCAAAGCGGAAAGAAAACCGCTCTTGATAAAAAGGTTTATGAAAATCTTTTGAAAAGCGGTATTTTAGATAAATATAATGTATTTCTATGTTATGTTTCTACTGAAATCGAGGTAGATACTATAGAATTTATAAAGCTTTGCTTTGATAAAGAGAAAATAGTAGCTGTACCAAGATGTACGCCGGATGAGATGACCTTTTATGTTATAAAGTCTTTTTCTGACATTAGCTTAGGTATGTACGATATAAAAGAACCTTTAAAGCATTGCCGTACATTGACAGATGAAGAAATGGCACAAAGTCTTTGTCTTGTGCCTGCTCTTGCGTATAATAAAGAAGGTTTTAGAATAGGATACGGGAAAGGATACTACGACAAATTCACAAGTGGATATAAAGGTGATACACTTGGTCTTTGTTATAGTGGTTTTATCCGTGACGATATCCCGACAGATGAATTTGACAGAAGAATAGAAAAAGTTATAACTGACTGAATATAATAGAAAGGAAAAGCTGTATGGAGAATAAATCTCTTAATGATATTCTGTTTTCTCTTCCCAATGCAAAAAAGAATGATGAAGTTGCTGAAGAAACTACAGCAGGAACAGAAAGCACTGTTCAGTTTGAAAAAATAGAAGAAACTTCAGAAATGTCTGCTGTTGTTGAAAATGATTTGTCGGAAGTGGAATCGGCTGATTCTTATAATGCCGCGGAAACGACTCTCGATGAAAGCGATATTTCTTCCGATGATGAGGAAGATGAAGTAACAGAAGAAGAATATCAGCAATACCTTGCAGAAAAGAAGGAACGAGCAAAAAAGATTAAAACAAAAAACAGACACAGAAGAACCTTTACTCATATTTTAGCGGGTGTTCTTTTATCTGTGTTTATAGTTTCTGTATCAGCTTTTCTTGCGGTATATATTGTAAAATCTGCTCTTGATTTTACCGGTATAGGTAAAACTTACTGTCAGGCTCAGATATACATATCAGAGGATGCTACAGTAGATGATATTTCTAAAGAGCTTGCCAATCTCGGAATTATCACAATGCCTGATGTTTTCTCGCTGTACACCAAATTTTCTGATGCAGAAGATGATTTCATAAAAGGTACATTTACTGTAGACACTACAATGTCTTATAGTACTCTTCTTATGAATCTTCAGACTATTTCTACAATAAATCAGACGGTAACAATTCAGATTACTGAAGGTATGACGATATATGAGATAGCTGAAATATTTGAAGAAAATCTTGTTTGTCGTGCAGAGGATTTTCTTGCACAGTGTAAGGATCTTGAACAGACATATAAATTCCAAAAGCGTCTTGACGATGAGCCTTTGAAATTCTATCAGATGGAAGGATATGTTTTTCCTGATACTTATGAATTTTACATTATTCCTCAGCTTGAAGACAATAGTGAAATTGATACTACCGAATACGCCAAGGAAGCCCTTGATGTTATATATCAGAATTTCAATAATAAGATCACGTCAAGATATTATAGCAGAATGAACGAGCTTAATATGACGCTTGATGAGGTTATAACGCTTGCATCAGTTGTACAGAGAGAAGCAGATTCTGTAGAAAATATGGGTTATGTTGCTTCTGCCTTTATGAACAGACTTAATAATTCAGACGTTTTCCCAAGACTTGAATCTGACGTTACAACTCTTTATGTACTTGAGAGAATAAAACCCAATATGCCATCATCTGAGCATTCGAAGAATAAGGCTATGTTTAATGCTTATGATACTTACGAATGTGACGGAATACCGGTAGGACCAATTTGTAACCCCGGACTTGATGCGATTAAAGCTGTGCTTTATGCACCTGAAACAAGCTATTATTATTTCTGTGCACATCCCGAAACTATGGAAATGTATTTTGCGCAAACAATCAGCGAGCACGAAGAAAACCTCCGTATATGCGGACTTGATGACGCTATAGCGGATTGAAATTAAAGAATACTACAGACACCTGTTTTCGTTATGAGAACAGGTGTTATTCAAGAAAAACGAAAGGAATATGAAATGATAGAACTATTATCACCTGCAGGCGATATGGAATGTCTGCAGTCAGCTGTAGATTATGGTGCTGATGCGGTATATCTTGGCAGTACAATGTTCGGAATGAGAGCAGCAGCCGCAAAATTTGATTTTGATACCCTGAAGAAAGGGGTCAGATATGCTCACGATAAGGGCGTTAAGATATATCTTACATGCAATATCGTTCCATCCAATGATGAGATTGAAATTCTGCCTGAATTTATAAAGAACGCCTGTGCGTGCGGTATAGACGCTGCTATTGTCAGCGATATAGGTACTCTTTCTGTTATAAAAAATACAGTACCTGAATTATCTGTTCATATTTCGACTCAGGCCGGTGTTGTAAATTATATAACTGCAAATGAGCTGTATAAAATGGGTGCTGACCGTGTTGTATTAGCAAGAGAAGTGGATATAGACAATATAAGAAGAATAAGAGAGAAAATTCCTGCTGATATGGATATCGAAGTTTTTGTACACGGTGCGATGTGCGTATCATTTTCAGGTAGATGTCTGTTATCAAGCTTTATGGTAGACAGAAATGCCAACAAAGGCGAATGTGCTCAGCCTTGTAGATGGAAGTATCATCTTGTTGAAGAAAAGCGTCCCGGAGAGTTTTATCAGCTTTTTGAAGATGATAAAGGTTCATATATTCTAAATGCTAAGGATATGTGTATGATTGAGCATTTAGATAAACTTAAAGAAGCGGGCGTTACCAGCTTTAAAATAGAAGGCAGAGCTAAATCTGCTTATTATGTAGCTGTAGTAACGAATGCGTACAGAGCTGCTATGGATGCGGTTAAGAACGGCGAGCCTATTCCTAAATGGGCTGTTGAAGAAGTGTATAAGGTAAGTCACAGACAGTATTGCACGGGTTTTTACTTTGGTAAGGAAGACGCAAACCAGTATTATGAAAATAGCGGATATATAAGAGATTATGATTTCGTAGGAGTTGTCGATTCTTGCGAAAACGGTATTATCAATCTTACTCAGAGAAACTATTTTACTGTACACGATAAGCTTGAAATTCTGTCACCTGGTAAGAAACCTGTCCCGTTGGAAGTACCTTTTGTTATCAATTCTAAGGGTGAAAAAACAGAAATCGCTAATCGTGCTACTGAAAAACTTCAAATTGAATCGGAGCTTGTTTTTCCGCCCCATTCTATTCTTAGAAAACCTGTTATTAAATAAATTTACGGAGTACAAGATATGACAACAGAAAACGAAAAGGTGACTGAAGAGACTTCTGTTACCGGGGGAGAATCAAATACAGAGAAAAAGGTAAAGCTTCCAAAATGGGTGTATATCGCTTTTGCAAGCATGGGTGCGGTTATAATCGTGCTTGTGATAATTCTGATTGTTATTTGTTGTAATAATGCTGATAGCAGTAGTGAATCATCTGTATCCGATGAAAGTGTTGAAAGTACAAGCAGCTCGCAGACAAGCGATGGTAATAATTCGGAGTATTCTGATAACAGTAGCAATCAAGTGTCTGCTGAAAGCTCGAATGTTGAAAACAGCAAAGAAGAGTCTGAGATATCTGACGATACTTCATCAGAAATTACAGGAAGTAAGCCGATAACAGAAGGTTTTCTTCTTGAATATTCTATTGACAATTCATGGGTCGATGCTGATACAACAATGTACGGAGTGCAGTTTGGCATTACTAATAATTCATCCGATGACCTAAACGGTGGCTGGGAACTTGTTATGACTATTGATGGTCTCGTTTCCTGCTCAGGATGGAATGGTACATATACTGTAAACGAAAATGTCCTTACAATTACTAACGCAGACTATAACGGTGATATTTACAAAGGTGGTTCGATTGTTGTTGGCGGTAACGTCGGGGTAAATGGAGAGCTTAAGGTCGTAAATGCTAAAATAAACGGAACAGAATGTACTGTAAAGCAGGGGACTGTAAATCAGAACAATCAGAATAATAATCAGAACAACAACCAAGGAAACAATAATAACGATAATAACAATAATAGTTCAACAGTAGATGTTGAGGAATTACTCCAGCGTACCGAAGATGCTGTACAGGGAGATGACTGGTTATATACAGACGGAAACAGAATACTTGACAAGGATGGTAAGCAGGTGTGGCTTACAGGTGTAAACTGGTTTGGATACAATACCGGCACAAACACCTTTGACGGACTTTGGAACAGTCAGCTTAAACCATCGGTTGAAGCTATTGCTGATCATGGATTTAATCTCATAAGAGTTCCTATATCAGCTGAACTTATCAACTCCTGGGCAGCAGGCGAATATCCAAAGGCAAATTACAACAACGCATATAATACAGAGCTAAATGGTATGAACAGTCTTCAGATATTTGATTATTTCTTAAAGCTTGCTGAAGAAAACGGTCTTAAAGTAATGCCTGATATCCACAGTGCTGAAACCAATGCCTCCGGTCACGTTGTTAATCTATGGTATACCGATAAAGTAAGTGCAGAGGATTTTTACAAGGCTCTTGAATGGATGGCGGACAGATATAAGGATAATGACACCATTATTGCATACGATCTTAAGAATGAGCCTCACGGAAAGCCTTTTGAAGGTGATGGTGCAGCTATCTGGAACGATTCAACCAAACCTAACAACTGGAAGTATGTTGCAGAGCAGGCTGCGGCAAGGATTCTCGCTAAGAACCCAAATGTATTGATTTTAGTTGAAGGTACAGAAATCTATCCTACCGATTTAAGTACTAATTCAGATTTTCATTCAGCCAATGAAGACGATTATTATTTCAATTGGTGGGGTGGAAATTTAAGAGGTGTAAAGGATTATCCTGTTGATCTCGGAAAATTCCAGAATAAGCTTGTGTACTCTCCGCATGATTACGGTCCGACTGTATATCAGCAACCTTGGTTTGAGGGTACTTATACTTACGATAGTCTTATGAAGGACTGTTGGAAGGATAACTGGCTTTATATCCACACAGATAATATAGCACCACTTCTGATAGGTGAATGGGGTGGCTTTATGAAAGAGCCTAATCTCACTTGGATGACATATATGCGTCAGCTTATAAAGAACTATCATCTTAACCATACCTTCTGGTGCTATAATGCAAACTCAGGCGATACAGGGGGACTTGTTCTTGATGACTTTAAAACCTGGGATGAAGAAAAGTATTCTTTCGTAAAAGAGGTGCTTTGGCAAGAAGCTGGAAAGTTTGTCGGACTTGACCATGCGATTCCTCTTGGTGATAATGGAATGACACTTTCAGCTGCTAAGGGATTGTCCTGATTTTAGAAAATGAAAATTTTTGCTAAAAATATTTATAAAAACTATAGACTTTTTGAGAAAATTGTTGTATAATATCATAAAGGTGGTAAATAAATACTACCGTTTAAAAGGATATTAACTAAAATTAAAACGGAGGCGTTAACAATGGGCAAATTTGTTGTAAAGAAGACAGCTACAGGCGTTAAGTTTGATCTTAAGGCTACAAACGGTCAGGTAATCGCAACTTCTGAGGTTTATACATCAGATGCGGCTTGCATGAAGGGTATCGAAAGCGTTAAGGCAAACAGTGTTGCCAGTGTTGAAGATCAGACAGTTGAGGGTTTTGAAACAATAAAGAACCCTAAGTATGAAATTTACAAGGATAAGGCTGGCGAATTCAGATTCAGACTTAAAGCTAAGAATGGACAGATTATCGCTACTTCTGAAGGCTACAAGACTATGGATAGCTGCAAGAATGGTGTTGAAAGCGTTAAGAAGAACGCTCCCGAAGCTGCAATTGAAAAGGCTGAATAACTACATAACAAATAAGACCGTCCTGCAAAAACAGGGCGGTTTTTCTGTTAAACCTTGTTCTTTAACTACCCTTTTGTCCGTATAAATATATGGACAGGAGGGTTTTATGTTTTATATAGCAAAAATTCAGATAAAGCTTGATTTCACGTTCTTTGCTGTAATAGCTTTTCTTATATTTGTTGATACAAGCGGTACTGCAACGCTATCGCTTACAGCATCGGTTATTCATGAAACGGCACACCTTATAGCGATGCTGATTTGTGGTTCTGAGCTTCAGCGTATCGTCTTTTATGGTGGAGGAATATGCATAATAAGTGATTTAAACGAGCTTTGCTTCAGTAAACGTCTGTTTATATTATCGGCAGGATGTCTTGCAAATGCACTTGTTTCAATTACAGGATTTCTTTTTTTTTCGGATAATATCACCTTTGTAATATTCTCAATGGTGAATGCAATTGTATGTTTTTTCAATCTTATTCCTGTGGGATATTTTGATGGAGCAGAAATTCTTGATGTTATTCTGACAAGATTTCTTTCTTATAAAAAAA
>JAZSHW010000047.1:0-7111 GCA_045533495.1 Ruminiclostridium sp. | reverse complement strand
CCTTGCCTGTGTAGATATCGCCCATCTTCCACTCTTCAATTCCTACAAACTTGTGGCATGGACAGATATAGCCCTCGGGAGTAACTGCAACATACTCGTTGCCACAGCCACAGCCACGAAGTCTCTTGACTGCACAAGGACCCTGATTTAAGTCTATCATAAAGTGGAAGAAGTTGAACTTTCTTTCGCCTTTTACCTTCTGCTCTTCCATAATCTTTTCGAGTCTGTCATATTCGGCAAAGATTGTGGGGAGATCTTCCTTTGTAATAGCATAAGGCATTTCGGGGTCTGTTACCACAGGCTCTACCGATAACTGCTCAAAGCCAAGCTCATTTATATGTAATACATCGTCCGCAAAATCAAGATTGTACTTTGTAAAAGTGCCTCTTACATAATAATCCTTATCGCCTCTGCCGTCCACAAGCTTCTTGAACTTAGGCACGATTATATCATAACTGCCGCTTCCGTTAGGAGTAGGACGGATATTGTCATTTATGCACTTTCTGCCGTCAAGAGAAAGCACGCAGTTTGACATCTCCTTATTGATATAATCAATCTTTTCATCATCAAGCAGTAAGCCGTTTGTGGTGATGGTAAAGCGGAAATTCTTGTTATGCTGTTTTTCAATACTGCGGGCATATTTAACCGTTTCAACTACAGTATCCCACGCCATTAAAGGCTCTCCGCCGAAAAAGTCAACTTCAAGATTTACTCTGTCAGCAGAATTTGCGATAAGAAAATCCATAGCCTTCTTACCTGTTTCCACATCCATTAACATTCTGCTGCCGCCGAAGTCGCCTGTCTGTGCAAAGCAGTACTTACATCTTAAGTTGCAGTCGTGAGAAACGTGCAGGCACATCGCCTTGATAGGTGCTTTCATTGCCATTGCCGCATACTGAGCATAGTCGTCATCGGTAAAGAGCATCTTGGCATCGTATAGTTCCTTTAATTCAAGGTAACATTCGGCTACCTCGTCCTTGTCATACGCTGACATCTTTTCTATAATCTCATCGGGGCATTTATCAGCAAAGGGAGGCTTTGCATAGTCTAAAAGATCATATACAAGCTTATCCACCACATGAACACCGCCGCTGCAGATATCAAGAACGATATAGCTTCCGTTTTGTTCGTACTTATGTATCATTTTATTTCATTCCTTTTTATCGGTATATAATTATTTACAAAGTTAAAAAGCTCTCCGCTATATAGAACTCAATCAGACAAAGAGAAACACACGCAGACGAGGAAAGCGTCACCGTCGGCGTACAAACGGCAAGGATGCCGTAAAGCAAACACACAAAAGTGCGTCAGGACGACGCACGGCAAGGTGTTTGCATAGGGTACGGTAGGTGACGTTTGACGAAGTAAGAAAAAATGTTTTTGCAGAGCCTGAAAAGGCTCTGCAAAACTTTGTTCGTTTTTAATTTTCACTATTTAAACCATCTGCAATTCACGTTTTTCGGTGCGTGGGTTTATCTAAGTCTGATTACTTGATAGCTTCACACTTCTGGTTTGCAACAGTGCAGCTTGTCTTGCAAGCAGACTGGCAGGAAGTCTGGCACTTACCGCAACCGCCCTTAGCAGCTGTAGCCTTTAAGTTAGCCTTGTTAACTGTCTTGATGTGCTTCATATTAGCGTACCTCCGTTTTTTATTATCGTTCTTATTTTAACACAGATTTATCTGAATTTCAATAGCAAAATCGAAAAAAGTTATTTTCCCACGCAAAATCTTTCAAAAATTCTCGCAATAACCTCTTCGCTGGCACTCTTTCCCGATAATTCATAAAGCTGAGATAAAGCAGTTTCGAGTTCAAGCCCTGCCACGTCGGCGGTCATACCCGATAAAAGAGCATTGTAGGCATTATCCACAGCTCTTGCCGCTGATACCGCACACTGACGCTGACGCTCGTTAGCAAGAAAGCCCGCTGAGGGATCTAACTTCTTTATATTGCATTTTTCTCTTACGGCATTTTCGAGTATATCAAGACCCTCTCCCATTTTTGCGGAAAGAGTAACCGCTTTGCCAAGATTATTTTCTATATAATCTGTATCAATTGCGGTATCAAGGTCTGATTTATTTATAACGGGGATTATATTTCTGCCCTTTATGATATCAATAAATCTGTAATCTTCATCAGATAAGGGCTTTGAGCTGTCAAAGAGGGCTAATATAAGCTGGGATGTATCAAGTCTTTGCAACATCTTCTGTACACCGATATTTTCAACGGTATCAGAGGTTTCTCTTATACCTGCACAATCGGACAGATGGAGTATCAGATCACCAAGCATTACAGTTTCCTCAACTATATCTCTTGTAGTACCCTCGATATCGGTAACGATACTTTTCTGTACACCTGTAAGTAAATTCATAAGGGTGGACTTCCCTGCATTGGGCTTACCTGCAATGGCTACCGTAATACCCTCTCTCATCACCCGACCGCTGTCATAGGTTTCGAGCAGGTCGTCCATCTTTCCTTTAAGCACACCGATTTCTGTAGTCCAGTCGGCTCTGCTTATTTCGTCCTCGTCCTGGCTCTCGTCGGGATAATCTATCCATACGGCAATTTCTGAGGTTATCTTTATAATATCCTCGCAAAGCCCCTCTATTCTGCGGTATAATGCTCCCTCGCTCTGTGCCTTTGCACAGGTGATAAGCTGTTCGCTACCTGCGTTTATAAGGTCGATTACCGCCTCTGCTTCTGTAAGGGACATTTTGCCGTTTATGAGAGCCTGCTTTGTAAATTCGCCTGCTCCTGCCATTCTTGCTCCCGCCGAAAGACAGCACTGCAGTACCAGTCTTGTTATATAGATACCGCCGTGACAGGTTATCTCTGCCACATTTTCTCCCGTATAGCTGTGGGGAGCACGGAAGATAAGCAGAATACCGTCGTCTATCTTCTGCCCGTCCTTTAATATATCGCCGTAGTTTGCAGTATAACCCTGCATTTTATCTATATCGGCAGCAGGAAATTTAGGCTTGAATACCTTTTTGGCAACCTCAAAGGCATCCTCACCCGATATTCTTATCATAGACACTCCGCCCTGGGCGACAGGTGTCGAAATTGCGGCTATACAATCCATTTTGTTTTCCTTTTCTTATTTTTTAAACAGTCTTGCGAAAAAGCCTTTCTTTTCGGGCTTTTCTTCATTACTGCTCTTTACGGGGAGCTTTTCGTCGTAATAATCATCGTCACAGTATTCGGCATTGGACTCGTCAACATATTCATCATCAAGTGCGTTCTGAATGAAGGATTTTACAAGCAACTCTTCGCCACTCTCATTAAGAATATATGTCCAGAGTGCAGAGGGCGTATTTATAACAAATTCGCTTATATCCTCCATAGCACAGAGCTTTTCAAGCTCTTCTCCCATGCAGGCTATAACCTGCTCTTCCATACCTGAGAAGAATTCTTCGCAGGCAATGTTATATTCATCGGCAGGATTTTTACCTGCAATACGCACAAGATGTATTCCGTCACGAAGATATGAGGTGTAATCGAGATAATCGCACCAGTAGTCGTTTATAGTCTGTAATATAACTTTAAGCTGAAGGTCGTTTACCGCTTCTCTTCCGAATTTTGAAACAGCGTCGCTGTACATATCGGGATATTCCTTCTGCCAGATATCCACAGTATCCTCACCACTTAAAAATGCCTTTCTTCTGCCGAAAACAGCGTCTCTGTGCTTTTCACCTATCATAGTGAATTTAAGCAGTCTTTTTCTCAGCTCATAGGTATCACCGTGGGCAATACGCTGGATACGCTCCGTTTCTCTTATAACCACCTTGTCGGTTATCGGCATACCTGTAGCACTTTCGGGATAATGTCTTTTGGGTATAAGACGTCTGACGTCATATTTTATCATTATGTCATCTTCAAGAGAGATGAAGAACTTGCTTTCACCCACATCGCCCTGTCTGCCCGATCTGCCACGAAGCTGCTGATTGCCTCTTTCGCTTTCGCTGAGATAAGTGCCGATGATAAGAAGTCCGCCTGCATTTTCTACTTCATCTGCCTCTGACTCATCTGCACCGCCGAGCTTTATATCTACACCACGACCTGACATATTGGCAGAAATGGTGACCGCCCCGGGCTTACCTGCATCCTTTATGATTTCCGCTTCAAGCTCGTCATTCTTTGCACTGAGTATTACAGCTTCTATACCCTTTTCATTTAATTTTTCCTGAAGTAATTCGCTGTCTTCAATATTCGCAGTACCGATAAGTACAGGCTGATTTTTATTATGTGCCTGCTGTACATAATCCGTTACCGCATTCCACTTTTCCTCTATAGTAAGGAATATATCGTTGGGATGGTCTGTTCTCTTGCAGGGAGAATGGGTTGTTATCTCGCTTACCCTTAGTCCGTAGAGCTTTTCAAATTCCTCCTCAGAGCTTTTTGCAGTACCTGTCATACCCGCAAGATGTTCATACTGTCTTAAGAAGAACTGGATAGGTACAACTCCCATTATTACGCCACGGGTGGTAGCTGTAATACCCTCTTTCGCTTCTACCGCCGCCTGAAGCGAACCGGGATAACGTCTGTTTTCTGCGGCTCTGCCTGTAAACTCGTCAATAATGCGGATATTTTCATCCTTAACTATATAGTGAACGTCCTTCTTTAAAAGATAGCACGCCTTTAAGCAGTCGGTTATCTTTGTTAAAAGAGCGTTGTTTTCCAGTTCATAAAGACCTGAGCCGTCTGTGATGAAAAGCTCCTCGCATTTATCTTCGCCTGACGGGGTAAGGTAGATAGTCCCCTGCTCTTCGTCCTTTTCGTAGTCTTCCTCTGCAAACTGACTTACTTCATTATATATTGCAGGGATATCCTCATCAGGTATAACTGCAGTCTGACCTGCTATTACAAGAGGTACTCGTCCCTCGTCTATCATTATACTGTCCGCTTCGTCAACTATAGCAAAATCAAAGCCCTGCTGAACTGTGTCCTCCTGCTTATCAGCAACAAAGTCACGGAGAAAATCAAAGCCACATTCTCTTGCGGTGATATAAAGCACGTTGCATTTATATGCCGCCTGTCTTTCCGCCTTTTCTGTACCGCCTGTCACAAAGCCGACAGTTACGGAAAGCTCATCGTATATAGGCTTCATCCAGTTATAGTCACGCTTTGCAAGATAATCATTGAAGGTAAGTATATGGACTTTACCACCGTTTTTTGCGTGATAGCAAGCGGCAAAGACTGCAGAAAGCGTCTTGCCCTCGCCTGTTTTCATTTCGATTATATTGCCGTCGCTCAACTCATAAGCGGCGTATAACTGCTCGTCGTAGGGTGTGATGCCTAAATGCTTTTCGGTAGCCTTAAAGCAAGCGGCAAAGATATATTCCTTTTCATTGCTTTGTAAAAGCTCGCCTATCTCCTTGTCAGATGCAAGCTCCTTTACCTTTTCAATAAATTTCTTGTCAGCCATGATTTTTTCCTTTCGTGAAGTACAATTTTACGACACATATATTTTTATTTTACCACACAACTGATAAAAATGCAATTATTTCACAAAAGCACTTTAAAAAATCTTCAGAATGTGTTAGAATATAATTATATGGAAGAAAATTTGTGACAGGAGATCTGTGATATGTCAAAAAAATATTGTCTTGTACTTGCCGCAGGCGACGGCAAGAGAATGAAGTCCGAAAAGCCAAAAGTTCTTTTAGAGGTGCTTTTCTATCCTATGCTCGGCTGGGTGCTGGATGCCGCAGAAGAAGCAGGAGCAGAAAAGATAGGTGTAGTAGTCGGCAACAGCAAGGAAATGGTGGAAGAATATCTCTCTTCCCGTGGAAATTACCCTACCTTTACCCAGAGTGAAAGAAAGGGTACAGGTCACGCTGTTATGATGGCTAAGGCTCTTATTGACGAAGCGGCAAAGGAAAATGCCGACCTTATGGTAGCCTGCGGTGACGCTCCCTTTATTGATAAAGAAACTATCGAAAACTCCTACGCTTACCACAAGGAACAGGATAACGATGTTACCGTTGTTTCAGCTGTTGTTGATAACCCATTCGGCTATGGCAGAATAATAAAGGAAGATGGCAAATTCATCGGCATTACCGAACAGAAGGACTGCAATGAAGAGCAGAAAGCAGTAACGGAAATAAATTCAGGTATCTACTGGTTTAAAGCTGAAAAGCTGTCTGGGCTTTTAAATTCCCTCACCTGTAACAATGCGGCAAATGAATATTATCTTACAGATACGGTAGCCCTTGCAGATAAGAAGGGCGTATACACAGCAGGAAACAGCAACGTGGTACTGGGTGCTAACAGCCGCAGTCAGCTCTCCCAGCTCAATAAGACTGCCCGTGATATGGTGCTTGATAAGCTTATGGATAACGGCGTGGAAATCCCCTTATCCGATGGTATCATTATCGGCAAGGATGTAAAGGTGGGCGCAGATACGGTAATACTCCCCGGCACTATTTTAAAGGGTAAGACGGTTATAGGCAAAAATTGTGAAATCGGCCCTAACTCCTATATAGAAAACTGCATTATCGGAAATGAAGTAGCCCTTGACAATGTTCACGCTTACGATACCGAAATTGACGATGATGTAAAGGCAGGTCCTTTTGTACATCTTCGTCCCGGCACAAAGCTTCACAGCAAGATAAGAATAGGCGACTTTGTGGAGGTCAAGAATTCCGAAATCGGTGTTGCTACCTGCATTGCACATCTTACTTATGTGGGTGACAGCGATGTGGGTAAGGATGTAAACTTCGGTTGCGGATGCGTTACCGCAAACTATGACGGTATAAACAAATTCAGAACGGTTATAGGAGATCATTGCTTTATCGGTTGCAATACAAACCTTGTACCGCCTGTTAAAATCGGGAATAATGCAACCACCGGTGCAGGCTCTACAATTACAAGGGATGTCCCCGAAAACGCCCTTGCATTAGAAAGAGCAGAAACAAAGATAATCGAAAACTGGGAAAAGAATTTCAAGAGAAAGAGAAAAGCCTGAGGCGTGCCTCTTTTCGAATTCATCCGCCACAGGCGGATACCACAACTTTTGCCGCAGGCAGAAACATCACTCGGCGTAGCCGAACATCACTTTTTCAGAAGGAAAAAACATAACTTCGTGCGAAGCACGAAACTTCACTTTTAAA
>JAZSHW010000115.1:0-14998 GCA_045533495.1 Ruminiclostridium sp. | reverse complement strand
TTACCCGACGGCGTACAAAAGTACGCCGAGTGGCGAAGTTTGTTTGTAGCATAAAAAACGAAAAATCTTGATTTTTTGTTTTTTATAGAATTTTGGGGACTTTTAACAGGCTTTGGCTTTACAAAAATCCTTAGTTTATATAGGTTTATGCGGTCTGCGCTTTTTTTACATCCCCTTTTGCGTATAAATCAGGAATAGAAAAGAGATAATAATGAACGAAAAAAAGGAACTTTTTGAAAACGCCCCGATAAGAAAAGCCCTTGCGGCAATGGCGATACCGACAATCATAAGCCAGCTTATTTCGATGATATATAATATGGCGGATACCATATTCATCGGTATGACCGACGACCCTTATAAAGTGGCGGCGGCAAGCGTTGTCGGAAATGTGTTTTTTGTAATGAGTGCTCTTACAAACCTCTTTGGTGTGGGTGGCGGCAGTCTTTTATCAAGATTGCTTGGCGTAGGAAGAGAGGAAGAAGCTAAAAAGGTCTGCTCCTTCAGTTTTTATGGCTCACTTTTCATTGCGGTAATATTCTCGGTATGTGCTTTGCTTTTTGCAGATCCGATGTCCTATCTGCTCGGTGCGTCAGAAAACACAATAGGATATTGCAGAGAGTATGTGTTCTATACTGTATTTATCGGTGGTATACCGATGATAGTAAGCGTTGCTATGTCACATTTACTGCGTAGTGCGGGATATTCGGGTAAATCAAGCTTCGGACTTGCCCTTGGCGGTGTTATGAATATCATACTTGACCCGATATTTATGTTTGTTGTACTTCCCCCGGGAAATGAAGTTACAGGTGCGGCAATAGCTACAATGCTTTCAAATGTCATCGCACTTTTGTACTTCCTTATAGAATTTATAAGGCTCAGAAAAAAATCGGTGCTGACTATATCGCCTAAACTTATGATACCATCAAAGTCATCAATAGGCTCTGTTTTTGCAATAGGTCTTCCTTCAACCCTTTCCGCAATGCTTGCGGCAACAGCGGCGATACTTAAGAACAATTTAGCCTCCGGTCACAGCGATATTGAGCTTGCGGCTTTAGGTATAGTTGTAAAGATAGATATGCTGCCGCTGAATATCGGTATGGGACTTTGTCAGGGTATGATGCCGCTTGTGGCCTACAACTATGCGGCGGCGAACTATAAGCGAATGAACAGCTTTATAAAGGCGTCACAGCTTACAGGTATGATTATGGCAGGTACATGCATACTGCTGTTTGAAATATTCGCAGAGCCTATAGTAAGAATCTTTATAGGCGACGCTACCACAATAGCTTACGGTAAGGACTTTTTAAGAATAGCCTGCCTTGCAACTCCCTTTATGATATCAAACTTCCAGAAGAATTTCTGTCTGCAGGCTATGGGCAAGGGAAAAGAATCCCTTTTACTTGCAGTATGCCGTCAGGGACTGGTATATATCCCGATATTACTTGTAGCAAATCACTTCCTCGGAATTTACGGCGTTGTAGGCTCACAACTTGTATCTGATATGATAACCTTTGTGATCACGACGATAGTTTACGGACAGATATACAAAAAGCTTGTGGTTGAAGCTAAAGAAACGGAAGAATAAAAAACGATCCCCACCTTTTCAGGCGGGGATATTTTTGTGATTACAAGTGTGATGGTTTATAGCAGATTTGTTCTCCTGCCGTTTTGCTTTACTTCGCAAAGATGAAAATTTTTAAAGGCAGGAATCGCCCGAAGCGGCACGCTTCAGTGGCACGCTTCATCTTCTTGCTTCGCCACGGATAACTATGCCGAGGGTATGCGGTCCTGTGTTGGAGGCAACCGCCGCACCTGCATAGCTTATCATTGCGGGAGGCTGTCCGACCTTTGCGGTATATTGCTTTATGAATTCATCTTCAATTTCCTTTTCGGTGGTGCGTAAGAACTGCCAGGGAGTGCCGGGCTTTGCTCTTGATGAGATGTACTCTACAGCATCAGCAATAGCCTTTTTATCACCACGACTCTTTTTAAGAACCGCACTTTCGCCGTCAATAAGAGAGATAAGCGGCTTTAAGCCCATAAGCTCGCCTAAAAAAGCGGCGGCAGCATTTATTCTGCCTGACTTCTTCATGTGACGAAGCTCAAGTCCTATAAGATAGGTTTCAACACAATTAAACATATCATTTAAGTATGCTAATACAACATCAAGGCTCTGACCTGCGTTTATCTTCTTGCAGGCTTCTACAAGTGGATAGCCGTAGCCTACTGAGTAGCAGTGGGTATCAACTATTTCAATTCTCATACCTGCTATTTCAGGACGCTCAGAAAGCAAGTTTTCCTTTGCGGCTACTGCATTATTGTATGTCTGTGAGCCTGTTGAGTTGATAAGCACAAACACGATAGCCTCATAACCTTCTTCATAGTACTTTAATATCTTTTCTTCAAAACGGAAGGACACTATCTGAGAGGTCTTGGGTAAGAACTCGGATTTATCTATCATTGTAAGAAATTCCTGAGGGGTGAAGTCAACTCGCTCAGCAAGACTTCTTTCTCCGAGTGTTATATCAAAGGGCATTATGTCAATACCGTACTTTTCTTCGTCCTCGTATGATAAGTCGCTGCAGCTGTCGGTAATAAATTTAATTTTCATCGGCTTTGTTCCTTTCTGTTTTCTTACGTTTCTTTCTTTTGTTTGTCTTTATATAGAAACACAAAGTGTTTTTCTTATTCTACACTGTTCCAGTCAAATTTTGTAAGACTGCCGTAATTCTGAAGCTCGGGGAAATCCCACTGTCTTAACACCTCATACGCTCCTATTGCCACGCTGTTTGAAAGGTTGAGGCTACGCATATTGTTTCCCATAGGTATTCTGACGCAGTGGCTTTTGTTTTTATATAAAAGCTCTTCGGGGAGTCCCTTGTCCTCTCTGCCGAAAACTATGTAGACCTTGTCCTTATACTGTGGGTCGCAGTAGGTGTTTCTGCCCTTGGTGGTGAAATAATAGAATTCGCCTTCGGGATTTCTGCTGAAAAAGTCATCAAGACCGTCATAGTAGGTTATATCAAGATAATGCCAGTAATCAAGTCCCGCATGCTTTAGTTTTTTATCGTCAATGGCAAAACCCATCGGCTTTATTATGTGTAATCTTGCACCTGTTACCGCACAGGTGCGGGCAATATTGCCTGTGTTCTGGGGTATCTGTGGTTCTACAAGAACAATGTTCAGTTCCATTTTTTCTTTTCCTGCTTTTTCTAAATTACATTATAAACGATAATCATTAAAAAATCAACACTTTTGTTGAAATTTCAACAAATTTACTGAATTGTTATCGTTTTTGCTTAGTACTTTGCATATCCGATAACATTATTTGCCTTTGTATTGACTATAGAACTACCAACGGCAGTGGCAAGCTTTCTGCCGAAATTCTCCTTATCGCTGTCTGAAACAGTATCGGCGAAATACACATTTACCGCTCCGTCACGGAGTAAAAAGTCTTTTGCACTGTTTACTGTAGCGTCATCATCGCCGGAGGCGATAACCTCTGCAAGCTCACTCGCCTTATTTGTGGGACATACGGGGAGAATGTCAGAAAATTCAATTTCTTCTGTGAAGTAGGAGCTCAGATCCTTATCGGACATTGCGTAGTAAAATCCCGGCTTAAAGCCGCTTACACAGATGTTAGAGTCGTTTGTAGGGTCAAAATAGTAATACTGTTTATCAAGCTTTGCACATACCACCACGTGACCTGTATTCTTACTGTTAAGGCCCTCAACGGCAAAGCATTCGATACCAGCCATATTGAAAAGCATCAAAAGAGTATCGGCAAAGCCGTCGCATATAGTTTCGTGACTGTCTGTCATAAGTGCGTCATAGATAGGTATTGTGTTATAGTTATAGGCGTCTACCGCCGTGATGTATTTAACATTCTGTGCTACATAGCTGTAAAGATACTTCATCTTCTGTGCGTCGGTAATGTACTGGGCAGGCATGGAGTTTATAATCTCCTTTGCCTTTTCGTAGGCAGTCTGCTTTTCCTCTGAAAAGGCAGAGCTGTTTCTTGGCAATGAAAAGTCAAAGCTTGTATTGCCAAGAACAGTATTTTCAGTCAGTCTGAAAGTACCGTCTGCAGTGTAGTTATGCTCTAAAAAAGGACTGTCACAGCTATAGAAGGTTATAGCCTTTATATATTCTGCAGGGTCTTTGTCACCATACTTTTCGGGTATGCGGATTTCTGTACAGCCGTTATCTACAGCGAAGGATACCGCATTGTAGATGTAAAGAGTATTTCCCGAAAGGGAGCTTTTGCAGTATTCTCCCATAGCGTCAGCTCTTGTGGGGACATAGTTCAGTATATCCTCGGCAGAAACACTTTGTTCAGCCCCCTTGTCATTAACAAAGATAAAGCTGTCAGAGTCTATGCCGATATTCATATTACAGCCTGAAACTGCGGTAATTATAAATATAACCGATAGCAGAAGGCATAAGGCTTTTCCTTTTTTATTCATTTTCCACACTCCTTTTCAAATATCCATCCACCGAAGGTAAGTAGTTATTGCCTTTGGCAATAACTGCGGCAGTTGACAAAATCTCTGATTTTGTCAACATAGGATACCACCATCAGCGTAGCGACATCATTTTGCCCGATAGGGCAAAGCATCATTCCTCATATCTGCAAACAGATATATCATAAATCAAGGGTTTAAATTGTTATCTCTGTGTGTCTTGTTACATGGCAACCGATATTTACCGCTACAGGCAGTCCTGCGATGTGGGTGGGATACTGCTCGATATTTACATAAAGAGCGGTCACAGTACCGCCAAAGCCCTGAGAGCCTATGCCAAGCATATTTATCTTTTCCAGCATCGTTTGTTCCATATCGGCGTAGAATTTATTTTCGTTGCGTTTATTTAAATCTCTGCAAAGGGCCTTCTTTGAAAGCACCGCACAGTATTCAAAATCGCCGCCGATACCAACTCCGACTGTTATCGGAGGGCAGGGGTTACTGCCTGCCTTTGATACCGTCTGTACCACAAAATCTATAATATCATCGGGGGTGGCTGACGGGGTGAACATTTTTACAGCACTCATATTTTCACTGCCAAAGCCCTTGGGAGCAACCATTATATGCACCCTGTCGCCTTCAACTATTCTTGTATGAATAATGGCAGGAGTGTTGTTTTCGGTGTTCTTTCTCATAAGAGGGTCTTCTACAACGGACAGTCTCAGCTTACCGTCCACATAGCCCTTTGCAACACCGTCGTTTATCGCCTTTTCAAGACTGCCGCCCGTAAAATGCACATCCTGACCTATCTCCATAAAGATGACCGCCATACCTGTATCCTGACATACGGGTATCTCAAGCTCCTTTGCACAGTCGATGTTTCTTACTATATCGGATAAAACCTCCTTGCAGAGCTGACTTTTTTCACAGTCAATGCAGGAGCTTATTTTTTCCTTCATTCCATCGGGGAGATATAAATTTGCCTTTATACAAAGCTCGCTTATCTTTTCGGATATGACGCTTACATCAATTTCACGCATAGAAAATTTCTCCCTTTCAGATAATTTTACCGTCTATTATTACCATATAAGGCTCTGCTACGGCACTTAAAGGATCTGTGTCAAACACGCTTAAATCCGCATCCTTGCCGATTTCTACAGTGCCTACTCTGTCAGAAATTCCTGCAATTTCTGCGGCGTTTACTGTAATTGCACGCAAAGCGTTTTCTTCTGACAGCCCGCCTCTTACCGTGAGTGCCGCTGATAAGGGCAGATACTGCTGAGGTACAACGGGGTGGTCGTTACAGATAGCAAATTTTATGCCTGCCTTGTTAAGTGCCGCTGCTGTTTTTATAGTATGATTGCGAAGCTCAGGCTTACTTCTGTCACATAAGACAGGGCCTACTACCGCAACCGCATTTTCTTCCTTTAATTCATCTGCTATAAGGTGACCCTCTGTGCAGTGGATAAGCACGTAGTTTATATCAAATTCCTTTGAAATTCTTATAGCTGTAAATATATCATCTGCTCTGTGGCAGTGGAAATGAGCAGGTATCTCCTTTTTAAGAAGAGGAATAAGTGCCTCGCACTTTGCGTCATAGTCAGGCTTATCCACTTCGTCCTCTGTACCCTGCAAGCGTTTGTATTCCTCCATATCGGAAAGATATCTCTTCGCCTTGTAAAGCTGTTCTCTGATAATAGCCGCAGTCGCCATTCTTGTAATAGGTGCTGTATCCTTATCTTTATAGACGCTTTTGGGATTTTCGCCTAAAGCAAATTTCATAGCTACAGGATTTTTGATAATTCGCTTATCTATATTTTTAGAACCTGCTGTCTTCATTGCTAAAAATGTACCGCCGATGGCATTGGCACTACCCATACCGCTTACAACGGAAGTAACGCCTGCCTTTGCCGCCTCATTGAAGCATCTGTCGAGGGGGTTTATCATATCAATAGCTCTTAAATGAGGGGTTGCAGGGTCGGTTTCTTCATTGCCGTCATCGCCCTCAAAGCCAAGACCGTCCTCCCACACACCTATATGGCTGTGGATATCTATAAAGCCGGGATAAACGGTTTTGCCGTTAAGGTCTATATATTCGTCTGCTGTATCGGGTTTGTTTTCTGAATTTCCAAGATTGTATATTTTTCCGTCACGGATTTCTATAAAGCCGTTTTCAATATTTTTTTCCGTCATAGTTACTATACGGGCGTTGTAAAGTATCATTATATTTATACCCTTCCGTTTTCCTTAAGAATATCAATTATATCCTTTGCTATTTCCTTGTCGGTTCTTTCACCGTCTATTGTATAGTCGCTGTTTTTCTTATAAACAGGGAAACGCCTGTCAAAAATTTCTTTAAGCTGATCCCTGCTGTTATTTACCACAAGCGGACGGTTACTGTCATTCTTTATTCTGTTATAGCAGGTGTCAAAGCTTACATCTATAAAGAATACAGTGCCGTTTTTCCTTGCAAACTCGGCGGTTTCGTCACGGAGCATTGCCCCGCCGCCTGTTGCCACTACAGTCCTGCCGCTAAAATTCTTTATGTACTCAGCCTCAGTATCTCTGAAAAACGGCTCGCCCTTTTTCTCGAATATTTCGGGGATAGTCATACCCTCGTTATTGACAATATATCTGTCAAGGTCGATAAATACTGCGGCAAGCTCCTTTGCGAGCAGTCTGCCGATACGGCTTTTTCCGCATCCCATAAAGCCGCATAAATACAGGGGATTCATTATATCAGCTCCTTCATATCTTCAATAAGCTGTTTTATATCCTTTTCGTCATACTCTGAGCCGTCCCAGATAGTATGAGCAGCCACCGCCTGCCATACAAGCATATCCATACCGCCTGATACGTTTACGCCCTTTTCTCTCATCATAGTCATAAGCTTTGTTTCAAGGGGATTGTAGATAACATCGTAAAAATTCTTTGTGGTGATATTATTGAGTGCTGTTTCGGATATGGGAGAAAATTCTGTCTTCGGATACATACCAACGGGTGTTGCATTGACTGTGAGAGAATAATCGCCATTTATATCTTCAAGCAGACAACAATCTGCCTTTACATCAGGGCGGAAGGCTTTAAGCTCCTCGCACATTCTCTTTGCTGTCTCCATACCCTGTTCTCTTACTGCTATAGTTATATCGCCGCCGTTTCTGACAGTTTCTATAGCTATCATTCTGCCGACGCCACCGCAACCAAGCATAAGAGTTTTTCCTGAAAGGGTAGCCCCCATAGCCTTTACGGATAATGTAAAGCCTACGCAGTCGGTGTTGTAGCCTGTGACTTTTCCGTCCTTTATATCAATACAGTTTACGCTGGTATAACGGTTTGCGGTATCGTCAAGCTTATCGCAGAGATCTATTATATCTATTTTATGCGGAATAGTGATATTAAAACCATTTGTACTTTTGAGCATAGCATATTCTGCCTTTAACTGCTCAGAGGGTATCTCGAAAATTTTATATTCCGCCTCTATACCGGATAAGGCAAACAGCCTTTTGTGTATCTGAGGGGATAAGCTATGCCCTAAGGGGTAGCCTAAAATTCCGTAGATCTTCATATCAGTTCTTCTCCTGTTTGTTTTTAATAAGTGTAGCGAGTCTGACTGCTAAAGGCTCATAAATTTTATTAACAATTATCATAGCGACAACTGCACAAAGTATGCCTATAACTATTCCTGTAAGCACATCGGTGGGGTAGTGCACATACATATACAGTCTTGAAACGGCTACAAGTATTGCCCAGATAAGAGCCGCTATGCCAAGCTTTTTGTGATATATGAAAAGTCCCACAGCTGCGGCAAAGCTTGATACAGTATGTCCTGAGGGGAACGAAAATCCCGATGGAGCGGATATTACAAGCTCTATTTCTTCTCTGAGCATAAAGGGTCTTGGGCGGGCAATTATCGGCTTTAAGGTGAGATTACAGATAACAAGTCCGAGTATCAGGGCAATAGCCATACACATTCCTGCTTTTCGTGTCTTTTTAAAGATAAGACAGAGTAAAGCCGCCGCTATCCATATTATGCCTGCGTTACCGCTACCTGTTATTATCCTCATAATAATGTCAAGTACGGGATTTGTAATATTTTCTCTTATAAAATCGAGAATGGCAAAATCAAAACCGAGTATAGTTTCCATTAAAGCTCAGCCGCCTTTTCGAGCGTCTTTATGTTTTCTACATTAAGAGCATTTACACCGTCAAGAGTCTTCTTTACAAGACCTGTAAGCACCTTACCGGGGCCAAGCTCAATGTAGTTTTCGTATCCGTCAGCCTTTATGCAAGCAAGCTCGTCAGTAAATCTTACGGGTGAGCAGATGTGCTTTGCAAGGTATGAAGGCATATCAGAAAAATCAGTCAGCTTATTGCCGTAAACGTTGCAGTAGAATGATTTTTCAGGCACGCTGAATTTTATATCCTGTGCCTTTTCCTTGAATTCTTCAGATGCGGATACCATAAGCTTTGAATGGAAAGCCGCTGACACTGCAAGTCTTACTATTCTCTTTGCACCCTTTGCCGAGAGTAATTCTTCTGCCTTTGCAAGAGCGTCTACGGTACCTGCGATAACAGTCTGAGCAGGGGAGTTATAGTTTACGGGAGTGATATAGTCGCCGCTCTGCTCAATTTCCTTGCAGACCTCTTCAATAGCTTCTGCAGTAAGGCCTAAAACTGCCGCCATACCGCCCGGGTTTGCGTTTGCCGCCTTTTCCATAGCCTCGCTACGGTATTTTATAGCTCTGAAAGCTTCTTCATAGCTTAACATTCCACTTGCCGCCATTGCCGCATATTCACCGAGGGAGTGACCTGCAACGGCAGATGCGTCTATACCCTTTGTCTTTACCGCTTCAAGTGCCATAAGTGACATTGCAAGAATTGCAGGCTGGGACACTACTGTGCGTGAAAGCTCACTTTCTTCGCCGTTGAAGATAATATTGCCAAGAGGCATTGAAAGAACGCTTTCTGCTATTTCGAGCACCTTTTTGCAATCGGGGATATTATCATATAATTCCTTACCCATCTCCTTATACTGTGAGCCCTGACCTGAAAATAAAAATATTGTCTTGGAAGTATCTGCCATTTTTTATGTCTCCTTTTTAATAAAAATTTTTAAATCGTGCAAATTATTTTAATTTTTTTCGGTTTTTTTACATTTTTCCGCATTACCGACCTGTTTTTTTGTTGACAAGCCCGTTAATATTAATGTAAAATTAATAGTGTACTATTATTTTATACGTTGCACAAAGCAGAATACTCTGCTTATATCTGCTTTATTATACAACAAAAAATCAGTAAAATCAATATTGAAATAGATAAAATAAACGCAATATCGCATCAAGCGATAGGGAAAGGAAGTATCATGAACGGAATTACGATTTTAGGGGCGGGCAGCTACAACCCCTCATTCGCTATGACAAATGAGATGCTTACAGAGTTCATTGACACATCGGATGAATGGATAAGCTCAAGAACGGGTATAAAGACACGTCTTATGAGTCCCGACAAGGCAAATTATCAGATGGCGGCCGAGGCGGCAAAGGCGGCTATCAAAAATTCAGGAAAGACTGCTGAAGATATCGACTTTATAATAGTATCCACCTGCTCACCTGATTTTTATTATCCCAATATGGCTTGTCTTGTACAAAAGCAGATAGGTGCAACGGGTTGTCCCTGTATAGACATCAACACAGCCTGCACAGGCTTTATAAACGCCCTTGACATTGCAAGAAACTATCTTGCAACAGGGGATTATAAAACAATTCTTATAGTTTCCAGCGAGAGACTTTCCTCTCAGGTAGACTATAACGACAGAGGAAGCTGTATTCTTTTCGGAGACGGAGCAGGTGCTGTTGTAGTTGAAAAGGGAGAAGGCAAGCCCTACTATTCTATTCTCGGTGCTGAGGGCGATATGTTTGAGGCGCTTTACTGCAAGGCAAACTACAAGCCCAACTTCCCGAAGTTTAACGGCAACGAGGTATTTAGTGAGCTTATTGACACTCCCGAAAAGCAGTGTTATTTACAGATGGACGGCAAGGCGGTTTATAAATTCGCAGTTGACGCTATGGCAAATGCCGTAGATAAGGTGTTACACAAATCAGGTCTTACTATAGACGATATCGACCTCGTGATACCTCACCAGGCAAATATCCGTATCATCCAGTCGGCTTTAAAGAAGATGAAGGTTGATGACAGCAAGGTGTTTACAAACCTTGAAAATCACGGAAATACCTCCAGTGCCTGCATACCTGTCGGACTTGCGGAGCTTATGGAAAGCGGCAGACTTGAAAGAGGAATGAAGATCTGCCTTGTAGGCTTTGGTGCAGGTCTTACCTACGGAGCATGCATATTTGAATATTAATATTTGAAAGGACTTAACAATATGACAACAAGAATAACTGAACTTTTAGGAATAAAGTATCCCGTATTTCAGGGCGGTATGGCGTGGATAGCAGAAAGCACATTAGCGGCGGCAGTTTCCAATGCAGGCGGCGTTGGTCTTATCGCAGGCGGCTCCGCTCCCATTGATTATTTAAGAGATCAGATAAGACGCTGTAAGGAGCTTACAGACAAGCCCTTTGGTGTAAATATTATGCTTATGTCACCCAACGCTGAGGATTTAGCTCAGCTTGTAATTGACGAAAAGGTACCCGTTATAACAACAGGTGCAGGCAATCCCGGTAAATTTATGGAAGGCTGGAACAATGCAGGCGTAAAGGTTATCCCCGTAGTACCGAGTGTCGCTCTTGCAAAGAGAATGGAAAGAAGCGGTGCGGCGGCAGTTATCGCCGAGGGTACAGAATCAGGCGGTCACATTGGTGAAAATACTACAATGTGCCTTGTACCCCAGGTAGTAGACGCAGTAAGCATCCCCGTTATCGCCGCAGGCGGTATAGCAGACGGCAGAGGCATTGCCGCAAGCTTTATGCTCGGTGCTGAGGGTGTACAGATAGGTACACGCTTTTTAGCGGCTGAAGAATGTCAGATCCACCCCACGTATAAACAGCTCGTAGTTGATGCAAAGGATACAGACAGCATCGTAACAGGAAGATACACAGGTCACCCCTGCAGAAACGTAAAGACAAAGTTTTCAAAGAGACTTGCCAGCGGCGAAGCAAACGGCTCTATCACCCCTGACGAGTTTGAACAGATTACTTTAGGTTCACTCCGTAAGGCTGTTCAGGATGGTAATCTTGAAGAAGGTTCATTCCTCTGCGGCGCTATTGCAGGTATGGTAAAGAAAATTCAGCCTGCAGGCGAAATGATCGAAGAAATGTTTGCCGAAGCTGAAAAGCTTCTTAACAGATAAATGTTCTGAACGGAAAAACAAGGAGAGTACTGATATGAAAAAGCAGAGAAACTTCAAATCTGTAGTGATAACCTCGAAAAATTATAACAGCGACGGTTATTATCTTATTCGTGTTCCTGTGAGAAGCCTTGATATTGCTTTGCAGTCGGAAAGCAGACTGACAGAGGACGGAATGGCAGTTAAGGAAATTCTTAAGGAAACCGAAAACAGAAAAGGCAGGATATCAGTACTCTATTATATATTTATGCCGCATTATGTGGAACTGCTTATCTATGCAAAGCACAGCAGGACGGTAAAGGATAAAAACGCCCTCAATCTGACGGTGTGCTCCTTTATGGAGACCTTTAAGAGACTTACTGAAAAGAAGGCGGACAAAAGGCTCTGGCAGGAGGTTTATCACAGCCATAAAATAAAAGGAAGATACGAGTTGAACAGACTCTTATCCACCTTAGGAAAATGAAATTAAAGCGAAAGCTTTAACATATAGAAATCAGAGAGTTATTACATATTAAAAGAAACGAAAGGAAAACAACTATGGCAACAGCAATTATAACAGGCTCAGCAAGAGGTATTGGTGCGGCAATCGCATTAAGACTTGCAAAGGACGGCTACAACATCGCATTAAACGACATTTCGGACGCAATGTTTGAAGATAACAGCATTATGGATGACATAAAGGCACTTGGCGTAGAGTGCGAAAAGTATGTGGCGGATGTATCTGACCATCAGCAGTGTGCAGATATGGTAAAGGCGGTAAAGGATCGCTTTGGCAGTATCGACGTACTTGTAAACAATGCAGGTATCACACGTGACGGACTCCTTGCAAGAATGAGCGAAGAAAACTTTGACCTTGTAATAGCGGTAAACCAGAAGAGTGTATTCAATATGACAAAATTCGCAGGCTCAGTAATGATGAAGCAGAGAAGCGGCAGAATAATCAATGTTTCCTCTGTTGCAGGTCTTTACGGCAACGCAGGACAGATGAACTATTCCGCAAGTAAGGCGGCTGTAATCGGTATGACAAAGACTACTGCAAAGGAACTCGGTTCACGAGGCATCACCTGTAATGCTGTAGCGCCGGGCTTTATCAGCACTCCTATGACAGATAAGCTTTCTGATGAAGTGAAGAACTCCATTTTAAGTATGATCGCTATGAAGAGATACGGAGAGGTAAATGAAATTGCAGGCGTTGTATCCTTCCTTGCTTCCCCTGACGCAAGCTATGTAACAGGTCAGGTTATCGAGATCAGCGGCGGACTTTCAATGTAACAAAGAAAGGAATATATAAATGAAGAGAGTAGTTATAACAGGTCTTGGGGTAGTAAGCCCTATCGGAAACAGTGTTGAAGAATTCTGGAACAGTCTTGTTGCAGGTAAGCACGGCTTTACACTTGAAGAATGGTTTCCCGGTCAGACTGAAGAAACAAATGTAAAGGCACTTGTAAAGGACTTTAGTGCAGAAGAATATTTTGATAAGAAGGAGCTTCGCAGAACTGACATAATTACACAGTATGCGGTATATGCTTCTCTTAAGGCTATTGAAGATGCAGGCACTGACTTTAAGGATCTTGACCCCTACAGATGCGGCGTTATCATCGGCAGCGGTATCGGCGGTATCGAAACAAACCAGGAAGAAATGCTGGCTTATCACAACAAGGGCAACAAGAGAGTATCAGTTTTCACTATCCCTAAGATGATAGGCAATATGCCTGCAGGCACTGTTGCTATAAGAACAGGCTTCAAGGGTGCAAACTTCTGTGCAGTGTCAGCCTGTGCAAGCGGCACACACGCAATCGGCGAGGCTTTCCACGCTATAAAGCACGGCTATATGGATTGTGCAATCGCAGGCGGTACAGAAAAGGCGTCTATCGGCTTTGCTTATGCAGGCTTCAATAATATGCACGCAGTAACAAGATCCACCGATCTCGATAAGGCAAGTATTCCTTTCGACGCTGAAAGAAGCGGCTTTGTACTCGGCGACGGATGCGGCGTAGTAATTTTAGAAGAATACGAGCACGCAAAGGCAAGAGGTGCGAAGATTTATGCTGAAGTAATAGGCTACGGTGCAACCTGTGACGCTTATCACGAAACCAGCCCCGACCCTGAGGGCAAGGGCGGTGCAAAGGCTATGGAATTTGCAGTAGCAGAATCAGGCAGAAGTGCTGATACTTTCAACTACATCAACGCTCACGGCACATCAACACCTATGAATGACAAGACAGAAACAGCGGCAATCAAGATCTGCTTCGGCGATCATGCCAAGAACATCGCAGTAAACTCCACAAAGTCCATGACAGGCCACCTTTTAGGTGCGGCAGGCGGTGTTGAAGCGGTTGCTACAGCTTTACAGATAAAGAACGAAATGGTACACCGGACACTCGGCTATAAGACAGCAGATCCCGAATGTGATCTTGACTATGTGGCGGAGGGTACAAGAAAGATGAAGATAACAGGTGCACTCAGCAACTCCTTAGGCTTTGGCGGTCATAATGCTTGTATCGCCTTTGCACCCGTAGAAGACTGACAACAACGACTGAAAGGATTTAAACATTATGCAGTTTGAAAAGAACGAGCTTATATCCGCAGTAAAAGAGCTTATCGCAGTGATGAAGGAAAGCGGACTCGGTTATATAAGCGTAAAGAACGATAAATTTGAATTAGAGCTGGGACAGAAGCATCCCGAACCCCGTCCCATGCCCCCTATGCCCGTTATGCCTCCTATGGCTATGGGTATGGCTACAGCTCCTGCAACCCCCGTTTCTGAGGCGGTTCAGGAAGCGGTTCCCACAGCACAGGGCAAGAGCATCACAAGTCCTATCGTAGGTACATTCTATGCTGCTCCCGCACCTGACAAGGCTCCTTTTGTAAAGGTAGGCGACACAGTAAACGAGGGCGATGTAGTGTGCATCGTTGAAAGTATGAAGGTTATGAACGAGGTACTCGCTGATAAGTCAGGCGTTGTTACTGCTATCGCTGTAAAGGATGGCGAAGCGGTAGAATTCGGTCAGCCTCTCATTATGCTCTCTTAAGAAAGGAAAAATATTATGCCTTTAATGAATAAAGAACAGATAATGGAGATAATCCCCCACAGAGATCCCTTTATGCTTATAGACACCATTGAAGAAATGGTACCGGGGGTCAGCGTAGTGGCTACAAAGTATATGAATGAGGACGAATTCTGGTTCAAGGGACATTTCCCCGATTACCCCGTAGTACCCGGCGTACT